>NZ_JBVVOZ010000013.1:0-211367 GCF_055807395.1 Bradyrhizobium sp. Kon10 | reverse complement strand
GGATTGTCGAGCGCCGAGTTCACCTTCTTGCCAGTCGACAAACGGGACTGGGTGGTGGCGAGCAGGTCGGCGGTGGACTGGAGGGAGAGCAGGTTCTGACGAACCGAGGAGGAGAGAACGATACCGGACATACTGTTACCTTTCTGGTAGCTACGCGTCCTGTCTGACCAAGATCGATCAAACGACGGGCCGCACGGTGCGTCCAAGCCTCTAACAATCCGTGAAATGAAACCGCCGGTTTGTCCGCGTCGCGCCCAAAATGCGCTCCGGCCAACTTTCGAGCCTCGCCCTCGCCCTTACGCAAGATGCTGAAGTTGTTTCTTCTTTTGGCGCGACGGCCGATGTTTACGACCCGTTAACCACATTGGGCAAGGATTGGACCCAAATCGGAGCAGGCAGTTGTCCTTGACGCGACACGCGCACCGCTCGTTACAAAAGGGTTGATGGAGAACAGGCATGGCTCTCAAGGTCGAGCTCAAACCGCACGAACGCATCATTGTCGGCAATTGCGTCATCACCAACACCGACCAGCGCGCCCGCCTGCTGATCGACGGCGAGAACGTGCCGATCCTGCGCGAGCGCGACATCCTCACGCCGGAAACGGCCGATACGCCGGCCAAGCTGGTCTATCTCGCGGTCCAGCTCATGTACATCTCGCCGGATCCGCAGACCCAGCATGGCACCTATTTCAACCTGGTGCGCGACATCGTCACCGCCGTGCCGAGCGCCTGGCCGATCATCTCGGGCATCAACAACCACATCATGAGCGGCGATCTCTACCGGGCCCTGAAGGATGCCCGCAAGCTGATCGCCTATGAAGAGAAGCTGCGCGATCAGTACGAGGCGACGCATCCGAAGGCGGACGTCAGCTCGGCTGCCTGATCCCTGGCAGGTTCCACAATCGGCCCAAACGACCACGGCCCCGGATGAACTCCGGGGCCGTTTTCGTTTCGAGCGACGTCGGTCTCACTGCGCCGCGAGTGGCGGCGCCTCGACTTCGATCAGGCCGCCGTCCGTCCGCCGCGCGCCGAACTCGAGCACGGCTGCCAGCAGCGCGTCGATATCGGTCTCCTCGGTGCGATGATTGACGATCGCGGCGCGGATCGCGAATTTGCCGTCCAGCGTCGTGCCAGACGGCGCGGCGATACCGGACTCCTGAATATCGGCGACGATCTCGCGATTGACCGCATCGTTCGCGCGGTAGCGGAAGCAGACGATGTTGAGATTGACGGGCGCGAGCAATTCCAGCCGGGGTTCTGCGAGCACGCGCGCTTCGAGATATTTCGCCAGCGCGCAGCTCCGCGTGATCACCTGGCCCAGCCGGTCGGTGCCGAAGGTCTTCAGCGTGAACCAGGTCTTCAGCGCGCGGAAGCCGCGCGACAAATCCGGTCCGAGATCGCAGGGCCAGACCGCGCCGGCCGCAAGTCCCCGCGCCTCGCGCTGGAGATAGGCCGCCGGCTGCGCAAAGGCCTGCCGATGCCGTTCGCCGTCGCGCACCAGGAGGAAGCCGGCATCGTAAGGCACCTGCCCCCATTTGTGGAAGTCGAGCGCGATCGAATCCGCAAGCTCGATGCCGGCGAGCAGCGGTGCGAGCTCGGGCGAAAGGATCGCGAGCGCGCCGAAGGCGCCGTCGACGTGAAACCAGATTCCCTCTTCACGGCACAAATCCGCGACCGCCCTGAGATCATCGATCGCGCCGATGTCCACCGTGCCGGCAGATGCCGCGACCAGGAACGGCTTGAAGCCAACCTCACGATCAATCGCGATCTGCGTGCGCAGCGCGGCGACATCGATGCGATGATCGGCATCGACGTCGATCTTGCGCAGCGCGTCGGTGCCGAATCCGGCAATGTCCATCGCCCTGGAGATGCAGCCATGCGCCGCTTTCGACGCATAGGCCGTGAGCAGCGCGCCATCGTTGCCGATGCCGTGCTGTCGCACCAGCGCCCCCAGCGCATTGGTGCGCGCGACCAGCACCGCCATCAGATTGGCCATCGACGTGCCCGTGACGAAGATGCCGCTCGCGCCTTGCGGAAAGACGAACAAGCGCCGCATCCAGTCGACGATCTGGCGCTCGACCTCGATCGGCATGTGATCGCGTCCGCCGAGATTGGCGTTGAGGCCCGCTGCGAGCATCTCCGCGAGCATGCCCACCGCCGTGCCGCCGCCATGCACCCAGCCCATGAAGCCAGGATGGACGTTGCCGGTCGCGTAAGGCGCGACGTGCTCGGAGAATTCACGATAGACCTCGGCCAGATCGGTGGCCTCGTGCGGCACGTCGGCCCGAACCGCCGCGCGAACCTCGTCGGGAATCGGCTGCCAGACCGGCCGCGCGCGGACATTGGCGATGCCATCGATCGTTTCATCCAGCATACGATGGGCGAGCACGCGAAACTCCATCCAGTCCTGCGGGTCGAGCGAGGTGCCGGTGGCGGCTGCTTGCGTGTTGCGGACGATCTCGTTCATGACGCGCTCCCCTCGCCGACTTTCGCATGGCGCGCCAGCATCGCCGTGAACGCGGCGAAGATCTTGCGCATCTGCGGCGGCTTGTACGGAAACACCAAAGGTGAGTCCATGTTGTGCACCACCGCGGTGTTATCAGCCTCGAACACCAGCAGCTCGCCATCCCTGTTCTCGGCGCAATCGACGATGAAATAATCCAGGCCGACGCGCCTGCTCATCTCGTCGAGCGCGCTTTTGTGGCGCGCCGCGAATGCTTGATCGAAGTCGAGCATGAAGACGGCCTCTTCAGCACGCTTCTCCTCGCTGAACGCCATGTAGGCGTTGAGATACCAGATGTCCCAGCGCTCGGCGATCGCCATGTGGCAGGCGTAAGGCTTGCCATCGACCATGGCGAGGCGATATTTGCGGTAGAGCCCGTCGGGGCTCACATAGTCAACGAAGCGCGCGACGAAGAAGTCCCGCTCTTCACGCTCGAGGAGATAGGTAGCGAGCGCCGTCGCATCGTCGAGCTTCGCCAGCCCGACGCCGGCATGCGTGCCGCGCGGCCGCGCGATCATTGGAAAGCGCAGTTCGCTTGCGATGTCCTTGCAAGCGATCCGGCCCGCGGAGAGATCCGCCAGCTGAGCACGCGTGGCGTGAATGGTCGCGGGAATCTCGAGACCTTGAATGCCCATCAGCAGCCGATACAGCTTGTCGCGGTCGAGGTTGCCGATGAGACCCGGGCGATTAAGCAGCGGCCGCGGCCAATACGGCGCGGCCTTCTCGATCAGGGCAAGCGCCTCGCGGCATTCTTCGGAATCGGACGCGACGACGATGGCGACGTCGTGATCGGGCAGCTGCTCGGGCAGACCGACGCGATCGACCACATAGAGCGTCAACAGCTCGATGTCGGACTGCTCGAGCAGAAACTCGATCGGCGTATTGCCGCCCATGTCGATCGCGGCCGCGAGCGCGAGCACGCGCAGGCGCGACTTCTCGACCGCGCAGGGCGAACGAAACAGCCGATGGAAGGTGAGCACCTCGGCCTGGATGGCAAGCCCCGCCTGTTTGTCGCCGAGGAGCTGGACGATCAGCGACAGATCGAGTCCCTCGCCCGCGTGCGCCGCGCCTTCGGAAATCCTGGCAAAGAGATGATCGCGCAACGGGTGCAGATCCACGCCCTCGAAAGCCTGCCGCGTCAACTGCGCAAAGCCGATCCGATCGGCATACTGGGCCTCCGCGGTTGAGATCGGAGATTGAACTGGATGTTGCATTTCAAATCCCGAGGACAGAACTATCCGGCGATATGCGGTCGAGCAGAAATTCGACCTTCACCAGGACGTGGGCGATCCGATCGAGTACCTGATGAAGATTGCGTTGCGCTTGCGATTCGTCCGCCGACCAGGCTTCCGTCACGAGCCGTGCGCCGACGCATAGCCGCAGCGCGGCTTGCGGCGCATGATCGGGCCGATCGAGCCGAACCGGCTGGCCGAGCAGGCAGCGCTGCGCGGCGACCTTCCGGTCTGCCGCGCTGCCGCCAATCTCTTCGTTCATGTCGCGCGCCAGCGCGCGATGCACGGCGCTGGTGTCGGCGATGGAGGCCGGCTTGCCGTTGCGCAGCAGCGTGAATGGAAAGATCGTGGACTGGGCGAATTCCTCGTCATCCACGCCGGCCTTGTCGAACGCGGTCGATACGGCCCCAAGCGACGGCGACAACGCGATCATGCTGTCGATACCGGCAGCAAGCTCGGCAATTGCCTTGGCGCGGAATGCTCCCGGCGCCGCATAATAACCGCCGATGTCCGCGAGCGCCGCCTCCCAGCGCAGCCATTGACCGAAATTCGGCCGGCGCTCGAAGCGCGAGCGCAGCGCCGGCCATGCCATCGGCCAGTCGCTGCGGCCGGCATAGTCGACGAAGCCCGGCGCGATCTCACCAACGCGGTCAAGCGACCGCGACAATCCTTTTGGCACCAGCAGCGCGCCGCTGAACGCCGGGCCGCCGAAAAACTTCGAGCCGGTGATCAGCACCATGTCGCCGCGGTCGAGATAGGCGCGCAGCCTCCGCCGCCCGAGTCGCGCCTGGCAGGCGTCGACCACGATTTGGACCTTGCGGGGCCAGCGCCGCGCGATCTCGTCGAGGCAGGCGGCACTCGGCGCGCGCCATCCCAGTTTTGACGAATCCATGATCTGGAGCAGCACGGGCGCGCCCTGCGCGATCGCGGTTTCGACCGCGCGCAACACCGCGGCATCCGCATCTGGACGCATTCCGATGTCGGACGCGGCATCGAGCAGCGGTACCGCGATGCTTTCGCCCGCGAGGCCCGCAACTGCGCTGTCCTTGCGCACCGCGAAGCCGCTCGCCGTCATCGTGCCGAAATGGCGGCCGCGCGCGGTATGCGCGGTGCCGTTTTCGGTCTGGTCGGCACCGACCACGATCGTCACCGGCAGCGCACCGAGTGCGGCGCGCGCCAGAAACAGCGCGTGAAGCTGGGAGTCGGTGCCGGACGGCGAGAAGACGATCTCGACGCGCGGCGGAAGCTGGAGGTGGCCGCGCAATTCGTCACGCATATCCTCGCAGCGCCTGTCGAAGGCAATTTCGACCTCGTCGAACAAGGATTTGTGGACCAACTCCTCGCGCGCCAGCGCGGCGCGATCATAGGCAGCCTGCGAGATCGGCGATGCGGTCGACGAGGCGAAATTCCAGAGATCCGGCGCGGGCGACGGCGCGCAGCCATAGGCGTTGACGCGATGTTTCGGGTCGAGCGCGAGCCGCTGGTCTCCGCCGGACACCAGCAGCGTATCCAGCGGTGTGAAGAGATCGCGCAGGCGGTAGCGCGAGCCGCCGTCGGACGCTCGCTCGGTGTCTGACAAACGGGATGCGCCGGCGCTCATCCCGAAAGGCTCACGCCGCATCGGCTGCAACCGCGGCTGCCGGCGCGAATTGCGAGGTGATGTCGCCGTGGAACACCGAAGGGCCGACATGGTCGAGCGAACTCTGGATATCGGCCCAGATCTCGCCGCCGATGTCGGTCCAGCGCTTGCAGAAGGCGAAGTCTTCCGACAGGTAGGTGCCCGTGGCCGGATCGATCATGCATTCGAACAATGCGAACCGATTCTGGCTCGTCGCCAGCGTGTCATGCGAATGCTCGCGGAAGAACTGCAAGCCCGCATAGTTCGGATGGCGGCACATCGCCTCCAGCGCCTGGCGGCGGATCATCAGGAAGCCGGTGCCGGCGTAGCGCACGCGGGTGAAGCCGTTGACCACCACGATGCGGTCGGGGTCCTCGATCTCGAGCACGTAATCGAGCGAGGCCGCCGGTACGTCGGCTCGGCCGGACTGGATCGCCCGCTTCGCCTTGTCCCAGTTGACCCGCTTGATCGGATAGCACCCGGCGACGACATCAGCCCCGGATTCGATCAGCCGAAACACCTGCTCGGGCTTGAACCCGATATCGGCATCGATGAACAGGAAATGCGTGGCCTTGGGATCGTCCAGGAACAGTGTGACCAGATTGGCCCTTGCGCGCGTGATCAGCGCATCGCCGTCCCGCAAGTGCACCTTGAGCTCGAGATTGGACATGCCGTGCACGGCGCGCTGGAGCGCGAAGATCGAGCTCGCGTAAATGCTCGACACCTGCCCGCCGAAACACGGCGTGGCCACCACCAGTTGCACCTTGTCCGACATCGACGGCTCCGCCCCCGTTCAAATCCTCACCAAGAGGTAAACAGGCATGGTTAACGGCGCCTTAATGCGCCCTTACAGGTACTTGACGAGCGAGAGCTGCGCGAGATTGGAGGTAGTCTGGTAGGACGCCTGGAGCGCGTTCTGGAGCGACAGGATTTCGCTCGCGACCTGGTCGGGAGAAGCCGATTCCGCCTGATCGATGATGGTCTGAAGCTGCGCCTTGGCCTGGGTCTGGCGCGTGGTCGCGTCCTTCATCGTGTTCTGGGCCATCGCGATATCGGTCTGGATGTCCTCGACGCGCTGTTGCCCGGGCTGCGGCGTCAGCGCCTGAGTGGTGCGCAGGCTCAGCGCCGTCACCTGGGCGCCGGAATATTGCCCGGTCGGCGACGTCGAGAACGTGCCGTACACGGCAATCGCCTGCAACTGGCGGCGGATCGCAGCCTCGTCGGCCTGCGCGCCATATTGCACCGTGACGGAATCGTCGACCCGTGCCACAGCCGTCGAGCGCGCCGACCCGGGCCCGTCATTGCCGGTGTACCATTTCACGGTATTGGCCGAACCGTTCACCAGTGTCGTCGCCGAGCTCGCGGGGGAGCTGCTCGTATCGACGCGCAGCGGGGCCTTTGCCGCCGTGACCGGGGATGACGTGAAGCCGAGCTTCGCGAACGCCGCGCTGTTCGAGCTCGAAACGTTGAGGCTCCCGGGATCGTCAGTGTTGATAGTGATCACGCCGCCATGGATGGTCGAGGGCTTCGAAGTCCCTGTGATCTGATCGATCTTGCCGAGCAAGGTCTGAATACTGTCGTTGACATTCAGCTGATTGCCGGTGGCGCCCGAATTAACGAAGGTGAGCTTGGTGCCGTTGACCGTGATGGTATCGTTGGCAGCAAAGCCCGGCGAAATCGAATCGGAGGGATTGGTGCCGAACAACATTGTCGCTCCGGTGGCCGGAGCCGGCGTGGCCGCCTGATTCACGGCAGCCACGCTCCCGGTGGCAGAGCCCACGGTATTGAAAAAATTGTCGCCCGCCGTGACTGCGGACGCAGCCACCAGCGAGGTGCCGGCGAGCTTCTTGATTGCCATGTTCAGCGCGGTGTTGAAGTTCGTCGCGGTGGTGACCGGGTTCGGGAGAATCGGCGGAATGGCACTGGGATTACCGATGTCTATCGCAAAACTGCCGGCCGGCACCGGCGACGCCGTCGTCCCGGTCAGATTGATCTGCTCGGTCGAGCCGTCCGGCAACGAGAACTGGACACTGAACTTGTCGCCATTGTTGGGAGGCGTAGCGCCAAAGCCGACCGAGAAAGCGACCGGCGAGCCGCTCGGGCCGGTGGCCGTGGCGTTGGCCAGCGTCGAGGAGACCGCGGAGATCTTCAGCCCGAATGGCGATGTCGCGCTGTCTTCCGCCACCTGCACGGAAGTCGTGGTCGGCTGCGTCTGCAACAGCCGCCCCATGCCGTTGGCGCCGAGGTCGGCGGCCTGGCGCTCCGCCATGACGGTCTTGAATCCCGCCTGAGTCGTGGTGCCGTTGATGATGTCGCCGGCATCGGCGACGGACTGCGTGCCGACCGCGGTTCCGGAGAACAGATAGCGGTTGCCGGCTTGGGTGTTGAGAACGCCGACCATCGAGCCGAACTGGGCGGCGGCGGTGTTCTGCGCCACCGTTTGGCCGTTGACGTTGAGATCCTGCGAGGAGGTGGCCGAACCCGTCTGCACGGTGTTGCGGATCGTCGTCAGCGACTGCAGCGCCGTATTGGCGAGGTTGATGTTGACGTTCACGTTGGTCATCGTGTCGGTATAGGCGGCGATGTTCGATAATTGCGAGCGCGACGCGATCGCAAAGCCTTCGTTGGTGCCCATACCCGAATAGTTCTGCGACAGCTTGCCGGTCGAGAGCTGCGTCGAGAGGTCGGTGAGCTGCTGATTGACGTTGCGGATCTGCGCGCCGAGGACCGACGAACCGTAATTGATGCTGCTGATGGACATGTTGCGGCGCCCTTACACTTGATAAGCGTGGTTACCCTTGAGCCTGGAGCAGCGTGGTCATCATGCTTTGCACCACCGACATGAGATGGGCGTTGGCTGCGTAGGCGTTCTGAAGCTGGATCAGGTTCGACATCTCCGAGTCCAGGTTGACGCTGGAGGTCGAGTTGAACTTGGCCTGGAGCGTCGAGACCACGACGCTCTGGCCCTGCTGGAGCTGGGTCGCCTGGGTCGATGCGTTGCTCTGGACGCTCAGGAACTGCTGGAGGAAGTTCGAGACGCTGCCGCTGAACGGCTGACTCGCCGAGCCGAGGCCGGACTGCGGCGAATAGGAAAACACCGTCGAGGTGAGCTGCGAGTAGAGGAAGTCAGAGCGCGTGGTGTCGCCTGCCGGGGTCACCGGCGAGGTGCTGTAGACCGACAGCCGGGTCGGATCGTTGGTGAGCTGCGTGTTCACGGCGATGCGGCCGGCAAGGCCGGTCATCTGCGAACCCGATGCCGTGATCGCGCCGGTATAGAGCGCCTGACCACCATCGGTGAACAGCGGCAGTTGCGGACTGCCCGAGGTGAGCGACGAGATCGTCTTGGTGATCGTGGACGAGTTGACCTTCGCGAGGCCGGTACCGTCGTCCGTGACCTGCAAGCTTGTGGCAGTCGCAGGCAGCGGCGCCGCGGAGAAAGTCAGGTGCGTGCCGGCAAGCGCGTTGTTGAGGGACGCCGCAATCGCGGCCATGCCACCCGAAAAATTGACCCCGACCTGCACGGGGTTGGCGTTGGTGGCGTTCTGAATCGGCAGCGCCGCCGGGTCGGTCACATTGACCAGCGTGATCTGGCGCTGCGTGTTGGTCGTCGTGTCGGTGTAGGTGATGTTGGCTGTATTGCCCGGTGCGACGCCGGCGAGATCGATTTGGAAACCCGCGGGTGGACCTGCGATCGCGCCGCCGGCCGTGGTTTTGTCGGAGAGCGCGCTCGACATCGTCGCGGCGAGCTGATCGACCTGGGTTTGTGCCTGCACCAGCGTCTGGTCGCGCAACTTCAGATCCGCCGCGATCTGGCCGGAGGACACCACGTTGTTGGCGACGACGTCGACCTGAGCGCCGTTCGGAAGCTTGATGTTGAACGCGCCGACGCCGGACTTGGCCGGATCGGAATTGTAGAGCGAGGTCGCCGTGAGTGCACCGGCGGAAGCGAATGTGAATTGCGAGGCGAGCCCCGCGCCGACTAGCTGGATGCCCGTGATGGTATAGACGTTGGCCTGGTTCGATCCATCGGTGGTGACGCGAACGTCGACAAATTTCGACAGCGAGTTGATGGCCTGGTCGCGCTGATCCATCAGTGTTGCCGCGGACGGATCACTCGAAGACAGTCCCTGGAGCTTGGTGTTGATGTCGGCGATCGTGTTCATCGCCGCGTTGGCCTGCTGTGCCGAGGTGTTGAGATCCTGCTCGACGTTGGAGCGCAGCGACTGGATGCCCTTGGTGGTGACGTTGAGCTGTGTCGCCAGTGCCTGTGCCGCACCGAGCGCAACCGTCTGCGCCGACGACGAGCCCGCGCTGGTCGACAACGCCTGGAGCGAGCTGGTGAAATTGTTCAGCGCTGTTTCGAGCGTGCCGCTGTTTCCGGGCGTGCCATAGACATTCTGAAGCTGCTTCAGGATGTTGGCCATCTGGTCGGCATAGCCGCTGCCGCCGGTCTCGGTGCGGAGCTGGTTCTGCACGAAGGAGTCGAGCTCCCGGCTGACCCCGGTCGTGACCACCGTGGATCCGAAATCACCCGTGGTGACCTCGATCTGGTTTGGCGTCTGGGCGACATAACCCGGCGTCTGCGAATTCGCGACGTTCGACGAGACGATCGACAGCGCCGCCTGGTTGGCACGCAGACCGCTCATCGCACTGGCAAGGGCTGAACTCAAACCCATGGGGACTTGCCGCCTTTGGTTACGTTACGCGCCAATCAGCGCAACACGTTCAGGAGATCCTGGACCATCGAATTTGCGGTCGTGATCACCTTGGTATTGGCCGAATAGGCCTGCTGGGTCACAATCAGCTTGGTGAATTCGTCGGCGATGTCGGTATTGGATCCCTCCAGCGACGAACCGCTGATGGTGCCCGAAGCGCCCGCGATCGCCGGACCCGACTGGTCGGTCACCGCATAGGCGCCGCCATCGAGCGCCTTCAGGTAATTGGTGCCGTTGAAGTGCGACAGCGACACCTGCGCGAGATCGAGGTTCTGGCCGTTGGAGAAGGTGCCGACCACGATGCCGTTATTGTTGACGGCGACCGAGCGGAGCTGACCGGCGGCGTAGCCGTTCTGCGTGATGGTGTTGATGGTGACCGCACCGCTGGTGCTCGCATATTGCGTCAGGCCGCCCGACGAGATGTTGAAGGCGACCGAGCCGAGCGATTGCCCGCTGACGCTGACATTAGGGATTGTGATGCCCGAGCCGCTCGGCGAGCTCAGCGAGCCATCGCTGGCAAAGGTGAAGGCCTGGCCGGCATTGACCCAGGCGGTCTGCGCGCCGGTCGCGTTCGGGTCGGTTTGATAAAACAGGTTCCAGGTGTCGGCGTGCCCCCCACCAGCCAGCGAGGCACTGTCGGTCTTGGCCCATCGAAGTTGCAGATTTACCGGCGTGCCGGAGGCATTGTAAGCGGTCACGGCGCCGCCGCTGATCGATTCTTTGGTGAAGGTGGCAACTTCGGCGCCGGTCACAGTGCCTTGGCCAGTGCCACCGCCGCCGCCGCGGTTCTTGGAGATGGCTGCCGTGAAGCCAAGTGCGGCGAACGCCGCATTGGCGGTGGCCGAGCCAGACACTGATACTGTCAGGTCATTGATCTTGCCCGTGTTCAGTGTAATCACCCCGCTGGGGCTGATCGAGGATCCGTTCGCACCGCTAAGTACGTCGATCTTGCCCAGCAGGGTGTTGATGTCATCGGTGACGTTGATCTGGTTCTGCCCGGCGGCACCCGACGCCATGAAGAGCAGTGGTTTGCCGTCGACCGTAATCGTATCGCCCGCCTGAAAGCCCGTTGAGAGGACTTCCGGACCGCCGGCGGTCGCAGCACCGCTCAGCAACGTTGTGCCCGTGATCGCAGGATTGGACAGAACATTGCCGCCGCGCGTCACAGTGCTGAGGCCCAGCGTGGTTGCGGCCTGGCTGCTGAGGACTGGCACATCGGTGGTGGTGCCGGTTGCGATCTGGATATTTCCACTGGCCGTCATAGTCACGTTGCCGGCGGGGATGCCGGCGGCTGACGCTATCGCACTCAGGACGTCTGACACCTTCGCGCCCGTGCCTGCGCCGAGGCCGATCGTGGAGCTTGTGCCAAGCGAGATGACGGTGGTGTTGTTGAATTGTATGGTGTTGCCGTTAACCGTCAGCGTCTGACCAATGAGCGAGCTGAGGTCAAGATGGGGGATCGTTCCGGTATCGAGGGACGTGCCACTGTTGGCTGAGGCCAACGCGCTGTCCTGAAACGCAACAGTCCCCACCGCGGTGGTCGACGTATAGACTGACCGCAAGTTACCGGTAGCAGCCGAGCCGGGGACCGCCACGCTCACATAGGGCGCGGGGGGCGTGCCAAATATCAACGGGTTGTTTTTGAAGTCGGATGGATTCAGTCCACCGGCCGCGAGCAACGAACCACTCGCCCCCGTCGAGCTCGCCGGCGTGTTCGGCTGGGTCGGCAGATTCGCTGCATACTGGATGGACGACGTCGCCTGCGCTGGGACGAAATTGTTCTGGAATTGCAGCACCGTCGGCACGTTACCGGTTGGGTTGCCGGTCTTCGGGTCGACCGCGACGCCCATCAGATAATAGCCGGCGCCGTTGACGAGATTACCGTTGGCGTTGACCTGGAAGTCGCCGCGGCGGCTGTAATAGGCGACGCCGTCGAACACGGGCACGTTGTCGACGACGCCGGTCGCCTTCTGCACCGAGAAGAAGCCGTCGCCGGTAATCGCCATGTTGGTGGCGACGCTGGAGGCCGAGATCGTGCCTTGCGTGGTGATGGTCGCCTGCGCATGCGCGGTGACCCCGCCGGCCACCTGCTTGCTCGGCACGGAGGCGTCGGGAATAAGATCCTGGAAGCTGGTCCCGATGCCCTTGTAAGCGGTTGTGGATGAGTTCGCGATGTTACCGGAAATGTTCTGAAGCGCGTAGGACTGCGCCTGCAGGCCACCCACCGAGGTGTTCATTGCATCGAAGATACCCATAACTTTGTCTCCAGATCCGATCTCGGCGGCCGGCAGACCAATGGCCGCATTCGGAGGAGACTTCGCAAGGGCTATGCCAATGCGGGGAGTTCAATCAAATCAACAGCTTAAATGCAAAGGCCCCGGTCTGATGACCGGGGCACAATTGCCGGGCCGGCAACAATTGCCGGATCCAATCGCGTTTTCGAGCGAAGTCGCTAGCGGTTAGCGTGAAGACAACGCGCCAATTAAAAGAGCTTACGTCGCCGAGGCCGTGGCCGGGTGGAAAACCAATCCGAAACCGTCGATGCAGTAGCGCAGCCCAGTCGGCTTCGGACCGTCGTCGAAGACGTGGCCGAGATGGCCGCCGCAGCGGCGGCAATGCACCTCGGTGCGGAGCATGCCGAACGTGCGATCCTCGGTCTTGCCGACATTGCCCTCGATCGGCTGGTAGAAGCTCGGCCACCCCGTGCCGCTCTCGAACTTGGTGTCCGAGGCAAACAGCGGCAGGTCGCAGCCTGCACAGGCGAACACGCCCTTGCGATGCTCCTTCAGCAGGGGGCTGGAGCCCGGCCGCTCGGTGCCCTCCTTGCGCAGGATCTCATATTGCTGCGGCGTGAGCTGGGCGCGCCACTCGGCGTCGGTCTTCTCGATCTCGAACTTCTCGGCGCCCTTCTCGCCAGCCAGAGCCGGAGTGCCTCTCAGCCAGCGAAAGGCTGAGAGGCCAAACAGGCCGGCGACAGTCGTCAAAAGGATGCGGCGGTCAAACATCTCATTCTCCGTGCGCAGGAAATCCACGCCCTGAGATACGGGCTCTAGCCGTGGACGTTACACGTCCAGGCGGGATTTTTCTCAACTTATTGCGAGACGCCCTGGTCTTGCGAGACGGGTTCCTCGCCCTCACCCGTCCGCCGCGCTGGCCGCAGCCGCGGCCGAACCCCGGGCGGCGGACGCCGCGGCCCGGTGCCGGCAGCCCGGTTGGCTTCGGCCAGCCGCGCCTCGCGTTCCCTGTCCTTGACCCGTGCCCGCTCGCGGTAACGGGCGAGCGAGCCCGCGGCGGCGGAACTCGCCCTGCCCCAGAGTCCGACCAGCTGGCCCGCAACCCGTCCAGTCGCTCCGCCCGCCCAGACCAGCTCGAATGGCGAGAACAGCCGCCAGCGCTCGTCGCCCGCCAGGATGCTGCGTGCGATCAGCTGCCCGGCCATGGCGGACGTGTTCATGCCCTGGCGGCCGAACCCGCTCGCCACCCACAGGCCTTTGCGCAATTGGCCGATCTGCGGCATGCCGTGCACGGTCTGGCCGGTGGCGCCGCCGAAGGTATCGGTGATCTCGACACTGCCAAGCTGGGGGAAGATCGTGCGGATTCTGCGCTTGACGCTACCTGCAAACCGCTGCGGCCGTGCCGCCCAGGTCGTCTCCGGGCTTTGCCACATCAGCCGGTCACCATCGACGATACGGAAATGGTCGATGCCGTCGGAATCCATCACCGATCCCTTGAAGGCGATGATCTCGTTGACGCGCTCACCGAGCGGCGCGGTGATTCCGGCATAGCGCCAGACCGGCAGCAGCGTCTGCGACAGCCGCTTCAGCGGCGCGCCGAGATGGATGTTGCCGGCGAGCACGATGTGGGTCGCACGCAGCCGGGCCGAGGGCGTGACGATGCGCTTGCGGATGCCGGAATAATCGATGCTGACGACTGGCGTGTCCTCGAAGATGCGCGCACCGGCCCGCCGGGCCAGCGCCGCGAGGCCGTGCACATATTTGCGGCCATCGAGCTGGAATGCCTTGGGATAATAGACGCCGTGGAAGTAATGATCGGTCTTGAGCACCGTGCGGACACGATCGGCCTGCCAGCCCTCGACCTCGGTGTCGAAATCCTCATTGAGCATCTGCAACCGGCTGATCAGCCGGTCGCCGGCATCGACGTTGGATACTTCCAGCACGCCATTGCTCGGGCCGATGCCCGGCATGTTCTCTTCCGTGGCGTTGGCGCGGACGAACTCGGCGCCCTCCTTCGACAGGGTCCATAATTCACGCGCGTGCTCGAACCCGATGCGCTCGATCAGATCGGTGAGCGGCAGCGCAAAGCCCGGCATCACCGTGCCGAGCTGGTTGCCGGAGGCGTTCCAGCCGATATGCCGGCCCTCGAGCACGGCGACGCTGGCCCCGAGCCGGGCCGCCTGCAGGGCGATAGACAGCCCGGCCAGCCCGGCCCCGATCACGCAGATGTCGGCGTCGAGATCGAACGACAGCCGGGTGCGGTCTCGAAAGCCGGCTTCTTCCTGGGACACGCTTGTGAAAGTCTCGCTCATGTCGTTTCTTCTTAGAGGACCGTGCAGGCCCTTGTCACCTTGCCCTCAACCGGCGCCTGTAGATTATTCTGGACGCGTAACGATTCGAGAATGCCATGCGCCGTTTGATGCTGCTGCGTCACGCCAAGACCGAGACTGACGCGCCAAGCGGCCGCGACCAGGACCGGCGGCTCGACGAGCGTGGCCAGAGGGATGCCGCAGAGATCGGCGACTGGATCGCCGGTCATCCACCGGTCCCCGAAACCGTGCTGGTGTCGCACGCCGTCCGCGCCCGGCAGACCTGGGACATCGCCTGGGAGGCGATGAAGGACCGCGTCGCCGCGCCGCAGGTCGAGATCCTGCCGGAACTCTACGGGGCCGACCCCGCGCAGATCCTGAAAGCCATTCGCACTGCAACCATCCCGGCCAATCCCCGGCAATTGCTGCTGGTTGGCCACAATCCCGGCATGCATGAGGCGGCGCTGATGCTGATCGGCAGCGGCGATCCGGCCGGCGCGAAGGCGCTCGCCGACAACCTGCCCACGGCGGGGCTTGCGATCTTCGACTTTGACGTGAAGGATTGGGGTGACGTGGCCTACCGCCGCGGCAAACTGGTGCTGTTCGTCAGCCCCAAGCTGCTTCGACTGGGATGATCGCGCGACGTGCCGGCAAGACGTCCTGATTGGAAGATTTGGAGGCGCAGATGTTCAAGTCCATCCTCGTGCCCATCGACCTCGCCGACACTGATCTCGCCAAACCGGCGATCGCGACCGCGGCAACGCTGTCCGAGACCTGGAGCGGCACGGTGCGCCTGCTCAATGTACTGCCGATGACGCCGGTGATGCTGGCCGAATACGTGCCTGCGGATTTCGACGAGCAGCAGCGCCAGACCTCGGAAGAGGCGCTCGCCATCGTCGCACGTGAATCCGGCATCGACGCCGCGCGGATTTCCAGCGTGGTGCGCCAGGGCGGCATCTATCACGAGATCCTCGAGGAGGCCGTTCACATGAAGGCCGATCTGATCGTGATGACCTCGCACCGGCCGGCGATGCGCACCTATTTCCTCGGCTCCAACGCAGGGCATGTGGTGCGTTACGCCAAGTGCTCGGTGCTGGTGGTCAGGCACTGAGCGCAACAGCATTCTCCACCGTAGCCCGGATGGAGCGAAGCGCAGTCTGGGACCGGCGAATCTGTCGGCGAGAATCCCGGATTACGCTTCGCTCCATCCGGGCTACAGAACCAGCGGACAGGCACTCAAACTCGGAGCAATATGGTGAAGCACTGGTGGCGGAGATGGACCTACGAGGTCCCGCTTGCGATCGGCGATGCGCTATGGGAGGTGCTGGTCGTGCAACTCGCCGCGTTGCTGGACAGGCTGACGGTGCGGAAGGTCATTGCCTTCATCCCCGTCGTCATCCTTATCGCGGCCTACTATCACAGCATTCCGATTCCACCGGAGCTGATACTGGTCGGCGATTTCCTCGCCTATATCGATATTTTCTCGGTGCTGTTCCTGCTCGGCGTACTCAGTCGCATCACGACGATCCTGTTCGTCGTCAAGCAGGCGTCGGAGCGGATCGCCTCTCTCGCCGGCAGCCTCGTTGGACGCATGCAGCGGCGCGATGCCCGGCATCGGCGCCAGCGCGGGGCTCCAGCGAGACCTCGCCACTCCGATCAGTCCGAGGACGATCGAGCTTATGGCAGCATGTGCGGCCAGGCCGCGCTGGCCTGATCCTGCCCGCACATCTGTTGAGAGGTCATCGCGCCTGGACCTGTCAGGCGCGATGCGCGTGGAAGTCGCTTACAGATACCGCGTCAGTTCGGCTTTGAACTGCCCGTAGACCGCGTCCTCGATCTGGCTGCGCGTGATCCCGATGTCGCGCAAGGCGCGGTCGTCGAGCTCGTTCAGCGTCTTGATCGCCGAGCGCTGATCGAGGCGGTCGAACAGCGCATAGGCGACGTTGGCGAAGGTGCGAAAAAATCCGCCCGACGAGGATGGGCGTAAACTCCGCCCCGAAGTTTGCGAGATCGTGGTCATTGTTCTTCTCCGGCCTTCTGTCCACGCGGCGAAGGGAATGCCGTTGGCGCACGCGCTGTGAGCGCCTGCACCTCATTTGCCGTCGGATTGCTCTCGCTCCCCTCGGCTCAATCGCGGACCTTGATGGAACTTAAATGCTCCAGTACACTACTCGGAGCAAGTGAAACATTGCTCTCGGTGCAATAATGTCCAAGTTCGAGTACGTGAAGCTTGCCGATGCCATTGCCTCGGATATCTCTAACGGTACGTTAAGGGCCGGCGACCGGCTGCCGCCGCAGCGTAATTTTGCCTATGATCGTGGCATTGCGGTCTCGACCGCGAGCCGGGTCTATACGGAGTTGCTCCGCCGCGGCCTCGTGGTCGGCGAGGTCGGCCGCGGCACCTTCATCTCAGGCGACATCAGGCGCGAAGTCGAAGCCGTGAGCGAGCCGCGCGATGCGCGCATCAATTTCGAGGTCAATTACCCGCTGCTGCCACAGCAATGGGCGATGATCGCCAAGAGCCTCGCCGGGCTCGAGCGCGTCGACGCGCTCGAATCCGCGTTGCGCGTCTCGATCAGCACCGGCACCAAGAGCGCGCGCAATGCCGCCGCCGCCTATCTCGCACGCAGGGATTTCACACCGCAGGCCGAGCAGATCGTCTTCACCGCCAATGGCAAGCAATCGCTTGCGGCCGCGCTCGTCGCCCTCGTTCCCACCGGCGGCCGCTGCGGCGTGGAGGCGCTGACCTACCCCTACATCAAGAGCATCGCCGCGCGGCTCGGCGTGACGCTCGTTCCAATCCCGATGGACGAATACGGCGTGCGGCCCGACGCGATCCAGAAGGCGCACCGCGAGGCGCATCTGTCGGCGCTGTATCTCCAGCCCATCATCCAGAACCCGCTCGGCGTCACCATGAACGCGACACGACGCGCCGACATCATGCGTGTCGCCGAAAAGCTCGATCTCACCATCATCGAGGACGCCGTCTACGGTTTCCTCGCCGACGACACCCCGCTGGCCGCGCTCGGGCCTGATCGGTGCATCGTGATCGACAGCCTGTCCAAGAAGGTCGCACCGGGCATTGCGCTCGGCATCCTGGTCGCGCCGCCGCGTCTGCGCGAGAGCGTGATGAGCGCAGTGCGGACCGGCGGCTGGATCGCCTCGGGCCACGCGATCGCGTCCGGGCAGCGACTGATGGCCGACGGGACCGTCGCCGAACTGACGCGGCTGAAACGCATCGATGCCGCGCGGCGCCAGCAGACTGCGGCAAGGCTGCTCGCCGGCTACCAGCTCTCGGCCGATCCGCGCTCCTATCATCTCTGGCTGACGCTGCCGACGCATTGGCGCTCGCAGACTTTTGTTGCCGCCGCAGCCCGTCGCGGCATCGCGCTGACGCCGTCCTCCACTTTTGCAATCGCGCATGGTCATGCGCCGAACGCGGTCCGCCTCGCGCTCGCCCCGCCCTCGCTCGAGCAGTTCGATTCCGGCCTGCGCACGATCGTGTCGCTGCTCGGCACCAAGGAAGAGGATTTCGACTCGACGGAGTAGGAAGATGTGTCGATCAGCGCCCCGGCCACTCCGCGATAAAGCCCCTCGCCTTGTACGACTCGATCTTGTCCCATTCGTGCAGGATTCGCCGACGAAATTCGGGGTCCGTGTGCCAGCGCTCGCGCGGTGTCGCGAAGCTGTCGACGGTGAGCAGCATCTTCTCGACCTCCGGCCAGTGCCGATGCAGCGTCATCGGATAACGTCGCGCGGTCCAGGTGTTGCCGAGGCAGATCACGCTGCGGACATTTTGCAATCCCAGCGCGGCATCGATGATTGGCAGCGAGAAGATCACGTTCTCGCCGGTGTTCATCGCGCGATGTTCCTCGAGAATGCGGTCCGCGGGAACACCTGCGGCAACCATCGCCGCCTTGATGATGGTGCATTCGGATTGCTCCGAGCCCGGGGTCACGCCGCCACTGACAATCGACCAGCGGAAATAGCCCGCGCGCCACAGCCCCAGCGCGGTGTCGACGCGCAGCGCAACGTCCTCGCGGGTGCCGAACAAGAACAACAGGTCGGCCGGCCGGAGCGGCGTGTCGATCAAATGCGTCCGGTTGATCCTGGTTATCTCATCCGCCGTAGGCAGGCGAGTACTGCGATCGAGGAGGGACATGGCAGCACGATGCGATATCCGCGCAGGCGCGCGAAGTCACGTTTGATTGCGACCGATTGCACCTAAGGCAACAAGGACCTCGGCACGCGCTCGAAGCTGTAGCTCTGCGGCCGGTTGCGCCGCACGAACCCGCCGACCTGCCAGGCAAACAGGGCGGCAAATCCGATGATGAACAGCACGCCGGCGAACTCGCCGATCATCAGTGCGCGGATCAACAGTCCCGTCATCGCCACCGCCAGCACCGCCAGGAATGCGAGCACGGCCGCATAGGTTTTGCGGCCAAGGCCCGCGGTCAACTCGGCGCGGCTGCCGGCCGTCGCCATCCGCGCGTGCAGCTCGACAAGGAAATCGCGAAACCCGCTGTCCTGCGGCGCCATCAGCGCCGCGGTCTGCCAGCTCGTCGACAGGATCGCGATGCGGCCACCGCCCGCACGGCTGACATCGGCGCGAAACCGGTGCTGCTGCATCGAGACGGGGCGGAACGACAGCCGGATCGCACTGATCTCGTCGTAGCGCCACACGCCCGAACGGCCGGCGATATGCCAGGACAGGCCCTCATCGGTCAACTCGAAGCGATGCGCCGAGCCGATCAGCGACGCCTTATAGGCGTAGCTGGTGGCTGGAGCGGCCTCAGCTTCCGAATCCTGCATTTCGATCATCAATCCCGTGCGCGCCAATCCCGTTCTCGATCGGCTTGCGCAATCGCCCTCGCCCATCCTACAAGCGAGGGATGGCCGAGACGACCTTTTTTCCGCGCCGCCTGATTCTCGGCGCCGCCGTCATCGCCGGCGTGCTGCTCGCGCTCGCGGTGCACATGCTGGGCGCACGCTATGGGCTCGACCTGGGCGGTCTGTGGCGATCCGATACACACGAGCTCATGCCGACCGGCGCGGCGATCGCCTGGTGGCTGATCGCAACGGTCGGCTTCACCGGCGGCTACTTCACGGCGACATTGATGCAGAGCGCCGTCTCCGGGCAGATTCCGCAGCGAATGCGGCAGTTCCTGATCGCGGTCGGCGTGCTCCTGCTCGCAGGCGCAGGACAAGCGGCCTCGGCGCCAAGCCCGATCCCGACCATCTCCGGCGTGCTCGCCGGCCTTGCCGCGCTGTGCCTTGGTGCGGTGATGGCATTCTGCGGCGCGCATTTCGCGCTGCGGCGGGGCTAGATCGTCATAGGCCAAAGCGCGCAGTCGCGGGCGTTCCAGCATAAACACCACTTCGGAAGCTGGCCGTGGCATGCTGAACAGAAAGCCTTGGACCTGGGTGCAGCCTTCCCGCCGCAGAAGTTCGAGCTGCGCGTCGGTCTCAACACCCTCCGCCGTCGTGACGATGCCGAGGCTTCGGCCGAGACCGGTTACGGCGCGGATGATCGCCATGGAATCCTGACGGGTCGCAAGCTCGGATACGAACGAGCGGTCGATCTTGATCTTATCGAACGGGAAGCTGCGCAGATAGCTCAGCGACGAATAGCCTGTCCCGAAATCGTCGAGCGAGATCCGCACGCCCATACCGCGCAGCTCATGCAGGGTGGTCAGCGTCGCCTCGCTGTTCTGAAGCAATACGGATTCCGTGATCTCGAGCTCGAGACGGCGCGCCGCGAGGCCCGATCCCTCCAATGCCTCGGTCACGATTGCGATCAGGTTCGGACTCTTGAACTGAACCGGCGACAGGTTGACGGCGACATCGACATCGTCCGGCCAGGTTGCCGCATCCGCGCAGGCGTTGCGCAGCACGAATTCGCCAAGCTGAACGATAAGGCCGGTCTCCTCCGCCAGCGGAATGAAATTGATGGGCGAGATCAGCCCGCGTTGCGGATGATTCCAGCGCAATAGCGCCTCGAAAACGACAACGCGATCGCTCGCGACATCGCGGATCGGTTGATAGTAGACTTGGAACTCGTCGCACCGCAGCGCCGCGCGCATATCCATTTCCAACAGGCGTCGCGCCTGCGCCCGCGCATCCATGCCGGTCTCGAAGAACCGATAGGTACCGCGGCCGTCCGCCTTAGCGCGGTACAGCGCGAGGTCGGCGTTCTTCAACAGTTCGTCCGGATTGCTGGCATCCTGCGGCGACAGTGAAATGCCGATCGAGACGCCGATCACGATGTGATGGTCGTCGATCTCGTAGGGGGCGGAGATCGCTTCAACAAGTCGGCCAGCAAGAGCTCCCGCGGCAGCTTCCTCAGAGCGGCCGATCTGGACCACGGCGAACTCGTCACCGCCGAGCCGCGCCACGGTGTCGTGCTCTCCGACGGTGGCCGTCAGCCTGGCGCCGACTTCCTTCAGCAGTGCATCGCCCATCGGATGTCCGAGGGAGTCGTTGATGTCCTTGAAACGATCGAGATCGAGGCAGAGCACCGCGAGCTGGTCGTTCGAACCCGCCCGGCGCAGTCCCTGCTCGAGCTCCTCGTGAAACAGCACGCGATTCGGCAGATTGGTCAGCGCGTCATGGCGAGCCATGTGCGAGATCTTCGCCTGCGCCTCCAGCCACTCGGTGATGTCCTCGAAGGTTGCGACCCAACCGCCGCCCTGCATCGGCTGGTTGACGACGCGGATCGAGCAGCCGAACCGCTCCACGACGTCGGTCGTGGTGCGTCCATCGCGCGCGTCCGCCACGAGCCGCGCGAAGAACTGATCGGGATCACCTGTCCACTGACCGTTCGCCTGCTCCTCCCTCAACACGTCCACGAGCGGGCGGCCAGTGAGCTGCATCTGCGAGCGGCGGAACATCGACGCATAGCGCTCATTGAACAGGATGATCTTGCCTTCCGCGTCGAACATGCACAGCCCCTGCGACATGTTCTGTAGCGCGGTGTCGAGCACGATCTGCTGGCGTCCCAATTCACCCTTGGCCCGGCGGTCGAGCAGCGCCGCAACCAGCGCGATCGCAATGATCGCGACTGCGGCGCTGGCGGTCAGAAACGACATCGAGGCCGGCGGGATCGACCGCCCGCTAATTGCGAGCGACGGGTCCGGAGTCAGCAGCACGGCGCCCATCGCGGTGAAATGATGCGTGACGATGGCGATCGTCAGAAGGCCAGTCGCGGTAAGTGCATGGACGCGGTCATCGCGTCGCGCAGCGACGAATAGAGCGAGCGCCCCAAAGACAACGCCAAACAGCACCGAAGCGATGACTGTGCCTTCGACCCAGTTCACGCGTGCCGAAATCTCCAGCGCCGCCATGCCGGTGTAATGCATCGCAGCGACGCCGCCGCCTACAATGGCACCGCCGAGCAGCACCCATGACGCCCGCAAGGACGACACTGCGATGCTCAGTCCCACGAAGGTGACGGAGATCGCGAAGATCAAAGAGAGGACGGTCACAGGAATGTTGTAGGCACCAGAGTTGCCCGGCCCATAGGCGAGCATCGCGATGAAGTGCGTCGCCCAGATGCCGCAGCCGCTGACGACGGCATCCAAGGAGATCCAGACCAGCCGCCCCGGTCCCTGCGTCGCACGCGCCCTGTGAAACAGGCTGATTGCCGCCGCGCTGGCCAGCAGGCACACTGCGCCTCCGAGCACGACCAGGCGCCAGTCATGCTGATCGGTGAGACAGTAGAGAACTTGATACATTGCCGGCCCCTGTTCCACCCGCACTAAAACCGGCAGAGGTGGACAGTCGGTAACCAGCTATGCGGCGGTTCTGGGTATGGTGAACAGAGCATTTGTGACGTTATTCATATTGCTCAACCTTCGTGTTCATCTCCGGTTCGCGCACCGAACCCGATCACCGCAGCGGCCAGCAGCAGCACGGCGGCCGAAATCGCCAGCGAGAGATGCAGGCCCTGCATGAACGCGCCTTGGCTCCCGATCAGAGATCCGAACAGCGCAACGCCGAGCACGCTGCCGGTTTGGCGCGTCGCGTTCAATACGCCGGCGGCGATGCCCGAGCGCGCCTTCTCGACGCTGCCGAGCAAAGTCGAGGTCAAGGGCGGCACCAGCAAACCCAGTCCGCCGCTGATCGCGATCATCTGCGCGCAGATCGTCCAATAGCTGGTTCCGGCCCCGATCCAGAGCAAGCCGAGGCAACCGAGCGCCGACACGCAGGCGCCGACCACGATGGTCGGGCACGCCCCGATACGCTCGGCCAGGCGCGGCGCCAGCAGGTTGATCGGCAGCACCGCGCCCATCATCGGCACGAAGGCGAGCCCGGTCCACCATGCCGACAGGCCGTTGATCCTCTGGAAGTACAGGCTGAGCACGAAGATCAGGCCGTAGATCGCGACATTGACCAGAAGCCCGACGATGGTGGTGAGGGTAAACAGCCGGTGGCCGAACAGCGACAAGGGCAGCATCGGCTGGGCCGTGCGGTTTTCCCGCCAGACGAACAGCGCGGCCAGCACGGCAGACGCCACCAAGCCCGAGAGCACGAGCGGATGCCGCCAGCCAAGCGCGCCCCCCTCGATGATCGCGCCCGCGAGCGCCCCAAGCGCGCCGATCGCAGCGAGCTGGCCGGGCAGATCGATCTCCCGCGAGGGCGCGCGCGTCGTCTCGCTCGCATAACGCCAGCTCAACCACAGCCCGGCCAGGCCGATCGGAAGATTGACCAGAAAGATCGCGCGCCACCCGACTAGGGTGATCAGGGCGCCGCCGACGAACGGACCCGCGGTCAGCGCCAAGCTAGCGCCCGCGGCCCAGACCGCGACGGCGCGGCCGCGCTCACGGTCGTCCGCATAGGCATGGTTCAGCAGCGCCAGCGAGTTCGGCACCAGGATCGCCGCGGCCAGGCCCTGGACCAACCGCGCGCTGACCAGCACGACGGCATTGGGCGACAATGCACAGCCGAGCGATGCCGCCGTGAAGATGGCGAAGCCCGCCATGAAGACGCGCTTGGCGCCGATGCGGTCGCCGAGCGCGCCCGCCGTCAGGATGAAGGCGGCAAACGCGATGGTGTAGGCGCTGACCACCCATTGCAGCTCCGCGACACCGCCGCCGAGCGTCTTGCCCATCGCATCGAGCGCAGTGTTGACGATGGTGACGTCGAGTTGCACCACGCCATAACCGAGGCTCATGGCAGTTAGCATCAGCGCGGGCGCAGCTTGCGTACTCCGCGCGTTCCACGCTTTCGGAAAGGATTGCATCTGAAAAGATTCTGCCGGCATGATCCACCTCATGTTCGCGGGTGAACGCTGCCATTAGGCTTCCGTTGCGTTCCATGCTTCGGTTCTGATCGAAGCGTCGCCGCAGAGCATCGCATCCTGCAGCTGAAAGCATCGAAGGCTCTCGCTCTGCGCGACGTGCAAGCCGCGTCCGCGCGTCGGGCATGGGAACGGCAAGAGATTGCTTCGGGTTGAGCCTCACATCTTCCCTTCAGGGTCGCGAAGTCATGGCAAGAGTTGGCAACAATTCGGTTCCGTCGGCCGCACCATCGGAGTTCGGCAAGACTGCAACCATCGTTTCCGTCGCCAGCATGATCGGCGCGCTGTTCGCCGGCAGTACGGTCGCAACCCCACTCTACGTCATCTACAAGCAACAGCTGGGCTTCTCCCAGATCACGTTGACGCTGATTTATGCCGTCTACGTCGTCGGAAACCTGACCGCGCTCCTGATATTCGGCCGGATGTCCGATCAGGTCGGGCGGCGGCGCACCGCGGTCATTGCCATCGGCATCGCCATCGTGGGCGCCCTCGTGTTCCTGTTCGCACACGGAATCGCTTCGCTCTACGTCGCCCGGGTGCTGAGCGGTCTTGCGATCGGGCTCGGCGCCGGAACCGGCACCGCCTGGCTTGCCGAACTGATCGCCGAACGGGACCGCTCCCGCGCCACCGTGATCGCAACGATCGCGAACTTCACCGGCCTTGGTCTTGGCGCATTGATCGCCGGCCTGCTTGCCGAATATGTCGCGCTTCCGCTGCGAATACCGTTCATCGCCTATCTCGCCGTGCTGGTCGTCGTCGCGATCCTTGTTGCCTTCGCTCGCGAGACGGTGAATCGTCCCCTCACCTCCTTCGCACAAGTGTCGGTGCGGCCGCGCGCCGGCGTTCCGTCGCCGATCCGGTCCAGGTTCGTAGCGCCTGCGGTCACCGGCTTCGGCGCCATGGCCCTCGTTGCCTTTTTCGCCGCGCTCGCGCCGAGCGTGCTCGCCAACGAGCTGCATGTCACCAGCCACGCGGTCGCCGGCATGATCTTCCTCGAGCTTGCCGCCGCCGTTGCTCTCGTCATTGCCCTGACGCGCTCGGTATCGAGCCGCGCCGCGATGCTATGGTCGCTCGGCCTGATGTTGCCGAGCCTTGCCCTGCTGGTGACCGCACAGCTCGCGGGATCGCTCGGCGTCATGATCGTGGCGACCGCGAGCTGCGGTGTGGCGGCGGGTCTCGGCTATCGCGGCAGCCTGCAGGTGGTGAACCAGATCGCACCGGATGACCGTCGTGCCGAAGTCGTGTCGGCCTATTTCATCTGCTGCTTTCTCGGCAACGCGCTTCCAGTGATCGGTATCGGTATCCTCTCGACCCTGATCAGCTCGACCGTAGCCAGCCTGGTCTTCGCCACGACGATTGCGGTCTTTGCGGCGGTTGCGCTGGTGTTCGGGCTGAAATACCGATCTGGCTAGACGGAGCCGACAAGAAAAAAGAGACGCCGCGCGGATACGCGGCGCCTCCAGACACAGAGGGTAGCTTGCGCCGTCAACTCGCGGCGCGCAAATTGACCTTGCTCTCGGCGATGCTGGTGAGCTTTTTATCCGTCGCCTTCTCTTCCTCGAGCGTCTTGGCAAGCACGCTGGCGCAATCGTTGCGGCCGAGCTGCTTGGCCCAGGCGATCAGGCTTCCGTAGCGCACGATCTCGTAATGTTCGGCCGCTTGCGCCGCGTTGATCAGGGCGGCGTCGAGCACCGCCTTGTCGGCGACTTCCCCGGCGGTCTCGTTGGCTTCCTCGATGATGCCGTCGATCGCCGGGCAATCGACCGCCTTCACCTCCGCGCCGTGCATCTTGAACACTTCCTCGAGACGCTTGACGTGCTGCCGGGTCTCCTCGAGATGCGTCAAAAAGCCCTGCTTCAACTGCGGATCAGTGGCCTTGTCCGCCATTTTCGGCAGCGCCTTGGTGAGTTGCTGCTCGGCGTAATAGATGTCCTGCAGCTGATGCACGAACAGGTCGTTCATGGTCTTGATGTCTTTTGTGAACAGTCCCATCGTTCCAAATCCTCGCAGGTTTTGGGAACACGGCGGCGCCGGCTCGCACGAGAGCCGCATTTCGCCGTGTTCGGTTGCTGATCTCGGCTAACCTGCGGGCGCGGCCGCCGTTCCACAAAAGACTTGCTTTCCAGAAAAACTCCGCATGTTTGCGCCGGAACAAGGCTTGCGGCTTCAGGATCTGAAACCATCTCAAAACACGGACGCGCGATCCAGGCCGGGGCCTCGACTCAGATGCTTAACGCGCGTGCCGTGTGAACCACGTATGACAGGAACGCCCGCTCCAGCGCAGAAGCTGTCCTTGTCAAGGCCTGCACAAGTTGCTGTTTTTGCCTTAAATGAGCTACATCATGCCTAGCGATCGGCGCCGTCTTGGGCGCAGCGGTCGCGCCCGACCAGTCAATGCCTGACCGGTTTGGTCTTGCCCCCCGCCGGGAGGATGAATGCACGGAATGCTGCCCGCGCTGAAACGCGGTTTCAAGAGATGGATCGGTTGGCGCCGGGTCGGAATCGCGGCGAGCGTCATGATCATCGCCTTCGCGGTCACGACGCTGCTGCGAACCCTCAAGGGCATCGATACTGGCGTCATCCTGACGGCGCTGACCGATATCCCCCGCGGCAATATCGGGCTGGCCGCGATGTGCGTGTTCTTCGCGTTTTGTACGCTGACCTTCTACGACTTTTTTGCACTGCGAACGATCGGCAAGAAGCACGTACCGTACCGCATCGCGGCGCTGTCCAGTTTCACGTCGTATTCGATCGGCCACAACATCGGCGCCACCGTGTTCACCGGCGGCGCGATCCGCTTCCGAATCTATTCGGACTACGGGCTGAACGCGATCGACGTCGCCAAGATCTGCTTCCTCTCCGGCCTGACCTTCTGGCTCGGTAACATCTTCGTGCTGTCGATCGGCATGGTCATCCATCCGGATGCGGCCTCCTACATGGATCAGCTCCCGTCGCCGATCAACCGGCTGATCGCACTCGGCGGCCTCGCCTCGATCGCCGCTTATCTGGTCTGGCTCTGCACGGGCGAGAAGCGACGCGAACTCGGCCAAAAGGGCTGGAAAGTGGTGCTGCCGTCAGCACCGCTGACCTTGGTGCAGATCCTGATCGGCGTGGTCGATCTCGGCTTCTGCGCGATGGCGATGTACCTGCTGGTACCCGCCAGTCCGCCGATGGACTTCCTGTCGCTCGCCGTGGTGTTCATCCTGGCAACCCTGCTGGGCTTCGCCAGCCATGCTCCCGGCAGCCTTGGTGTGTTCGACGCCGCCATGCTGGTGGCGCTACCCGAATTCGGCCGCGAGCAGTTGCTCGCCACCCTCCTGGTCTTCCGCATCCTCTATTTCGTGATCCCGTTCGGTCTGGCCATCTCCATCATGGGCACGCGCGAGCTGTGGATGAACGTGGTCGAGCCCTGGCAGGAGCGCCGGCGGCTGGCGGAGGCCTGCGCGCAGGCCAACCTGCCCAACCAGGTGACGCCGATGGAGCGCGAGCGGGCGCTGCGCCAAGCCAGCAAACGGTGATGCCAACAACCGGGTAAGGCGGGCGGTCCGCGCGACCGCCGGACAAAGGTTGCGCCCGGAGCAGCAATCCTCTCTTATTTCCGCCTCAACTTTGCCGTTGAAGACGCGGGCCATGATCCCTGTATCTCTTCGTACCCTCTCCGCTTGCGTCCTGCTGTTTGCCGGGATCTTGAGCTTTTCGCCGCTCCAGCGCGTTGCCGCGCAGGATACCGGCGCCATGCAGATCAATTGGGAGGTGCGCAACCGCTTCCGCCTGTTCCGCGAAGAGCGCGACTTCCTGCTGCATGTCGAGAATGCGCGTAACCGCAGCATTCTCGCCGCCGAGCAGTCGCTGGAGCTCCAGAGCGAGGGCCGCGGCTGGGCCCGCAACATGGTCAACCGGCTCTGCATCGACCTCCAGGGCCGGGTCAACCAGCCCTGCACCCGCGACAACGTCAAAGAGAACTACATCACGCCGCTCGACCACCCCGTCACCGTGCGCCTGACCGGCGCGGTGCCGGTCGGGGCTATCTGCGCCTGGTCCTTCGACGACGGCGACGGGCCGCAAACCTCGACCTTCGACTGCGCAGAGCCGGTCAATCTGCGCGTCCGCTACGGCAAGCAGACGGTCGCGAGCGTCGATGTCTCCTCCGGCTCTGATCTGACCCAGCGCGTGCAGACCGAGATCCAGGTCCGCGACATCTTCATCGCCGGTCTGGGCGACAGCATCGCCTCGGGCGAAGGCAATCCGGACCGGCCATTGGCGCTCTCCGACGAAGGTTTCTGCTTCCGCTCCTATCTCGGCGCCGCCGGCGCGCAGTACTACCGGCCGAGCCGTGCCGGCTTCAAGGGGGGCCGCGCCTGCGAGGCGCCGGATACGCTTGCGAACTGGCAGCGCTACGGCGCGCTCTGGTTCAACTCGCCCTGCCATCGCTCGCTGTACAGTTACCAGGCCCGCACCGCGCTGGCGCTCGCGGTGCGCTACAGCCACATCGCAGTGACCTATCTGCCGCTCGCCTGCACCGGCGCCAGCATCAGCGACGGACTGCTCGGCTCGCAGCGCGCCCGGGAATGCCCGCCCGGCAAGACCGGCACCTGCCAGACCAGCGTGAACGCCCAGATCGCGGAGTTGCGCGAGGCGCTCACCGCGGCGAAGAAACGTCAGCCGGATCGCACGCTCGACCTGGTGCTGCTTTCGGTCGGCGCGAACGACGTCTATTTCTCGGGCCTTGTCGCCGACGTCATCGTCGACACCCCGACCGAGCGCGCGCTGTTCCGCCGCTCCGGCGTGATGGCGAGCGTCGACGAATCCCGCGACGCGCTGGCGCGCGAGCTGCCGCAGAATTTCGTCAAGCTGCGCGAGGCGCTGAAGCCGCTGGTCGGCGGCGACCTCTCGCACGTGGTCTATGTCTCCTACGCCAATCCGGCGCTGGCGGATGGCGGCGTACCCTGCCGCGGCGGGCGTGGCGGCTTCGACATCCATCCCGCGTTCAATGCGGATCCGCAGCGGCTCGCGCGCGTCTCGACCTTCGTCGATACCGAGTTCCTGCCGCAATTGAAGGGGCTCGCCACCTGCTCCAACGGTGCGCTGTGCCGCGACCCCGAAGCTGATCGCATGACCTTCGTCGATACGCATCAGGCCGCGTTCGCTGATCACGGCTTCTGCGCCCATGCCGGAAACGATCCCGAGTTCGACCGCACCTGCTTTGCCGAAAACGGCCAGAGCTTCAATCCGGATATCGTCGCGGCGGCGAGCCAGCCGATGCTGTGCGGCCGCAGCGCCTCGGAATACCGTGCCTATTTGCCGCGCGCGCGCTGGATCCGCGACGCCAATGACAGCTATTTTGCCGCGATGACCTATCCGCAGGGCTTGCCGGCGGCGAGCCAGCCGACCGATATCCACGATGCGACCTGGGGCGTGCTCTCGGCCGTCTATGGCGGCGCCGTGCACCCCACCGCCGAAGGCCACGCCGCGATGGCCGATGCCACGCTGCCCGCCGCAAGCGCCGTGCTCGGCCTCGATGCGGTGCCTCCGGGTGTCACGCGCGGACTATTGCCGCAACTGCTGCCGAGCGTGCAGCAGTAGAACCCAGAACGAGCTCTCGCCATATCCGTCATTGCGAGCGCAGCGAAGCAATCCAGAGTCCCTCAGCGGCGGCAGACTGGATTGCTTCGCTACGCTCGCGATGCCGGAATTGAAGCTCGGGCCATATCACTCGCGATTTCCAGCAGCGTTCCCAAAAGCTGCCGTTCCATCAATTCAAAAACAGCATCAATCGATACTCCCTTCAACTTGGACAGTTTCCTGCGCGCGCCTCTAGGAGTCGTGGTGAGGAAACGTTTCAAGTTTTAAGGAGGCGCCTGATGAGCGCAGTTGTGTCCGCAGCGGACGTGAGAAGGTCTCGCGTCAGGCTGTTCATTGTGACCATGCTGTTCCTGGTCACGACGGTCAATTATGCCGATCGCGCCACGCTCTCGATCGCGGGCCCCGCGCTTTCCAAGGAACTCCATCTCGACCCCGTCGCGATGGGCTACATTTTTTCGGCCTTCGGCTGGTCCTATGTGATCGCGCAGGTGCCAGGCGGCTGGCTGCTCGATCGCTACGGCTCGCGGCTCGTCTATGCCTTCTCCATCATCGTCTGGTCGCTGTTCACGACGCTTCAAGGCTGGGTCGGCTTCTTCAGCGCGGGGACCGCGATCACCGTCCTGTTCGGGCTGCGCTTCCTGGTGGGCATCGCCGAAGCGCCCTCCTTCCCCGCCAATGCCCGTATCGTGGCGGCCTGGTTTCCCGGCAATGAGCGCGGCACTGCGTCCGCCTTCTTCAATTCCGGGCAATATTTCGCGACCGTGATCTTCGCGCCGTTGATGGGCTGGATCGCGCACGATTATGGCTGGCGCTATGTGTTCTTCGTGATGGGCGCCCTCGGCGTCATCATGGGCATGGCCTGGATCAAGACCGTCTATGCGCCGAAGGAGCATCCCGGCGTCAACGAGGCCGAGTTCGACTACATCAAGGAAGGCGGCGCGCTGGTCGATCTCGACTCCCCGAAGAACGATTCGAAGAACGAGCGCGCAGCCGCGACCGGTCCCCGTTGGGACCACATCCGCCAGCTTCTCTCGAACCGCATGATGCTCGGTGTCTATCTCGGCCAGTACTGCATCAACACGCTGACCTATTTCTTCCTGACCTGGTTTCCGGTCTACCTCGTGAAGGAGCGCGGCCTTTCGATCCTGCAAGCCGGCTTCGTTGCGACCCTGCCGGCGCTGTGCGGCTTCATCGGCGGCGTGCTCGGCGGTGTCATCTCCGATGCCATCCTGCGCAAGACGGGCTCGCTGACCATGGCGCGCAAGATCCCGATCGTCGGCGGCATGCTGCTGTCGATGTCGATCATCGCCTGCAACTATGTGGACGGCCAGGCGCTGGTGGTCGGCTTCATGGCGCTCGCCTTCTTCGGCAAGGGCATTGGCGCGCTCGGCTGGGCCGTCGTCTCCGATACCTCGCCGAAGGAAGCCGGCGGCGTCTCCGGCGGCCTGTTCAACACTTTCGGCAATCTGTCCTCGATCTCGACCCCGATTGTGATCGGCTACATCCTGGCTGCGACCGGCTCCTTCAATGGCGCGCTGGTGTTCGTCGGCGCCAATGCGCTGGTGGCGGCCTTCGCCTATCTCGTGATCGTCGGAAAGATCGAGCGGGTCGTGCTCACGCGTTCCTCCTGAGCGCTCCGGTGATCCGGAGCGGGACCAGGCAACTTGCGGCGGCCCCTGTGGGCCGCCGTCTTTGTTTTGGGGATGATCGATGCTAGAAGTGCCCGGGAAACGCCTTATCCATCCAAGGCATGTATCGATGTTCGACCTCAACCAGCTCCGCTGTTTCGTCACGGTGGCGGAGGAACTGCATTTCGGCCGCGCCGCCGCGCGGCTGAACATGACCCAGCCACCGCTGTCCCGGCAGATCCAGGTGCTCGAGCATATCATCGACGCACCGCTGCTGGAGCGGACCAGCCGCTCGGTGCGCCTGACGCCTGCCGGGCGCAGCTTCCTGCCGGAGGCGAGGCGAATCCTGAAGCTTGCGGAAAGCGCCTCCCAGGTGGCCCGCCGCATTGCGCTCGGCAAGACCGGTTCGGTGAAGATCGGTTTCACGGCCGCCGCCGCCTACGGCTTCCTCCCCGAGCTCGTGGCGGCCTGCCGCGCCAAGCTGCCTGAGGTGGATTTCTCGCTCAAGGAAATGGTCTCCGGCGACCAGTTCGAGGCGCTGACCTCGGGCCAGATCGATGCAGGCCTGTTGCGGCCGCCGATCGCGCGCCCGGAAATCGCCAGCCGCCGCGTCGTCGCCGAGCCGCTGCTCGCCGCGATCCCGAAAAAGCATCCGCTGGCGAATGCCGAAACCATCACCATCAAGGATTTCGACGGCCAGCCCTTCGTGATGTATTCGCCCTATGAGAGCCGCTACTTCCACGACCTGCTGGTGGCGCTGTTCACCCGCGCCGACATCTTGCCGCGCTATGTGCAGCATTTGAGCCAGATCCACTCCATCCTTGCCATGGTGCGCGCCGGCCTTGGCCTCGCCATCGTGCCGGCCGCGGCTGCAGGCCTGAAAATCTCCGACGTCCGCCTGCGCCCATTGAAGCTGCGGACCCGCGTCCCCGTCGAATTGTTCATGGTCTGGCGCCGTGACGACGAGAATCCTTTGCTCGCCGCGCTGGTGAAGATCGCGAGCGAATTATCCTCGGCGGAGGTGCTGGAGGATTGATGCTGATTTCGCATCGGTCGATATAGGCTTTGGCTTGGACGCGCATGGAACGGGCTCTTAAACACCTGGGCATGGACGCCGCCTGATTTGCGTCCCCGACAAACACGACAGAAGGGAGCAGCGCCCAAATGAGCAAGATGACCCCGCAGGAAATGGCCCAAAAGATCGGATCCGGCCTCCTGTCCTTCCCCGTCACGCCGTTCAAGGCTGACTACTCCTTTGACGAGACGACTTACCGCGCCAACATGGATTGGCTGTGCGGCTACGACGTCGCAGGCCTGTTCGCCGCCGGCGGCACCGGCGAGTTCTTCTCGCTGACCCCGACCGAGGTTCCGCACATCGTCAAGATCGCCGTCGACGAGACCAAGGGCCGCGTGCCCGTGCTGGCTGGCACCGGCTACGGCACCGCGATCGCGCGCGAGATCGCGATCGGCGCCGAGAAGGCCGGCGCCGACGGCCTCTTGTTGCTGCCGCCCTATCTCACTCATTCCGAACAGGACGGCCTCGCCGCCCACATCGAGGCGGTCTGCGCCTCCGTGAAGATCGGCGTCATCGTCTATAATCGCGATAACGCGATCCTCCAGCCCGACACGCTGGCGCGCCTGGCCGAACGCTGCCCGAACCTCGTTGGCTACAAGGACGGCATCGGCGACATCGAGCTGATGACCCGCGTCTACACCAAGCTCGGCGATCGCCTCACTTATATCGGCGGCCTGCCGACCGCGGAGACCTTTGCGCTGCCCTATCTCGACATGGGCGTGACGACCTACTCCTCGGCCGTGTTCAACTTCGTTCCGGAATTCGCCACCAACTTCTACGCCGCCGTGCGCAAGCGCGATCATGCGACCATCCACGCCGGTCTGAAGGATTTCATCCTGCCGCTGATCGCGATCCGCAACCGCAAGAAGGGTTATGCGGTCTCGATCATCAAGGCCGGCATGAAGGTGATCGGCCGCGATTCCGGCCCGGTCCGCCCGCCGCTGACCGATCTCACCGAGCAGGAGATCGCGGAAGTGGCTGCGCTGGTGCAACACCTGCCGGCCATCTCCTCGACACAACAGGCCGCAGAATAACAGTAGACAACGGGGAGGAGCGTACGATGACCCGGACCGACATCTCCGGCGCGCCACTCGCCGGCGCACCAATCGTCACATCGATGCAGGTGATCCCGGTCGCGGGCCGCGACAGCATGCTCCTCAATTTGAGCGGCGCGCACGCGCCGTTCTTCACCCGCAACATCGTCATTCTCACCGACAATGCCGGGCACACCGGGGTCGGCGAGGTGCCGGGCGGCGAGAGGATCTGGCAGACGCTCCAGGACGCCCGCGATCTCGTGATTGGCAAGACCGTCGGCGCGCTCAACAACATCCTCGCCGACATCCGCACGGCCTTCGCCGACCGCGATGCCGGCGGCCGCGGCAAGCAGACTTTCGATCTCCGCGTCATGATCCACGCCGTCACGGCCGTGGAGTCGGCGCTGCTCGACCTGCTCGGGCAGCATCTTGATCTGCCCGTCGCGGCCTTGCTCGGCGAAGGCCAGCAGCGCAAGAGCGTCGAGACGCTCGGCTATCTCTTCTTCGTCGGCGACATCAGCAAATCAAAGCTCGACTACGTCAACGGCGAGACCGGCAAGCCCGACTGGTTCAACCTCCGCCACCAGGAGGCGATGACGCCGGCGACGGTGGTGCGGCTCGCCGAAGCCACCCAGGATCATTACGGCTTCGCCGATTTCAAGCTGAAGGGCGGCGTACTCCGCGGCGAGCAGGAGATCGAGGCGGTCACGGCAATCGCAAAGCGGTTTCCCAACGCGCGCGTCACGCTGGACCCGAACGGCGCATGGTCGCTCGACGAGGCGATCCGGCTCTGCAAGGACATGCACGGCATCCTCGCCTATGCTGAGGATCCCTGCGGCGCCGAGGCCGGATTCTCCGGCCGCGAGATCATGGCCGAGTTCCGCCGCGCCACGGGTCTTCCGACCGCGACCAATATGATCGCGACCGACTGGCGGCAGCTCTCCCATGCGCTGCGCCTGGGCGCGGTGGACATTCCGCTGGCCGACCCCCATTTCTGGACCATGCAAGGCTCGGTGCGCGTGGCCCAGACCTGCCGTGACAACGGCCTGACCTGGGGCTCGCATTCCAACAACCATTTTGACATCTCGCTTGCCATGTTCACGCATGTGGGTGCCGCTGCGCCGGGCAAGGTCACCGCGATCGACACCCACTGGATCTGGCAAGACGGCCAGGCGTTGACCAGGGAGCCGCTCCAGATCAAGGGCGGCAAGATCATGGTGCCGGACAGACCCGGCCTCGGCATCGAAATCGACCGCGCCGCCATCGAGGCCGCTCATGAGCTCTACAAGCAGCATGGACTCGGTGCCCGCGATGACGCTATTGCCATGCAGGACCTGATCCCCGGCTGGACCTTCGACGACAAGCGTCCCTGCCTCGTGCGTTAAGAAACCTTCCCTGGAGGAAAAAGATGACAGCGATCCTGAAAAACTTCATCGGCGGCGAATGGGTCGATGGCTCCGGAATCACCAAGAACATCAACCCCTCCAATACGGGTGACGTGGTAGGCGAATACGCCAAGGCCGACAAGGCCCAGACCGAGAAGGCGATCGCCGCGGCCAAGGCCGCCTTCCCCGCCTGGGCGCGCTCGACCCCGCAGGAGCGCTTTGACGCGCTGAACAAGATCTCGCTCGAAATCCTCGCCCGCAAGGAAGAGCTCGGGCGTCTGCTCGCCCGCGAGGAAGGCAAGACCCTGCCCGAAGGCATCGGCGAGGTCGGACGTGCCGGCCAGATCTTTGCGTACTTCGCCGGCGAGGCGCTGCGCCTGATGGGCGAAAAGGGCGCCTCCGTCCGTCCCGGGCTGGACGTCGAGCTCACCCGCGAGCCGATGGGCGTTGTCGGCATGATTACGCCCTGGAATTTCCCGATTGCGATCCCGGCCTGGAAGATCGCGCCCGCGCTCTGCTACGGCAACACTGTGGTGTTCAAGCCGGCTGAGCTGGTGCCGGGCTCGGGCCATGCACTGTCGGAGATCATCAGTCGCTCCGGCATTCCCGCCGGCGTGTTCAATCTCGTGGTCGGCTCCGGCTCGGTGGTCGGTCAGACCTTGCTCGAACATCCCGACGTCGCGGCGATCACCTTCACGGGCTCGGTGCAGACCGGCCGCAAGATCGCGCAGGCCTGCGTGACCTCGAGCAACATGAAGAAATTCCAGCTCGAGATGGGCGGCAAGAATCCGCTGGTCGTACTCGACGACGCCGACCTCAAGACCGCCGTCGAGGTCGCCGTCAACGGCGCCTATTTCTCGACCGGCCAGCGCTGCACCGCCTCCTCGCGCCTGATCGTCACCGAAGGCATTCACGACCGCTTCATCGCGGCGATGACCGAGCGCCTGAAAGGCCTGTCGGTGGACGACGCACTCAAGGCCGGCGTGCATATCGGTCCCGTGGTCGACCAGAGCCAGCTCGACCAGGACCTGCGCTACATCAAGATCGGCCAGGACGAGGGCGCCAAGCTCGCCTGGGGCGGCGAACTGCTCAAGCGCGAGACGCCCGGCTTCTACCTCCAGCCGGCGCTGTTCACGGAAGCCAACAACAACATGCGGATCGCGCGCGAAGAAATCTTCGGGCCGGTGGCGACCGTCATTCGCGCCAAGAACTACGACGAGGCGCTCGCGATCTCCAACGACACCGAGTTCGGCCTCGCTTCCGGCATCTGCACCACCAGCCTGAAATACGCCTCGCATTACAAGCGCAACAGCGAGTCCGGCATGGTGATGGTCAATCTGCCGACCGCCGGCGTCGACTATCACGTGCCGTTCGGCGGCCGCAAGGGTTCGAGCTACGGCGCCCGCGAGCAGGGCTCCTACGCACGCGAGTTCTACACCACGGTGAAGACGGCCTACACCTTCCCCGGCTAACCAAGGGGAAGATATCGCAGGGTGGGCAAAGCGAAGCGAGCTACCCTACGTTCGGTGTGAAGCATGGTGGGCACGGCGCGTTGCGCCTTTGCCCACCCTACGGCGTCGGTTTCTGAGGCAAAGCAGATGGACCAGTCAGTCGCAGCGAAAGAGCAGCCCCGCTACATCAAGCTCAACGAGCGCGACAACGTCGCGATCGTGGTCAATGATTTCGGGCTTCCCGCCGGCTCGCGCTTCGCCTGCGGGCTGAGCTTGCGCGCCTTCGTCCCGCAAGGGCACAAGACGGCGCTGGTCGACATCGCGCAAGATCAGCCGATCGTCCGCTATGGCGAGGTGATCGGCTATGCGCTCGCCCCGATCCTCGCCGGCGAATGGGTCGACGAAGCCCGCATCCGCATGCCGGAGGCCCCTGCCCTCGACAAGCTCGAGATCTCCACGGCCGTGCCCGCACCGCTGCCGCCGCTCGAGGGTTTCACGTTCGAGGGCTTTCGCAACTCCGACGGCTCGGTCGGCACCAAGAACATCCTCGGCATCTCCTCCTCCGTGCAATGCGTCAAGGGCACGATGGAATATGCGGTGAAGCGCATCCGCGCCGAGTTGCTGCCGAAATATCCGAACGTCGACGATGTCGTGCCGCTGACGCATGCCTATGGCTGTGGCGTCGCGATCAACGCGCCCGATGCGGTGATTCCGATCCGCACGCTGCAAAACATCGCGCTCAACCCGAATTTCGGCGGCGAGATTCTGGTCATCAGCCTGGGATGCGAAAAGCTCGCGCCGGAGCGGCTGGTACCGGAAGGCGTCAGCGATGCCATCGTGCGGATGCAGGACGAGGCGTTCGACGGCTTTGGCGCCATCGTTGACGCGATCATGACCCAGGCCGAGGCGCGGCTGAAGATCCTCGACAAGCGCACCCGCGAGACCTGCCCAGCCTCCGATCTCGTGATCGGCCTGCAATGCGGCGGCAGCGACGCCTTCTCCGGTGTCACCGCGAACCCCGCCGTCGGCTTCGCCGCCGACTTGCTGGTGCGCGCCGGTGCCACCGTGATGTTCTCCGAAGTGACGGAAGTGCGCGACGCGATCCAGCTCCTGACGCGACGCGCCATCAACGAGGACGTCGGCCGCGCGCTGGTGCGCGAGATGGCCTGGTACGATTCCTATCTCGCCCGCGGCGGCGCCGACCGCAGCGCCAACACCACGCCCGGCAACAAGAAGGGCGGCTTGGCGAATATCGTCGAAAAATCATTGGGCTCGATCGTCAAGTCCGGCTCGAGCGCGATCACCGGGGTGCTCTCGCCCGGCGAGAAGGCGACGCAGAAGGGCATGCTGTTTGCGGCGACGCCTGCGTCCGACTTCATCTGCGGGACGCTTCAGCTCGCCTCCGGCATGACGCTGCAAGTGTTCACCACCGGCCGCGGCACGCCCTACGGCCTGGCGGCGGCGCCGGTGATCAAGGTCGCGACCCGCAGCGAACTCGCGCGGCGCTGGAAGGACCTGATCGATTTCGATGCCGGCCATATCGCGACTGGTGAGAAGACCATCGAGGAAACCGGCTGGGACCTGTTCCGTCTGATCCTCGACGTCGCCTCTGGCCGCACCAAGCCGTGGTCGGACCGCTGGGGCATCCACAACGATCTCACGCTGTTCAATCCGGCGCCGGTAACCTGAGCGCGGGCAGCTTAAGCGCGGAGAGCCAGGCTCGTTGGATTGACACGCCGTCGTTCCGACGCGGCAGCGCCGCGAACCCGGAATGACGCGCAAGTCCTAGGTCATGCTGCCCGGCATGAAGCAGCGCACGTGCGGGTGACCATCGATATAGTGCTTCCAGACCATGGTGCGGCCGATCTTGTTCGGCTCGGCGATCACGGCGCCGTCGGGCACGATGACCCACTCCTCGTCAAGGTGCACGCGGTAGTGCCCCTGATCGGACTCCCAATCGACGTCGGCCACGATATAGCCGTCGGCATCCGAGCAGCACTGCCCGTATTCGCTGCGCAGGCCCTGAAACCAGGGCTTTAAGGGGGAGTTGGCGTAGCGACCGTCGTCTCGCGCGAGCGCCGATGTCGCCAGCACCAGCATCAGCCCCAGCAAACTGGCCGCACACGGTCTTGCAGGTCTCATGTCGTCTTCCCGCGGATCGAGGACACCGCCGCGAGGGACAGCCAACGCCGTTCGCGCCCCGCGCAATGGCGGCAGGCGTGGACATAGCGACTCATTCCCCCAGCGGCTTTGACGAACGCTATGCAAATCCGGCGCCAACGCACATTCCGGGGAACTACTGCCGCGACAGCGCGGCGCGAGCCACACACTCGGCCGTTGTCGCCCGCACGAGCGGCGCTCCAGTATTCCGGAGAAGGCGGCGAGGATTCGCAGAAGCCGCGGCGTGCTGGATTCCCCGCCTTTGCGGGGAATGACAGCGGCGTGGAGTGCCCCTACTGCCTCGCGGCCGGCGCCATCATCATCGCGCCGCCCTTCTTCGCCGACGGCGCGGGCGGCGGCTTGGTGGCGGCGGCCTGTGCGGGCAAATATTTCGCGACGATGGCGGGATCGACCTGGGCGATGTTGGCGTCGGGCAGCCGCGTCCACGTCTCGTCCTTGCCGAACAGGGAGATGCCCAGGAAGCCGCGCATGGTCAGCGTCTGGCCGTCCGGGCTCACCGTCATCTTGGCTTTCCAGATGTTGCCGTCGCGCGGATTGACCACATTGCCGCCGTCATACTTCAATCCGTCGCGCTTCATGTCGCGGATGAAAGAAAGGCCGAGCACCGGTGCGTTCTTGCGATCGTCGGTGCATTTCGCGCAGACCTCGTTCGGATCGTCGCCGGGACGCGGAAAGGTTTTCGCGATCACGCCTTCGAATACGCCGTTGTGGTCGATGAAGAGGAACCATCCGACCGTTTTGCCGTCTTCCACCTTCTGCCAGAGGCCTGCGGCGGTCGGCTGGGCCGGCGCTTGCGCCGCGGCCGGGTTCGTCGCACCGAGCGACAGCGCGAGCGCGAGAAACGGAAGCAGCCGAATGCCGGTAAAGAGAGTCCGCATTATGATCACCCTGCTGAGCCAACGACCTTGCTAGCCAAGACTGAATGGCCGGACACTACGGCGATTTCGCGAACGATTCCAGCACCCGAAACATGGGGCGTGCCCTCTCGCTCCCGCGGCGGTTAGTTGACACCAAGCTTCTTTTGCAGGCTGGACGACGAGGTCGTGTACTGGAACACCAACCGCTTCTCCGGATAGACGTAGCGGTGGGCTTTTTGCGACATCAGCGCGCCTTCGTGGAAGCCGCACAGGATCAGCTTGATCTTGCCTGGATAGGTGTTGATGTCGCCGATCGCGAAGATGCCGGGCACGTTGGTCTCGAACGCTGACGTCTCGACAGGCACCAGATTATTTTCGAGCGCGATGCCCCAGTTCGCGACCGGACCGAGCTTCATTGTCAGTCCGAAGAACGGCAGCATGGCATCGCAGGCGACCTCGGTGATCGCGTTGTCGTTGCCCTTGACGGTGGCGCCGGCCAGCTTGCCATCGGCGCCGGAGAGCGCAGTGACCTGGCCTATCCGGAGATCCATCTTGCCGGCCGCGACCAGCGCACGCATCTGCTCGACACTGTGGGGAGCCGCGCGAAAATCGTCGCGCCGATGCAGGAGCGTGATGCGCTTGGCGAGCGGATGCAGATTGAGCGTCCAGTCGAGCGCGGAATCGCCGCCGCCGACGACCAGCACGTTCTTGTCGCGGAAAATCTCCATCTTGCGCACCGCGTAGTGCACCGAGCTTCCTTCATAGGCCTCGATGCCGGGCACCGGCGGGCGCTTGGGCTGGAACGAGCCGCCGCCGGCCGCGATCACCACCACCTTGCACTCGAACACCTTGCCCGTGTCCGTGGTGCAGCGAAACAGGGGATCGCCGATCTTCTCCACGGTTTCGACCATCTCGCCGAGATGGAAGGTCGGGTGGAACGGCTTGATCTGCTCCATCAGCGCATCGGTGAGGCCCTGGCCGGAGACCTGCGGAATGCCGGGAATGTCGTAGATCGGTTTTTCCGGATAGAGCTCGGCACACTGACCGCCGACCTTGTCGAGGATGTCGATGAAATGCACCTTCATGTCGAGAAGGCCAAGCTCGAAGGCGGCGAACAGACCGCAGGGGCCGGCGCCAATAATCAGCACATCGGTTTTGATCACGTCGCTCATCTCGTCTCTTTATCGGTCATTATCGGTTGGACGGCGCCCGGCGGGCAGAGGTGACCCTGCCTGTCTAACCAACGGGGATGGATCAGGGAAGGCATAAAAGCAGGAGCGCCCCGCAACCGCCCCCACTTGCCCGCTCAAAACAACTGGGATGTAAGGTGGATGGATATGACGGAGATCAATCGGTGAACGCACCAAGCCGCCTCGATACGACGCCGCGCCTGGAGGACTTTCCGTTTCGCCTCAGCGACAACGTCCGCTTCGGCGACCTCGACCCCAACCAGCACGTCAACAACGCGGTCTACGCCACCTATTTCGAGACCGGCCGCGTCACGCTGATGAAGCTTCCCGAATACGGGCTGACCCCGCCGGGCCTCGCCTGGATCATGGTGCGGCTCGACATGCATTTCCGCGCCGAGCTGCGCTGGCCGGGCACGATCGAGCTCGGCCTCGGGGTGGTGAAGCTGGGACGAACGTCCGTGACCTTCGAGCAGGTCGTGTTTTCGGAAGGCAAATGCATCGCGTCGGCGGTTTCGGTCGGCGTCATGCTCGACGAAGCGACACGGCGGCCCGCGCCGCTCACCGCAGAGGTGATCGAGAAACTGAGACCCTGGCACAAGCGCGGCCTCGAGGTCGCGCCGCCAGCCGCATAGAACGGAAGAGAGGCGTGCTCAGGCCTGACGTTCCGGCGTCGACACCACGAGCCCGTCGAGCTCGTCGCTCACCTTGATCTGGCAGGACAGCCGCGAGTTCGGGCGCACGTCGAAGCCGAAGTCGAGCATGTCCTCTTCCATCGGCGTCGGGCTGCCCACCTTCTCGCGCCAGGCTTCGTCGACATAGACATGGCAGGTCGCGCAGGCGCAGGCGCCGCCGCATTCGGCTTCGATGCCGGGAATGCTGTTGCGGATGGCGGCTTCCATCACGGTCGCGCCGTTCTCGACGTCCACCGTACGGGTTTCGCCCTTGTGATCGACAAAGTGAATTTTGGCCATGTGTGCTCGTGCTGCCGCGATCTTGGGAAAAAGGAGGGTCCGGGCTGTCCTATAACGGGTCGGTCAGGCCGGCGCTAGTGCGCAAGCCATCCGTACACGGCGGGTCGCCGGCCTAATGCTTCAGGATGGCGGCGATCGCGGCGCGGACCTCGGCCACCGCCTCTTTCAGCGCGGCGAAGGCATGGGGCCGGTTGTGGCCGGTCCGGATCGCGGTCTCGAGGCTTGCGGCCGCATCGGCGACTGCAAAGGCGCCGATCCCGCGCGCCGAGCCCTTGAGCTTGTGCGCGAGCGCGCCGGTCTCGGCCGGCAGTGCCGTCATCGCCGCAAGCAGGCGGACCGCCTGCTCGGCGAACATCGCAAGCACTTCCTGTTCCAGCTCGGTGTCGCCAAGCGTCATGCGCGAGAGGTGGTCGAAATCGAGCGGGCGGTCGATGGGCGCAAGCGGGGGCGAAGGCATCCAGTCCATCCGTTGCAGTTCAGGCGTCATGGCGCGGGCCCCGGCATCGCGGATGTCCGCCGGTCCGGCGGTGAGCTTTGGCCTCACCCAAGCATGGAAATGGTTAACGAAGCGTTGGGGCGGTTTTACTCAATTCCGCCGGTTTATTGACGAAAAGTTGCCGCAATCCGCCGAGTTCGGTGGAAAATTTCATTCAGGGCTAAGGCGTTACGGCCCGATCCTGTTAACGATGATTAAGATTGTCTTAATCGCAGCCATTTCATTCGCGACGCTCTGCCAATAGGATGTTGGAGAAATTGGCGGACAAGCCGTCCGGGTGGGGACGGCTCGGAGATCCGCGCAAGCGGCATGATCCGGTCTGTGGGCTTGCGTAGCGCGCAGGGCTCGCGGGGGGACGCGTACAAGTAACGAGGGCTCGGACTGAACATGGCGAACACTCCGAAAAAGGTCAAAGACCCCACAGAAGTTGCGCTTTCTGCGATCCAGGAAGCTCTGAACATCAGCGACACGGCCGCGGATACCAGCCGCAGCGCCTCGGCGCGGAACGAATCGGCGCCCTCGGTGGCGCCGCCGATGCCGCCCGTATTCGACGAGCCGGCGTTCGACACGCGGCCTGCCGCGAACGAGCGCAACGTGTTCGATCCGGTCGAGGAGCCGCGCGCGTCGCGTCGCGCCGCCAATGACGACCGCGAGACCATCGGCCAGCTGCTCCAGTCCTTGCAAACCGGACGCCCTGCCCGCAGCGTCTACACGGGCGCAACGATCTTCACCGTGATCTGGCTTGCGGCTTGCGCCGCGCTGACGGTCGGTTTCCTGCCCTCGATCCAGGCCGCCATGGGCCAGAGCGGCGGCGTGCTGGCCATCGCCGGCCTCGTCACGATGTTCTTCGCGCCGATCATGCTGTTCTTCTTCCTGGCGAGCCTCGTCTGGCGCGGCCAGCAAATGAGCTCGGTCGCGCAGGCGATGGCGCAGGTAGCGATCCGCTTCTCCGAGCCGGAAGGCTCGGCCTCCGATTCCATGGTCACGGTCGGTCAGGCGATCCGCCGCGAGGTCGCGGCGATGGGCGACGGCATCGAGCGCGCGATCGCGCGCGCCGGCGAGCTCGAGACACTGGTCGCCAACGAGGTCGCGGCGCTCGAACGCGCCTATTCCGACAATGAAGTGCGCATCCGCGCCCTGCTCCAGGACATCGCGCACCAGCGCGACAACCTGGTCGGCCAGGCCGAACAGGTCCGCAGCGCCATCTCCGGCGTGCAGATCGATTTGCGTCACGACATCGCGCTGATCTCGGATGCTATCGCCTCGCGCGTCGACGAGGTTGCCAAGTCCATCACCGGCGCGCTGGAAGAGCGCGGCGCCCACATCACGGGGGCACTGAGCAACGCCGGCGACAACATGATCCTGGCGCTCGGCGAGCGCGGCGGCGACCTGCTCGATCGCCTCGAGGAAGCCAGCGCCGAGACCACGCGCGCGGTGCTCGACGCCAGCGAGCGGCTGACCACCAGCCTCAACTTCAAGACCGGCCACGTCCACGACGAGTTCGTCGACCTCGCCGACCGCGTCCACGAGATGCTCAACGAGCGCATCGACCGCATCACCGGCGAGTTCGAGCAGCGTTCCGCCGCGATCGTCGACGGCATCTCCGAGCGCACCGAGCAGGTGCACGACAGCCTGAAGAATTCGTCGGACTCGCTGCTGCTCGAGCTCGAGCTGCGCTCCAACGACATCTCCGCCAAGATCGACGACGCCGGCAACCGGCTCGCCGGCCAGATCATGACCTCCGGCGACAAGGCGAGCGAGGCGCTCGACGCCACCGTCAACACGCTGGTCGCCAAGGTCGTCAGCCAGACCGAGACCGCGCACGACTCACTCTCGCTCCAGATGAGCGCGTTCGATGAGCTGGTGAAGAACCAGGGTTCGGAGCTGGTCGAGAAGTTCGCCCGCGATTCCGGCACGCTGGGTGCGCTGATCACGCGCCACATCTCCGAGTTCGACCGCACCGTGAAGACCTTCGGCGGCGAGATCGTCGACCGCATGGGCCAGCGCACGCAGGACATTGCCGAAACCCTGAAGACCTATGTCGATAATTTCGACACCCGCTTCACCTCGAACGGCGGCGCGATCACGGCTGTGCTCGACCAGCGCCTGGTGCAGTTCGAGACCACGATCGGCGAACGTGTCACCAACCTCGATGCCTCGCTGAACGGCAAGATCGCCAGCCTCGACGGCACGATCGAAGGCCACATCAAGACGTTCGACGAGCAGCTCGTCGGCCGCGTCGCCGCGCTCGAAGAGTCGTTCGACACCCGCGCCAAATCCGTCACCGAGACCATCGACGGGCGTCTCAACACGCTGGCGATGTCGCTGACCGATGGTGCCGCGCAGGCTATTCAGTCGGTCGACACCCGGTTGACGCACCTCACGACGACGCTCACCGGTGGCGCATCGCAGGCCCTCGAATCCATCGACTCCCGTCTCACCAATCTCACGACGACGCTCACCGACGGCGCCTCGCAGACGATCCAGGCGATCGATACGCGGCTGACGCATCTCACGACCACGTTCAACAGCGGCGCATCGCAGGCGCTGGAGTCCGTCGACAGCCGCCTCTCCTATCTGACGAGCGCCCTGAGCAACGGCGCCTCGCAGGCCGTGCAGTCGATCGACACCCGCCTGACCCTGCTGACCTCGACGCTCACCGACGGCACCGCGCAGGCGATCGAAGCAGTCGACCGCCGCATCACCAGCGTCGCCGAACTGATCGACGGCCGCAGCATGCATCTGACCGACACGGTCACGGCGCGCTTCCAGGATATCCAGCACGCCATCGAGACCAAGGTCGGCTCTGTCGCCAGCGACATCGACGTCCGCGTGGCCCAGTTCGAAGACCTGCTCGGCTCGCGCGTCGAGGCGGTCGCCGGCCGCATCGAGAGCAGCGGACGCCAGGCCAGCGAGGACATGATGTCCCGCGCCGAGATGATCTCGACCGCGATCCGCTCGCATGTCGAGGACGCCGAGCGCTCGCTCACCAACCTCGTGGTCAACACCAGCGAGACCATCCAGACCGGCGCCCGCACCGCGCAGCAGTCGCTGATGACGGTCTCCTCCGACGTCAACGCCCAGCTCAAGATGACCTCCGCCGAGGTCGAGCGCGCGCTGACCGCGGTCGGCACCGGTGCTGCGAACTCGATCCTGAGCAGCGCCCGCGAGGCGCAGTCGACCCTGGTCGCGGCGTCAGGCGATGCCTCGAACCAGATCAAGGGGCTCGCGGCCGACGTCGAACGCACGCTGTCGGCGGCAGGTTCGGCCACCGCGGCCTCGATCCTGGCCGGCGCGCGCGAGGTGCAGACCACGCTCGTCACCGCCTCCTCGGACGCAGCCAACCACGTCAAGACGCTGACCGCAGACGTGCAGCGTTCGCTGTCGCTGGCCGGCAGTACCACGGCGGAATCGATCACCGCCGGCGCCCGCGACGCACAGAGTGCGCTGATCGCGGCCTCGAGCGAGACCGCCAACCAGATCAAGGCACTCTCCTCCGACGTGCAGCGCTCGCTTTCGATGGCGGGTACCGCCACGGCCGAGACCATCACGAGCGGCGCCCGCGAAGCGCAGAACACACTCGTCACGGCATCCTCGGATGCGGCTAGCCAGGTCAAGTCGCTCGCGGCCGAAGTGCATCGCTCGCTCTCGCAGGTCGGCCAGTCGACCGCCGAGACGATCACCACCAGCGCCCGCGACGCCCAGAGCACCCTGCTCTCGGTCTCGGCAGAGCAGACCAGTCAGGTCCGCTCGCTCGCAGCCGAGATGCAGCGCGCGCTGGCCACCGCCGGCGGCGCCACCATCGAGGCGCTCACCAGCGGCGTGCGCGAAGCCCAGGGCACATTGATCTCCGCGTCGACTGACGCGGCGAGCCAGATCAAGTCGCTGACCACGGATATCGAGCGCACGCTGACCTCGGTCGGCGCCGACACCGCCTCGACAATCCTGAACAGCGCGCGTGAGGCGCAGAGCTCACTGACCTCGACATCGGCCGACGCCGCCAGCCAGATCCGCACGATTTCGACCGAGATCGAGCGCACGCTGAGCACGGCCACGACCAACGCCACCAACGACATCCAGACCAGCGCGCTGAATGCCCAGAACGCGCTGATCAATGCCTCCAACGAGGCGAGCTCGCGGGTCAAGTCGAGTTCGGCGGACGTCGAGCGCTCGGTGCTCGCCGCCAGCTCCAGCTTCGGCCAGGCCATGACCGGCAAGACCGACGAGATCGTCACCTATGTGCAGCAGCAGGCCGACCGTCTCGCCAACATGATCGACGCCAAGCGCGGCTCGCTCGTGGACGCGATCGGCTCGAAGACCAGCCAGCTCACGCTCGACATCGACCGCGTCACCTCCGACGCGCTGAAGTCGATCGAGACGCGCGGCCACGCATTCTCGCAGACCATGATGGGCAACGGCTCCGAAGTGGCGCGCACCATCAACGCGGCGAGCGAGATAGCGACCGGCGCGGTCAACAAGTCGCTCAAGGACCTCGAGCAGTCCTCCCGCGCGGCGATCGACCAGTCGCGCCAGGTCTCGATCGCTGCGGTCACCGAGATGCAGGAGACCAGCAAGATCCTGCGCACCGACACGGTCGCCCTGTTCGAGCGTCTGCGCGAAGGCAATATCCTCCTCCAGGAGGTGCTGACCGGTGCGCACGACAACCTCAACTCGCTCGAGCGGGCGCTGGTGACGCGTGTCGCCGACTTCGTCTCGGCGATGAACGACGTCACCTCGCGCAACGGCGCGGCGACGCAGAACCTGGAAGACCAGCTCAACGTCTTCAACACGAAGACGACGCGGGCGCTGCAGGATCTCGGCGAGCTGTCGACCCAGTTCGACGCGCACGGCAAGGCGCTGGTCGATGCCGCCCAGGTCGTCGAGCAGAGCAACAAGAACACCACCGCCTCGCTCGCCGAACGCAAGCTGGCGCTGGAATCGCTCGTCACCACGATCGACCTGCGCACGACCGATCTCGACCAGCGGCTGTCGCGCTTCACCGGCCTGCTCGATGAATCGCTGGCCGCCGCCGAAGAGCGTGCCCGGGACATCGCCCGCGTGGTGGCGGAGACCGCCGGCGCAGGCTCCGCCGCGATCACCCGCCAGTTCGAGGCGGTACGGTCGGCATCCGAAGAGGAGCATCGCCAGACCATCGAATCGATGCACGACATCTACCGCCAGACCACCGACGAGGCGGATGCGATGTTCAAGCAGTCGGCCGAGAAGTTCGGCAACCTCGTCGCCAGCATGAAGCAGATGGCGTTCGAGATGCACAACGAGCTCGAAGCCACCCGCAACGAGCTGCGCCGCGGCGTGCTCGAAATGCCGCAGGAGGCCGCCGAGAGCACCGCGCAGATGCGCAAGGTGATCGTCGACCAGATCGAGGCGCTCGCCGAGCTCAACCGCATCGTGGCCCAGCATGGCCGCGGCCTCGACGTCACCACGACCGGTCGGGCCACCGTGCAGCGCCAGGAAGAGCCGATGCTGGCAACGGCTGGCGGCCGCGGCAGCGAAACCCGCATCCGCGAGAGCGCCAGCGCCGCGACGCTGCCGCCGCCGGACCTCGGCGGACCTGCCGCGCGCCGCACCGAAGCGCCGCCGGTCGCGCCTGCCGGCAATAGCGACCAGGGCCGCGACGGCTGGCTGTCCGACCTGTTGAACCGCACCGACGGCAACCCGGCCGCTCCGAGCGGACGTGAGGCCCCGCGTGGCCGCGCGGCACCCGCTCCGCAGTCCCCGCAGGGTGGCAGCAATCCGCTGGAATCGCTGTCGCTCGACATCGGCCGGCTGATGGACCGCAACCTCGCCGCCGAGATGTGGGACCGCTACCAGCGCGGCGAGAACAAGGCCTTCACCAAGCGCCTCTACACGCCCGCCGGCCAGAAGGCGTTCGACGAGGTCGCCCGCAAGTATCGCTCCGACCGCAACTTCAAGGGAACGGTCGACCGCTATGTCGTCGAATTCGAACGCCTGCTCGACGAAGTCGCCCGCGACGGCCGCGGCCCGCAGGAGCTGCGCAACCACCTGACCTCGGAGACGGGCCTGGTCTACACCCTGCTCGCGCACGCCGGGGGACGGCTGGGGTAAGACGCGGATAGCGCCGAATAGGAATGAGAAAACGGAGGCCTAACGGCCTCCGTTTTTGTTTGGGCTCGTCATCGGAGCAGCGACGCCTGCGCGTTGGGAAATTACAACGCCCCCACAAGCTCGGTCATTGCGAGGAGCCCTTGCGACGAAGCAATCCAGGCTGCCTGCCTCCTCGGAGACAGTCTGGATTGCTTCGCTTCGCTCGCAATGACGGAGGAGAGAGATGCCCTACTGCCGCCTGCGCTCGTTCGCCGGCGCCGGCTTCGGCGGCTCGGCCGGCGGCGGAGCTGCGGCTGGCGGCGCGTTGTTACTGGCGCCGAACAGCACGCGGGTGGGGTTGCGGTCGAAATTGTTCACGGCGCGGCTGATGTCGCCGAGCGTGCGGCGGCCATCGGTCATCAGTGCGCCGGAGCGCTTGTCGAAATCGTCGGCGAGTTCGCGGATCGACTTCACGGCCAGGAACAGCTCGCCCCCGTCTTTGCCGCCGGCGAGCGTGTTGAGCCCGAGCATGAGGTTGTCGGCCTTGAGCATCACGCCGTCGACCTTGGCCATGACGCCGTCGATCTTCTCGGAGTTGCGGGCGAGCGAGTTGGTGAAGGTCTCGAGGTTCTTCAGCGAGTTCTTCACCGATTCCTGATTGTCGGCGACGATCTTGTTGATGTTCTGGAGCGTGCCGCGGATCGCCTCGGTGACGTCCTGGAGCTTGTTGGGATCGGCCGTCAGTGTCGGGATGCCGTCCTCGTCCAGCGGGGGCGGCGGTGCCGCCTCCTCGCCGCCCTTGAGTGAGATCGCGGCAACGCCGGTCAGGCCCTGGAATTCGAGGCCGACCAGGGTGTCCTTGCGCAGCGGCGTGTTGTTCTCGATCATGGCGAGTGCGACAACCCGCCGCGGGTTGTCGAGCTTCACCGAGACCACTTCGCCCACCCGGATACCGTTGAAATTGACGCTGCCGCCGTTGCGCAGGCCCGCCGCCGGGCCCTCGAACACGACGCGGAAGGGGCTGCGCTGCTTGGTGGTGTGCAGCGACTGGAACCACAGCACGAAGCCGATCGCGGCGGCGATGACAGCCAGCGTGAACGACCCGATCAGCACGTAATTTGCGCGCGTTTCCATCAGCTACTCCGGCACCTCAGCCCATCACCGCGCGAGCGCGCTTGCCATGGAAATATTGCCTCAGCCAGGGATGCTGCGAGGCCTGCATGTCGGCGATCGACCCTGCCGCAATGATCTTACCGTTCCCTAAAACGGCGATGCGGTCGCAAGCTGTGTAAAGGCTGTCGAGGTCGTGCGTTACCATGAAAACCGTCAGGCCCAAAGTCCGCTGCAGCGTCCTGACCAGTTCGTCGAAGTCGCCGGCGCCGATCGGATCGAGGCCGGAGGTCGGCTCGTCAAGGAAGACGAGGTCCGGATCGAGCGACAGCGCACGCGCCAGCGCCACGCGCTTGATCATGCCGCCGGACAGCTCCGAGGGAAAGCGCTCGGCCACTTCGGGCTTGAGGCCGACCATGGTGAGCTTGGCGATGGTGATCTCGTCCATCAGCCGCTGCGAGACGCGCAGATATTCGCGCATCGGAAACTGGATGTTCTGCCGCACGGTCAGCGAGGAGAACAGCGCGCCTTGCTGGAACAGCACGCCCCAGCGCCGCTCCACATTGCGCCGCTGCGACGTGCTGGAGGAGTCCAGATCGACGCCGAAAACTTCGATCCTGCCGGCGACTTTCGGCACCAGGCCGATGATGGTGCGCGTCAGCACCGACTTGCCAGCGCCGGAGGGTCCGACAAAGCCTAGGATCTCGCCGCGCCTGACGTCGAGGTTCAGCCCGTCGAGCACGCGCGTCGCGCCGAACTGCACGGTGATGTCGCGGACGCGAATGATGGGATTTTGGATCGCGTTTTGAAGTTCTTGCGCCATCGTCACATCCCGATCGAGGCGAAGAAGATGGCGAACACGCCGTCCATCACGATGACGAAGAAGATGCCCTTCACGACGGATGCCGTCGTGTGCTGTCCGAGCGATTCCGCGCTGCCCTGCACCGCAAGCCCCTCGACGCAGGCGACGATGCCGATCACGGCGGCCATTACCGGCGCCTTGACGATGCCGACGATGAAATGGTCGATCGAGATGGCGTCGCGCAGGCGCAGCAGGAAGGCTTCGGGATCGACGCCGCCATAGAGCCAGGCGACGAGACCGCCGCCATAGAGCGCGGCCATGGCGCCGAGGAAGGCCAGAATCGGCAGCGCCAGCACCAGCGCCAGCATGCGCGGCAGCACCAGCACCTCGATCGGGTCGAAACCCATGGTGCGCAGCGCGTCGATCTCCTCCCGCATCTTCATCGAGCCGAGCTCGGCGGTGTAGGCGCTGCCCGAGCGGCCCGCGACCATGATCGCGACCAGGAGGACGCCGATCTCGCGCAGCACCAGCACGCCGAGCATGTCGACGACGAAGATGTCGGCGCCAAACCTGCGGAAATGGAAGATGCCTTGTTGCGCAATGATACAGCCGATCAGGAAGGTGATGAGCACCACGATCGGCACCGCGCGCCAACAGACCTGCTCGAGATGATGCACGGTCGAGGTCAGGCGGAACGACCGCGGGTGAATCAGGGTGCGCCCGGCCGCCGCGAGCACTGCGCCGAGCATGTCGAGAAGGCCGGCAACCGTCTCCGCGACGCCGGCCACAGCGCGGCCGATCTGCTCCAGCATGCCGGTGATGGTGATCGAGGTGGCGTCGATCACGGGCGTCGCCCGGACCCGGCGCACCTCGTCGACGAGGCTCGCATAATTGGTCGAGAGGCCGGCGATCTGCGCCTCGACCGTGCCTTTCGTGAGGCTGCGGCGCAGCCGCTCGATCAGCCAGGCGCCGAAGGTGTCGAGCTTGGAGACCTCGGAGACATCGATGAACACGCTCTGCGGGCCGCCGGCAAGCTTCTCCGCGTCGGCGACCATCCGCTCCAGGACCGGCGCGAAGCTCGCGGTCCAGGTTCCAGTGGCGCAGAGGGCCAGCGCGTTGCCCTTGGCAATCCGTTCCAGCTTCGGATCGCCGCTCAAGATCTCCGCTCCCGTGCCGAGGCGGACAAAATCGGATGGTTGCGCACGCGCCCTTACCTGGAAAGGTATCCCCAACTGGCCATTGTTAGTTGCTAGAGGTAACCAGCAGGTTCAGATTTCGCCAGAGTTCAAAATGACTTCCAGCAAAGTTCCAGCCCTGATCGCCCGGATCGAACGCTTCCCGATCGCGGGGACCTTCACGATCAGCCGGGGCGCCAAGACCGAGGCCGTGACCGTCGTGGCCGAAGTGAGCCAAAACGGCCTGACCGGCCGCGGCGAATGCGTGCCGTATCCCCGCTATGGCGAGACCCCCGAGGCGACGCTCGCGGCCATCCAGGCCATGCAGGCGGCTGTGGCAAACGGCCTTAACCGGGAGGCGCTCCAGGCCGCCATGCCGCCTGGGGCGGCCCGCAATGCGCTGGATTGCGCCCTGATCGACCTGGAGGCCAAGGCCGCGGGCCTGCGGGCGTGGAGCCTCCTGGACCGCCCGGTGCCGGGCGAGCGCACCACGGCCTACACCATCTCGCTGGCCACCCCCGAGGCCATGGCGGCGGCGACGGCGAAAGCGGCGCACCGGCCGCTGCTCAAGATCAAGCTCGGCGGCGAGGGTGATGACGCCAGGATCGCGGCGGTGCGCAAGGCCGCGCCCGAGTCCGAGCTGATCGTGGATGCCAACGAGGCCTGGACCGAGGCCAATCTGGAGCACAATCTCGCCGCCTGCGAGGCCGCAGGCGTCACCCTGGTGGAGCAGCCGCTGCCGGCCGGCAAGGACGGGCGGCTCGCCCGGATCAAGCGGCCGCTCGCGGTCTGCGCCGACGAGAGCGTGCATGACCGTAACTCGCTCGCACCGTTGCGCGAGCGCTACGACGCCGTGAACATCAAGCTCGACAAGACCGGCGGCCTCACCGAGGCCCTCGCCATGGCCGATGCCGCGCAGGCGCTCGGCTTCGAGATCATGATCGGCTGCATGGTCGCAACCTCGCTGTCGATGGCGCCGGCGATGCTGGTGACGCCGCAGGCGCGCTTCGTCGATCTCGACGGCCCCCTGCTGCTGGCGCGCGATCGCGAGCACGCCCTGCGGTACGACGACAGCCTCGTCTATCCGCCGGCGCCCTCGCTCTGGGGCTGAGATTTCAGCCGCTGCCGCGCCGACCAGATCAGCAGCGCGCCGGCACCGGCCATCGCCGCCATGACGTAGTACACGCCCTCGCCGATCTGGGCGTAGATCGCGCCTGACGCGATCGAGGTGGTCGCGCCCAGCAGCCCGCTGCACGCCGCATAATAGCCCTGCCCGCGCGCGATCTGATGTGAGGGCACGCGCTGCACCAGCAGGGTCATGGTGCCGACGATGGTCACGCCGAAGCTGAGCCCGTGTCCCAACTGCACCACCGCAAGCAGCGCGAGCGGCGGATCCTGCGCTGTGATCACCCAGCGCAGGACGGCGCTTGCACCACCGATCGCCATGAGCGACGACGGATGCAGCGAAAAGCGCGGCGACAGCGCGAACACGACAATCTCGGCGATCACACCCAGCGTCCAGAGCCCTGCGATCGTGAGCCCACCGAGGCCCCGGGCCTGCCAGCTGATCGCGGAAAACGCGTAATAGGCGGCATGGCTGCCCTGGATCAGCGCGGCTGACACGATCACCAGCCAGAAGCCGGCATCGCGCAGCAGCGCCTTGCCGGCGTCCCTGTCGGCGACCTTTCGCCTGACATCGACAAGCGGCTCGAGCAACAGGCCGGCGATCGCAGCTACAACAGCCCATGCGACGATGACCCAGATCAGCTCGCGCGCAGCGATGCTGTCGACGAGATAGCCGCAGGCAAGCGACCCGGCGGCGAAAGCTGCCGATCCCCACAGCCGCACCGGCCCATAGTCGAAGCCGTAGCGAACGACCCCGCGCAACGCGTACGCATCGGTCAGCGGAACTGCCGGCGTCCACACGATGCAGATCAGCCCATAAACCACGAGCAGCGCCAGCGGCTGGTGCAGCACGCCGAGCAACGCAAATCCCACCGCGGTCGCAAATACCGAAGCCACCATCCCGGCGCGAATCGCATGGCGCTTTTCCGCAAAGGCGGTCGCGTAAGGCAAGGTGGTGAAGCGCGTGATTCCCGGCACCGCGTTGATGATGCCGATCCAGGCCGCATCGACGCCGACCGCCTTCAGCCAGACCGGAAAGAACGGCAGATGGGTGCCCGAGACCGCGAACATCGCCGAATAGAACAGCGCCAGGCGGACGGCGAATCGCCGCTTCTCGGACGCTGTGGTGGGGATTTGTGATTCGGGTAGCATCAAACCAATTGCGATTCGGTCGATATCGTGGTGATCGTTACTGTAACGCGCCGTGATTTGCGCGACGAGATTGACATGGCCTCTGAAGCATTCGCCCTCTCGCCTATGTCTGCCCGTGCGGCCGAGCCGAACGAGCAGGATTACGACGCGATCCGCGAAGCCTTTATGGAGACCGCGCGCGGCCGCTGGTTCCTCGGCGAATTCGCCAAGCGCAACCGCAACGCCGATACCAGCATGGTGCTCGATGCCGTCGCGAAAATCGAGGAAACCCTTGCGGCACAGCGGCAACCGGTCGTCGAGGACCGCCTGCCCGAAGCGCTGGTCGAGATTCGCCGCGCGATCCGCGAGGCTGAGACGATCGCGATCGCGGCCGTCGATCCCGCGGCGATCCAGGCCAGCCTCGCGGCGATCCCGCGCGGGGTGCGTATCATCAAGGAGATCTCGTGGCGCTGGCGCGAGATCGGCGCCGACAGCCGAATCTGCGACCTGATTGATTCGCAGCTCGCCTCGATGGAGGCGGCCTGCGCCCAGGTTTCCACGATGGACCCGCGCGGCGACCTCAAGGTCGCCTTCGATCTGTTGAGAGACCGGGTCGAGCAGACCGACGCAGGCGGCTTGGCGGTGGAGCCTGGCCCGGCTCCCGTGCAGGAATCGCAGCCTCCGGTCGCGGAAGCGCCGACGAGCGAAGCACCCGTGGCTTTTACGGAGGCGCCGCAGGATGTCGCTGTCGCTCCTGAGCACGAACCCGCCGGCGCTGCTGACGCGATGTCCCTCGCCGAGGAAGCGACGGACGTCACCGTCGCCGAGGAAAGCCTCGCCGAGCCTGCCGCTGTCGCGGAGATCACGGACGAGTTCTCGCTCGACGCCGCTGCGGAGGCCGAAGACGACGCCGTGCTCGCGGCGATCGCGATGGAGATGGCCGCGCCCGATCCGGAGTTCGACGAAATCGTCGAGCCCATGGAGATGGCTGCGGAGATCCCGGAGCCTGTGGCCGCGGACGTCGCGCCGCCGGTTGCCGTCGACGTTCCTGAGCCGGTCACTGTGGAGCCGGCCGTCGCACCGCAGGTTGAGGAGCCCGTCATCGAGGCGCCGATCGCAATGGAATCGCTCGCCCGCCTCACCGATGCGATAGCAGAAGCCGCCGCCGAAGTGATGGAGCAGCCGGCCATGGCAATGGCGGCCACGGCAACGTTCGGCGCGGCGCCGACCGCGACATTGCCCATGCCCTCGCCCCTGCCCGAGCAATCACTCGGCGCAACCATCCTGGCCAGCGGCATGCTGCAAAAGCCCCGCACTGCGGCCAACGACGCACTGGCGCCAATCCGCAGGATGACGCAAGCCGAAAAGATCGCGTTCTTCTCGTAAGCGGCGCTCGCTCTCCTGCAACCCCCTATGCTCATGATGGCGGGACCAGCGTGATTCAGATCACGCATGCACCCAGAGTGATCGCAATCACGGACCCAAGGCTCGAACGCGGCCAAGCTTCGGCGCAACCAATCTCGCATCGAGATGAGTGCCAAAGGAGCACGCCATGTTCCGCCTAAAGCCTTTCCTGATGATCACGGGCCTGCTGGGAAGCCTGTTCGGCTTCGCCTGCGGCCCTGTTTCCGCACAAGTCGCCCCGGTCGAGCCGGCCCCGACCGCGCTGCAAGGCCCGGAGCAGCGGGTCGCGCTGGTGATCGGCAATTCGAACTACCAGAACGCGCCGCAGCTGGCGAACCCCGACAATGACGCGCAATCGATGGCGCAGTTCCTGAACTCGGCCGGCTTCGAGGTGATCTCGGCGACCGATTTGACCCAGAACGACATGCTCCGCGTCGTCCAGGATTTTTCGGCAAAAGTCTCCGCGCGCGGTCCGAATACGGTGGCGATGGTCTATTACGCCGGACACGGCGTGCAGCTCGCCGGCGAGAACTATCTCGTTCCCGTCGACGCGAAGGTCTCGAACCAGACCGAGCTCGTCAACAACTCGGTGCGTCTGGTCGACGTGATGTCGACGCTGGAGACGATCCCGAGCCGGATGCGCATCGTCATCCTTGATGCCTGCCGCAACAACCCGTTCCCGAACGTCAACGACGCCAGCCGCGGTCTCGCCATCGTCGATGCGCCGAACGGCTCGATCGTCGGCTATTCCACCGCGCCGGGCGCCGAGGCGCTCGACGGTGCCGGCGGCCACAGCCCCTACACACAGGCCTTCCTGAACATCGCGCGCGAACCCAACGTGCCGATCGAGCAGCTGTTCAAGCGCGTGCGTCTCGAGGTCAACCAGACCACCAGCGGCGCGCAGATTCCGTGGGAGAGTTCGTCGCTCACCTCCGACTTCACCTTCTTCGGCGACACCGCCGTCGCCGCCAACCGCGCGCCGGTGAATGCGCCGGTGGTGCAGATGGCCTCCAACCTGCCGAGCCGCTCGACCCGCCAGGCCTATGATTATGTGCTGTCGGAAGGCCGGCCCGAATACTATCAGGAGTTCATCGAGATGTATCCGCACGACCCGCTGTGCGACCACATCCGCTGGCTGCTGTCGAACCTCCTGATCTCGCAGGCCTGGCACAAGGCGGTGCTTGCGAACTCGCCGCTCGGCTACAAGAGCTTCTACGACAGCTACGGCAACAGCCCCTATGCGCAGGTCGCGCTGAAGCTCGAGAAGCAGCCGAAGCTGATCCCGCTGATGCAGGCGACGAAGTTCTTGGCTCCGCAGAATATCGCCCCGACCTTGAAGCTCGGCAATCTCGGCCAGCCCAAATACATGCCGCTGATGCAGCAGGGCAATGATCATGCGCAAGCAAACGGCAGTCTGCCGGTCGTGCAGAAGCAGGGCGAGGGCAATTTGATCGGCACTGGCGGCGCTGGCGGCAAGATCGTCACCCTGCCCGCGCCGACCAACACGACGACGAACAACGGCAGCATCGGCAAGATCGTGACGCTGCCGGTGACCAACACTACGCCAAATGCCGGCAACGCCAACGCTAACCCGGGCAAGATCGTGAGCATGCCGGTGAATGTCGGCAAAGGCGGCTCGAACATCGAGGTCAAGACGACCGACGTGAAGACGACGAATGTCCAGGCGCAGACCAATCCAATCCACGTCAACAACGACGTGAAACTGAACAACAACCCGGTGAACAAGGTGCAGGTGCAGAACAACCAGCAGAACAACCGTCCGCAGTTCAATGCGATCGGCAATGGTGGCGGCAGCAACTTCCGCCAGTCGATGAACCAGTCGCCAGTCATGAATGGCGGCAACAACCACCGCGGCTTCATGCACTGATCACGACAAACCCCAAAGACGAGAAAGGGGCAGCGCCGCAACGCGCTGCCCCTTCTTCATGTGAGATGATCAGGCCACCAGCTCGGCGAACAGATCAGCATCGACATTGCCGCCGGAGAGCACGATGACGACATTCTTGCCGGCGACGTCGAGGCGGCCGGCGAGCAGCGCGGCGAGGCCGACGGCGCCGCCGGGCTCGACGACCAGCTTCAGCTCGCGATAGGCGAAGGCGACCGCCGCGCCGACTTCCTTGTCCGAGGCGGTGACGCCGCGCGCCAGTAGCTTGCTGTTGATGGCAAAGGTCATCTCGCCGGGAATCAGGGCCATCAGCGCGTCGCATATGGTGCGGCCTGCCGGCGCATGCGGCTCGCGGTGGCCTGCGGTCAGCGACAGCCCGTGATCGTCGAAGGCCTCGGGCTCGGCCACCACAATCTCGGCGAGCGGAAAGCGCGCCTTCACCGCAGTCGCAACGCCGGCGATCAGGCCGCCGCCGGAGGCCGGCGCGACCACGATGTCCGGCTTAAGGCCGAGCGCTGCCATATCCTCCGCGATTTCGCGGCCGGCAGTGCCCTGCCCGGCGATGACGAAGGGATCGTCATAGGGCCTGACCAGCGTCGCGCCGCGCTTCTCGGCGATACCGCGCGAGATCGCCTCGCGGTCGTCGCGGTCACGGTCATACAGCACGACCTCGGCGCCGTAGGATTTGGTGCGCTCGCGCTTCGACAAGGGCGCGTCTGCCGGCATCACGATGGTCGCGTGCATGTCGAGGATCTTTGCCGCGGCCGCCACGCCCTGGGCGTGGTTGCCGGAGGAGAACGCGACCACGCCGCCGGCGCGCTTGTCCTGCGGAATCGAGGCGACCTTGTTGAAGGCGCCGCGGAACTTGAAGGAGCCGGTGCGCTGGAGCATCTCCGGCTTCAGAAAGACCTTCGCGCCGACGCGCTCGTTGAGCACGGGAAAGGACAACAGCGGGGTGCGGACGGCGAAGGGTGCGATCACGCGCGCTGCGGCATCGATATCGGCTGGGCCGATCGGGAGGAGCTGTTCGGTCATGTCAGATGTTATCGCGGCGGACGAGCCGCGGGCAAGACATCTCCGCGCGAGGATTTCGCCTGGTCAGGCGACGAAGCGTGGCTGATCCGCGCTGTTCCGGCCGGGCAGCACCGCGCCGACCGCCAGAATGCTGTCGACAAAAGCCCGGGCCGAGGCCTCCCAGGTGTAATTGGAGGCGAATTGGACGCAGGCCTGGCGGGAAACGTCGAGCGCTGCCAAGCAGGCATCGCGCAGATCATGATCCAGCGCGCCGACCGGCGCATCGCCTATGACGTCGCGGGGACCCTTCACCGGAAACGCCGCGACCGGCAAGCCGCTTGCCAGCGCCTCGAGCAGGACTAGGCCGAAGGTGTCGGTCTTGCTGGGAAACACGAAGACGTCGGCGGCCGCGTAGATGTCCGCCAGTTCCTCGCCGTGCTTTTCCCCCAGAAAGATCGCATCCGGATATGCCTCCTCCAGCGCGACGCGGGCGGGGCCATCCCCGACGATCACCTTGGTGCCGGGCAGATCGAGGTCGAGGAAGGCTTCGAGATTCTTCTCCACCGCGACGCGACCGACCGAAAGGAACACCGGGGCCGGAAGGCACAGGTCGATCGCACGCGGGTGGAACAAATGGGTGTCGACGCCGCGCGGCCACAGCACGACCTTGGCGAAGCCGCGCTCGGTCAGTTCGCGGGCGAGCGCCGGGGTTGCCGCCATCACCGCTCGGCTGGCGCTGTGGAAGCGCCGCAGCGCGCGCCAGATCAGGGATTCCGGAACCGGCACCCTGGCGCGGACATATTCGGGGAAGCGGGTGTGGAAGCTGGTCGTGAACGGCAGCCTGCGCTGGCGACAGAAGCGGCGGACCATCAGGCCGATCGGCCCCTCCGTCGCAATATGGATGCTGTCGGGCTGGGCCTGTTCGATCAGCTTTGCAATCCGGGCCGGGCGCGGCATCGCGAGCCGCACGTCGCGATAGCTCGGCATCGCGAAGGTGCGGAACGATTGCGGCGTCAGAAACGTGAGCTCGACGCCGAAGCCGTTCGCGGCGTCAGCGAGCTTGGTCAGCGTCCGAACCACACCATTGACTTGCGGGTGCCAGGCGTCGGTCGCGACCAGGATGCGCATCAGGCCGCCCTTGCCGCCACCTGGGGGACTTCCGCCGGCTTTTGCGCGTGATCCGCCCAGGTGATGATCTCGAAATGGCCGTCGTCGTGCTCGACCAGCGCGGTGCAGCTCTCCACCCAGTCGCCGCAGTTCATGTAGCGGATGCCGCCCTCGTCGCGGATCACGGCATAATGGATGTGGCCGCAGATCACGCCGTCGGCGTCGTGGCGGCGCGCCTCGGCGGCGAGCGCCTGCTCGAACGCGCCGATATAATTGACGGCATTCTTGACCTTCTGCTTGGCCCATTGCGACAGCGACCAATAAGGCACTTTGAACATGCGCCGGAAGAAGTTGACGAAGCGGTTCATCTGGATGGCGAAGTCGTAGGCCTTGTCGCCGAGATGGGCGAGCCAGCGCGCGTTCTGCACCACGAGGTCGAAGATGTCGCCGTGGATCACCAGAAACCGCTTGCCGTCGACGCCGGTGTGGACGGTGTTTTCGACCACATCGATGCCGCCGAAATGCGTGCCGTAATAGTTGCGCAGGAACTCGTCGTGATTGCCGGGAATGTAGATGACCTTGGCACCCTTGCGCGCCTTGCGCAAAAGCTTCTGCACCAGGTCGTTATGCGATTGCGGCCAGTGCCAGCTCGATTTCAGCGCCCAGCCGTCGACGATGTCGCCGACGAGATAGATGGTGTCGGCATCGTGGTAGCGCAGGAAATCCAGCAGAAGGTCGGCTTGCGAACCGCGGGCTCCGAGATGAACGTCGGAGATGAACAAGGTGCGAAAGCGCCTTTCAGGGCTCTCGTCACTCATATCGTAACTTCCCATGCGACAGCCTGTAACAATATCCCGTGACAGGGGGATGACCGATCGAAACCTTTGAGGCACCCTCAGATACGAATCAAACTCGCCTCGCCCTCCCTGCGAATATCAGCCGCATGCGACAATCAGGCGACATGCGCCGCAGACGCCCCGCCCAGGATCAGATTCACACTGTAAGTCACGATCGCAGGTGCGCTCCCTCGCCCGCTTGCGGGCAGGGCAATCGCATATGGTATTTTGGGAGGGCTGAACGCACGCCTCGTCCTTCGAGACGACCGCTTCGCGGTCTCCTCAGGATGAGGCTAAGCGGCATCGGTGCCCGTTGAAACTGCTGCCGCACACTCGGTCCTCATCCTGAGGGCCCGCCAACGGCGGGCGTCTCGAAGGATGGCCGCGAGGACCCATATGCGATTGCCCTACCCGCAAGCGGAAGAGGTCGAACTCGCCCGCGTCAGTAAAATTTGTAGAAATGATGGACCGGCCCATGGCCATGACCGACGCTGAAGCGGTCGGCGGCGGCGATCGCGGCGCTGATCCAGGCCTTGGCGTTGCGCACCGCCTGCTCAAGAGTGTCGCCCTTGGCGAGACCTGCCGCGATCGCCGAGGACAGCGAGCAGCCGGTGCCGTGGGTATTTTTGGTCGCGACGCGCGGCGCGGCGAGTGCGATCGTGCTTTCCGCGCTGACGAGATAGTCGATGCTCTCGGCACCCTCGCCGTGGCCGCCCTTGATCAGCACCGCGCGAGCGCCGAGCGCGAGCAGGCGCCGCCCCTGGCGCTCGATCTCGGCTTGGCTACGCGCGACCGGCTCGTCGAGCAGAGCGGCGGCCTCCGGCAGATTCGGCGTGATCACCGAGGCGAGCGGCACCAGCTTGTTGCGCAGGGCCTCGACGGCCTGCGGTGACAGCAGCCGATCGCCGGAGGTTGCGACCATCACCGGATCGAGCACCACATTTCGCGGAGCCCAGCGCGACAGCGCGGTTGCGATCGCATCGATGCTCAAGGCTTGCGCCACCATGCCGATCTTCGCCGCCCCGACATCGAGATCGGCGAACACGGCGTCGATCTGCGCGGTGACGAATTCGGCCGGCACCGCGTGAATGCCGGTGACACCATTGGTGTTCTGCGCCGTCAGCGCCGTGATGGCCGAGGCGCCGTAGACACCGAGCGCGGCAAAGGTCTTCAGGTCAGCCTGAATGCCGGCGCCGCCGCTCGAATCGGAGCCGGCAATGGTGAGCGCCACGGGCGTGGTCATCGCGGGATACGCTTGCTTGAGGGGGACACCGCCATGGCCTGTCCTACCGCGCTCAGGGAGCCCCAGCAAGCCGCACCGGCCGCCATTCGCGGCGCGCAAAACCGGCCCCGGCGAATCAGCCAGTCGCGATCCGGCGCGGCATTGTCGTCCCCGCAGTCGTGCAGAGGTTGCAAAAAATGGCCTTGATCCCGCTGCGGGCCTTGGCGTCCAGATCGATGAGTGACACGTTGGTGCCGGAATCAGTCCAGCGACACCAACGTTGCGGGCCGACCTCGGCCCGCAAGCCTCTCGGAGTGGAATCATGTGGGCCTACTTCGAACGCATCCTCGACTCCTCGATGTTTTCACCGCACGGCATCTGCCTGTTGTGGGAGCCCGAGTTGATCTGGCTCCACGTCGTCTCGGACGCCTGTATCGCGGCTGCCTATTTCTCCATTCCGTTTGCTCTCGCAATTCTCGTCATCAAGCGGCGCGACCTCCAGTTCGGCTGGGTGTACTGGGCGTTCGCGGTATTCATCACGGCGTGCGGCCTGACGCACCTGCTGTCGATCTACACGCTCTGGGTCCCGGCCTATGGCATCGAGGGCATCGTCAAGGCGGTGACGGCGGTGGCGTCGGTCTTCACGGCCGGCGCGCTCTGGCCGCTGCTGCCGAAGATCCTGACGATCCCCTCGCCGTTCCAGCTTCAAAAGGTCCAGGCCGCGCTCGAACAGGAGGAAATCAAGAGCCGCGACGCGACGCTGCTGCTCCAACAGCTCGGAGACGCGCAGCGCGCGATGCGAGAGAGCATGACGCGCCTCACCGCTGTCGTCGAGACCGCGGTCGACGGCGTGATCCTGTTCGATGCGCAAGCCCGCATTCTGCTGTTCAATCCGGCCTGCGAACGGTTGTTCGGCTATCGCGCCGACGAGGTCATGAATCTCGACGTCAGCATGCTGATGTCCAACGAGAGGCCCTCGTCCACAGCTCATGCGCGGCGCTTCGCAACCGGGGAATCCGTCGGCCTGCGCAAGGACGGCTCGACCTTTCCGATGGATCTGTCGGTGGGCCAGGCGTGGCAGGACGGCGATCTGATCTACGTCGGCATCGTCCACGATCTGACCGCGCGCAAGCTGACGGAGCAGCAGCTCCAGCAGGCGCAGAAGATGGAGACGGTCGGCCAGCTCTCGGGCGGCATCGCCCACGACTTCAACAATCTCCTCACCGTCATCATCGGCAACGCCGAGCTTCTCAGCGAAGAGCTCAAGACCCGGCCGGACCTGCGGCAATTTGCCGACGACATCTGCGAGTCCGGCGAACGCGGCGCGGAGCTGACGCAGCGGCTGCTCGCGTTCAGCCGCCGCCAGCTGCTCCGGCCGAAGGCGATCGATTGCCGCGAGCTGCTCGAATCCATGCTCAAGCTGTTCAAGCGCACCTTGCGCGAAAACATCGAGATCAAGACGGCATTCGGACCCGGCACGATCCAGACATTCGCGGACCGCGCCCAGCTTGAATCTGCCTTGCTGAACCTGGTGCTCAACGCGCAGGACGCCATGCCGGCCGGAGGGCATTTGACCCTGAGCACGGAGTTGGCTGCAATCGACGAGCATTATCACGCGCTGCACCCGGAACTCGCATCCGGCAGCTACGCGTTGATCTCCGTCACTGATGACGGCGAAGGCATGACGCCTGACGTCATCGAGCACGCCTTCGAACCATTCTTCACCACCAAGGAAGTCGGCAAGGGCTCGGGGCTCGGGCTGAGCATGGTCTATGGTTTCGCCAAACAGTCCGACGGCCATGTCTCGATCTATAGCGAGCCGGGCCTTGGGACGACGGTCCGGATCTACCTGCCGCGCGCCGGCGCGGGCGAATCGCCGGCCGATACGCCGGACAATGAGGAGGCGGCGCCCCGCGGGCGCGAGACGATCCTGATCACGGAAGACGATCCGTTCGTGCGCTCCTCGGTGACCCAAAGGGTCGAGGCTCTCGGATATCGGGTCGTCGCCGCCGTCAACGGCACGGAGGCCCTGCAGCGGCTGCGCGACGATCCCCGCATCGACATGCTGTTCACCGACATCATCATGCCGGGTGGCATGAGCGGCTGGGAGCTCGCCGAACAGGCCCGGCGGATTCGTCCGGGTCTCCCGGTCCTGTTCACCTCCGGCTACGCACTGGAGACGCTGGTCGAGCAGGGCCGTGTCCAGGCGCGGGCGGTCGTTCTGAGAAAGCCCTATCGCAAGGCCGAGCTGGCGCAGCGGCTCAGGGACGCATTCGCGGCCGCGACCGTGACGCCCTAGCTGTGGTCTGTCAGGAGGTTGTCCATCTGGTCTGAACCGAGGAAGCTGAGGTTGCGAAGCTTCAGTGTTCCGAGGAGAGACCAGATGAACGTCCACAAGAATGCGCCTTTGACGCCCAAAGGTCGAGAGGCGATGGTCCGAAGCGTGGTCGAGGGCGGGCTGACGCAAGCCGCCGCGGCTGACCTGTTCAACATCTCGTCGAAGACGGTTGCCAAATGGGTCAAGCGGTTCCGCGCTGAAGGTGTTGCTGGGTTGCGAGATCGTTCCTCCAAGCCCCATTCATCGCCGAGCCAAACCCCGCCAGCCACGTGTACAGTCGTCGAGGCGTTGCGACGGCAGCGCCACACCGGCAAGCAGATCGCAGCCGAGGTCAAGGTATCACCTGCCACCGTCAGCCGCGTCCTTCGCCGCTTGGGACTCAACCGGATACACGATCTGGAGCCGGCCGAACCGGAACGCCGCTATGAGCGCGAGACCCCAGGCGAGATCATTCACATCGACATCAAAAAGCTCGGACGTTTCGCGCGTATTGGTCATCGCATCACCGGCGATCCGAGTGGTCCGCACAAGAGCCGCGGCGCTGGTTGGGAGTTCGTCCACGTCTGCATCGACGACCATTCCCGCGTCGCCTTCTCCGAGATCAAGCCCGACGAGACGGCCGACAGCGCTGTTCCCTTTCTTAAGGCAGCTGTGGCGTATTACAAAAGCCTCGGCGTCACCGTCACGCGCGTCATGACCGACAATGGCAGCTGCTACCAGTCCTTTGCCTTCCGCGACGCCTGCCGGGACCTGGGCATTAAGCACATCCGTACCAAACCCTACACGCCGCGAACAAACGGAAAAGCCGAGCGCTTCATCCAGACCGCGCTTCGGGAATGGGCTTACGCCAAAGCCTACCCAACATCAGATCGGCGCGCTCAAGAGCTGCCGATCTGGCTGCATCAATACAACTGGCACCGTCCCCATGGTGGTATAGACTCACAAATCCCGATCAGCCGACTTGGTTTGACCAGGAACAACCTTTTGAGGCTCCACACCTAGCGCAGGACTGGTATCTGCGCGCAAACTGGTATCTGCGCGCAAAACGCCTGCTGCTGCCTGCAGCCGCAAGTCCGCTTGCTATATTCGGCCGGGTTTGGCCTATTAGCCGCCAGATATGCCTTCGGAGTGACTGCAATGGTTCCCTTTTTCGTCCAGATCAAATGCAAGCTCGGCCAGTCCTACACGGTGGCCAACGCGCTCGCCGAAGCCGAGATCGCCTCCGAGATCTACTCCACGGCCGGCCAGTACGATCTTCTGGTGAAGTTCTACGTCGACAACGACACCGACATCGGCCACTTCGTCAACGAGAAGGTGCAGGTGCTGCCGGGCATCCAGGACACCCTCACCATCATCACCTTCAAGGCGTTCGGCGCGAGCTAGCCGCCGCCCTCTTTGCGCTTGGGCGGCGTCGGCCCGTCGACCGGCGGCAGCGACTTCAAATAAGCGGCCATCGCGGCGCGATCCTCAGGTCTGAGTTGCGCCAGATTCTTGATCACCGGCCGCATCGCGCCGGAGGCGCTGTCGCCCTCGGGCATGTCGCCGGTTTCGAGGAAATCGGCGATGTCGTTCTCGCTCCAGCTACCTATGCCCTTCTGCGTGATGTTCGGCACCCAGCCCTCGCCTTCCGGATTGGGACCGCCGGCGAACCGCTGCGAGGTGATGACGCCCCCGAGAAAATTGCGCGGGCTGTGGCATTCGGCGCAATGGCCAAAGCCGTTGACGAGATAGGCGCCCCGATTCCATTGCGCGGAGCGCGTTGCATCCGGCGCGAACGGCCTGACATCCATGAACAGCAATTTCAGGATGCCGACGTTGCGGCGGATGTTGAAGGGAAACGGCAGATCGTGGTCGCGCACCCGGCCCGACACGGCCGGCAGCGTCTTCAGATACGCGAAGAGATCGCGGACGTCGTCGATCCTCGCCAGGTGGTAAGAGGTGTAGGGAAACGCCGGAAAATAATGCGTGCCCGCCGGCGAAACGCCGCGCATCACGGCGTTGACGAAATCAGCCTCGCTCCAGCGGCCGATGCCGTCGGTGGGATCGGAGGAGATGTTCGGCGCATAGAACGTCCCGAACGGTGAGCCGAGCGCCAGGCCGCCACCGAGCCGCAGGCGGTCGGGCTGGTTGGGCACGGCATGGCAGGACGAGCAGCCGCCGACATTGAACAGCTCCTGGCCGTTGGCGAGATCGGGCTCGCGCGTTGGTGCCGGCAATGCCAGCGCGGTCGGCGCGGTCAACCACCAATAGACGGCGAAGGCCGCGACGGCGGCGATCAGGATGACAGAAATAATTCGTCGCGGCATCGAGAATCCCATCGCGCTCGAACTTACGGATCATCCGGTGTCCGCTCCAGCCACGAATAATTTAGATGGTTTGATCGGAATCCGGGAATAAAGTCCGAACTGCACTGTTTGCAAATCGACAGCAATCAGATGTCAACAGGGAGAGACCCATGAACAAAGTCCTTTTTGCCACGCTGGCACTCGGAGCCGCCGTCGCATTCGCCGCCCCGGCCAGCGCGGAGAAACTGAAGGCGACGCTTGACGGCAAGTCCGAAGTCCCGGCGACCACCAGCAGCGGCACCGGCACGGCCGATCTCGACTATGACGCCGCCAGCAAGAAGCTCTCCTGGAAGGTGACCTATTCCGGCCTGTCCGGCCCCGCCACCGCCGCCCATTTCCACGGCCCCGCCGAGCCCGGCAAGAATGCCGGCGTCGCGGTCCCGATCCCGGGCATCGCATCGAGCCCGGCCGAAGGCTCGGCCACGCTGACCGACGCGCAGGCCTCCGATCTGTTGGGCGGCAAGCTTTACGTCAACATTCACACGGCGGCGAACCCGGGCGGCGAGATCCGCGGTCAGGTGACGAAGTAAGCCAACGCTGCTTCGTCAGACGGCTGCCTCGTCGACAAAAGGCCGGACGCGCGGAGGGCGCGTCCGGCCTTTTCGAGTCAGAGCATCGCGCTTTGGCAACCAGGCCTAAGCCGCACTCAGCGCCTGCGTGAGGTCCGCGATCAGGTCTGACGGGTTCTCGATGCCGATCGAGAGCCGGATCGTGGAATCCAGGACGCCGATTTTTTGGCGGATGTCGGCCGGGACGCCGGAATGGGTCATCGTCGCGGGCAGGCTCGCCAGCGACTCCGTTCCGCCGAGGCTCACCGCCAGCTTGAAGATCTGCAGCGCGTTGAGAAATTTCATCGCCGCCGCCTTGCCGCCGACGATGTCGAACGAGAATGTGGATCCCGCGCCGAGGCATTGCCGCGCGAATACGCGTCCGGCCGCTGAACCCTCTTCGTGGTGGCCGAGGTAATGGACCTTGGCGACCTTGGAATGGTCGCGCAAATAGTCCGCCACGAGGCGCGCGTTGCCGTCGGCCTTCTCCATGCGCAGGCTCAAGGTCTCGAGCGAGCGGTTGATCATCCAGCATGTGTGCGGATCGAGCTGGGTGCCGATGGCGCCGCGGAGCGCCTTGATGCCCTTCATGATCGCCTTCGCGCCGAGCGCGGCGCCTGCGATCAGGTCGGAATGACCGCCGACATATTTGGTCAGCGAGTACAGCGAAACGTCCGCGCCCTGCTCGATCGGCCGCTGAAACACCGGTCCGAGCAACGTGTTGTCGCAGGCGATGATCGGCGTATGTCCCTGGGCCTTGCCGATCGTGTCGGCAATGCAGCGGATCATCGCGATGTCGACCAGGCCGTTGGTCGGATTGGCCGGGGTTTCGATGAGGACCATCGCGACCCGTCCCTTGCGCATGGCCTCCTCCGCGGCCTGCCTGACCGCCGCTTCGTCGACGCCATCGGCAAAGCCGACGGCGCCGATCGAGAGACGCGAGAGCGTGTTCGTCAGCAGGGTTTCCGTCCCGCCATAGAGCGGCTGGGAGTGCAGAATGACGTCGCCGGGGCGGACGAACGCGAGGATCGTGGTCGCGATCGCCGACATGCCGGACGAGAACAGCGCACAGCTCTCGGTGCGCTCATAGACCGCGAGCTTGTCCTCGACGATTTCACTGTTGGGGTGGTTGAAGCGCGAATAGACCAGGCCAGCGCCCATGCCTTCCGGCGGCTCGCGCCGGCCGGCGACGTAGTCGAAAAAATCCTGCCCGTCCTCGGCCGTCTTGAACACGAAGGTCGATGTCAGAAACACCGGCGGCTTGATGGCGCCTTCCGACAATTGCGGATCGTAGCCATAGGTCAGCATCAGCGTTTCCGGATGCAGCAGATGGTTGCCGATATGGGTTTTCGACGGGAACGGTTTTGCCATGGCCTGTCTCGCTGTTGACTAGGATCCTCGCCGCGCGTCGGAACTCCAGACCTCGTGAGGCATCGACGCAGCGACCGCGCGAGCAAACATAACCACTCCGACGGCGATCCGTCAGGCCATGCGAGCAGAATTTGCCAACGCGGTCAGACCAGCATGATTCCCGTAGCCCGGATGGAGCGCAGCGCAATCCGGGACAGCTATCGAGCTCGACAGCTCACCCGGATTTCGCTTTCGCTCCATCCGGGCTACGAACGCCCAACGCCTATTTCAGCTTGACCCGATAGGTCTCGTGGCAGTCGTTGCAGCGATCGTTGATGCTGGTGTAGGCGGCCTTCAGGCTCGCGACATCGGTGATCTTGCCCTTGACCTCGGCGATCGCCTTCTGCACCGGCGGGATCTTGGAATCGAAATCGGCCTTGTTCTGCCAGACCTTCGGCGATGCACCGTAGGTCGCGTTCACCACGTCCTGCTTGGGATTGACCTCGAAGGTCTTGGAAATCTTGGCAACGTCGGCTTCGAGACTGGCAATCGCCTCGTCGACGGCCTTCTGGTTGTAGGGAATGTCGCCCTTGGTCATCTTGAGGATTACGCTGTAGAGGCTCTTGGCCTGCGAGCGCATCAGATTGTCCTGTTGAACCGCGACCTGCTGCTGTGCCATCACGGCGCCGGCGCCCAACAGCAGGATCGTCGCGACAATCATCGTCCGTTTCATTCTTTGTTCTCCGGATCGCAGATTTTGGGACAGACGATCCACCCGGTTCACGGGTGTCCGTCCGTCCAGATTAGAACCCCGCGCGCGAGGTTTATTCCCGCGCGGGCAGATTGGGGATTGTCAGAGGCTGTGGCGGCGATGGTGCTCGTTGATCGCGATCCACACCCGCTCCGGCGTCGCCGGCATGTCGATGTGATCGATCTTGTATTCGCGCCACAGGGCGTCGACGATGGCGTTGACGACGGCCGGACAGGAGCCGATCGCACCGGCCTCGCCGGCGCCCTTCACGCCCATCGGATTGGTCTTGCAGGGGACGTTGGCGGTCTCGAACACGAAGGCGGGACCATCAGCTGCACGCGGCAGGGCATAGTCCATATATGTCGCGGTGATGAGCTGCCCGTCACCCGCGCCATAGACCACCTGCTCCATCAGCGCCTGGCCGATGCCCTGCATGGCGCCGCCATGCACCTGGCCGGCCAGCAGCAGCGGATTGAGCGTCATGCCGAAATCGTCGACGATCACGTAGTTGACGATCTTGATGATGCCGGTGGCCGGATCGATCTCGACTTCCGCTACATGGGTGCCGTTGGGATAGGTGCCGTCGGCGCTGGCAAAGGTCGCGCTGCCGTTCAGCTTTGAGGGATCGGCGCCCGGGCGCTTGGCCAAATCGGCAAACGAGATGGAGCGGTCGGTGCCGGCGATACGGATCACGCCATCGGTGATTTCAAGATCGCCGATACTGGCTTCCAGGGCCTGCGCGGCGAACTCCTTCAGCTTGTTGCCGAGTTCGCTCGATGCGCGCTCGACGCAGACACCGCCAGTCGGAATCGAAGCCGAGCCGCCGGTACCGAGACCGGTCGCGATCTCACCGGTGTCGCCCTGGCGGACATGCACGCGCTCGGGCGGGAGGCCGAACTGCTCGGCGACGATCTGCGCATAGGCGGTCTGGTGGCCCTGCCCGCTCGACTGTGTGCCGATCAGGACGGTAACGTCGCCATTGGGATCGAGCCGCACATTGGCGGTCTCTTCGCCCATCACGCCGCAGACCTCGACATAGCTTGCAAGGCCAATGCCGCGGATCAGGCCCTGCTTTTTGGCGAGCTTGGCGCGCTTGCCAAACTCCTTCCACTCGGCGATCTCCATCGCGCGCTTGAGATGCGCGGCGAAGTCGCCGGAATCATAGACCTTGCCGGTGGCGGTCTTGTACGGCAGCGCCTTGGGCGGAATGAAATTCTTGCGGCGGACGGCGTCCACCGTCATGTCGAGTTTTCGCGCGCAGGCGTCGACCAGGCGTTCGATGACATAGGCGGCCTCGGGCCGGCCCGCGCCGCGATAGGCATCGACCGGCACGCTGTTGGTGAAGATGGTGCGCACCCGGCAGTGGAACGCCTGGATATCATAGAGGCCCGGCAGCATGCCGGCGCCGCCATGCGGAATGTAGGGCCCGAAGGTCGAGAGATACGCGCCCATGTCGCCCATCAGGTCGCAATCCATGGCGAGGAACTTGCCGTCTTCAGTCAGCGCCATCTTCGCGGTGGTGACGTTGTCACGGCCCTGCGCATCGCCCATGAAATGCTCGGAGCGATCGGCCGCCCATTTCACCGCCTTCTTCAGTTTTCGCGCGGCGACCGCCAACAGCGCATATTCGCGGTACGGAAACAGTTTTGTGCCGAAACCGCCGCCGACATCAGGGCAGATCACCCGCATCTTCTCGGTCGGGATATTGAGCACGTTCTGGCAAAGGATGTCGCGCAGGCGATGGCTGCCCTGGCTGCCGACCGTCAGCGTCAGATGATCGGCCTTCGGGTCGTATTCGCAGACCGCCGCGCGCGTCTCCATGAAGCTTGCGACCACGCGCGGATTGACGATGGAGATTTCGGCCACCGCATGCGCCTTGGCGAATGCGGCTTCGGTCGCCTTCTTGTCACCGATCGAGACGTCGAACAGCACATTGCCGGGCTTGTCCGGCCAGACCTGCGGCGCCCCCTTCTTGATGGCGTTGACGACGCCGGTCACCGCCGGCAGCGGCGTCCACTTGACCTCGATCGCCTCGATCGCGTCGCGGGCCTGGTCGATGGTCTCGGCGACCACGAAGGCGACGGCATCGCCGACATGGCGCACCTCGTCCTTGGCAAGGATCGGATAAGGCGGTCCGGTGAACGGATCCGTCTCGAGGTTGAACAGGCAAGGCAGATTGCCGAGCTCCTTGACGTCATCCGCAGTCAGGACCAGCGCGACGCCGGGAAGGGTGCGGGCGCGGCTGGCATCGATGCTGTATTTGGCATGCGCATGCGGCGAGCGCAGCACCAGGCAGCGCAGAGCGGCCTGCGGCGCGTAGTCGTCGGTATAGCGGCCCTTGCCGCGGATGAGCGCGTCATCCTCCTTGCGCAACACGCTTTGGCCAACGCCGAATTTGATGGGAGCCGCCATTTTCTCTTCCCGTTCTCATGGTTGTTTTGCCGGCATATTGCCGTGGAAAAACAGGCAAGGCAAACGGCTTTAGAGAGGCGGGTGATTGCAGGCAAGGGAACGCGCCGCGCCCCGGTCGCCACCGGACTATCGCATATGGCAACCGGTGACTGTAGAACGAACTCGCCTGCATGGTTCGAGACCCGCTTGGGCGGGCTCCTCACCATGAGGGTCTAATATCTCGCCGCAAACACGACCTCATCCTGAGGGGCCCGCCATAGGCGGGCGTCTCGAGATGGGCCGCGAAGAAGCAGTCAGCCAAGCTCCTCAACACCTACATCCCTCCACGGCTCCATAGATGGATTGCGCTATTTCTCAACGTATCGATAGCCCGGTCCGGCGTGATGTAGTCGATCTCGCCACGCGTCAGGCCGATATCCATCAATTGCCTGTCACTCAGATCCTGCAAGGTGACGTCTGGGCCCCGCCGCGAGCGCCGGTCCTGAAACGCGCGCCAGTAATGCTTGATCAGGCTCAATATGCTCCTCGGCAGTGCGATGTCGGAGCGCAGCGCCGTGGCATCGCGCTCGGTCGCGGGTGCGATGTTCGTCTGTTGGGGTGGCATCGGATGCTCCTGCTGCTGTGCCGGCAAGGAGCATGGCCAAACAAAAGGCCCCGTCCGATGCCGGCGGGGCCTGGTGGAAGAGATGTTGTCGTCGAATTCCTAGCGCACGACTCCTTCCACGGCCCGGCCGAAGCGGGTCATGTGAATGCAGTTGAGTTTGCGCATTGATTTGAACATAGGCCGCCAATAGCACGGCAATCGCGCAAAATCAAGAGATGTATGGATTGAAGCTACATCCTGGAGGCGAGCACTTCGCTCCCGCGCATTTGAAGCTCGCCTAGCCGCGCACCAGCGAGACTAGCCAGCTGCGGCCGAACAGCGCGAGAATCGCGAGCGCGTAAACGATCGTGCCCCCGAACGCCAGCAGGACCAATATCACTTCATCCCGGAAGTGCATCGAGCCGAGAGAAGAACCGCCGAAGCGCGTGATCAGCCAGAAGCTCGCGGCCAGGATGATGCCGGTCAGCAAAAATTTGGCGAGCGACAACAGCCAGCCGCGGTCCAGCACGAGAAAGCCTCGGCGCACGGCGAAGAACAGCACCAGCAGCAGATTGGTCCAGACGCCGATCGCGGTCGCCAGCGCCAGGCCGATCTGGGCCAGCGAGCCCATCAGGGCAATTTTCAGGGCGACATTGACGGCGATGCCGGTCAGCGAGGCCCGGACGGGCGTCGCGGTGTCCTTGCGTGCATAGAAAGTCGCGACCGCGCTGCGGATCAGCACGAACGGAATGAGGCCGATCGCATACGCCGCGAGCGTCGCACCGGCAGCGGCCGCATCGGCCTTCGAGAATGCGCCACGGGCGAACAGCGCGCGCATGATCTCGTCGGGCACGGTGAGGAAGGCGGCGACGAAGGGGATCGAGAACAGCAATGTGAAGTCGAACGCACGGCGCTGCGCCTTCATCGCGCCGTCTTGGTCATTGGCCGTGATCCGCCGCGACATCTCCGGCAGCAGCACGGTGCCGATGGCGATGCCGATGACGCCGATCGGGAGCTGATTGAGCCGGTCGGCATAATACAGCGCCGACAGCGCGCCCGCCGGCAGGAAGGTCGCGATGATGGTGTCGGCGAACAGCGCGAGCTGCGTGCCCATCGAGCCCAGCGTCGCAGGCCCAAGCGCCCTGAAGAAGCCGCGAACGTCTTCGTCGAGCTTGAGCGGCGCAAAACGCGGCAGGCCACCATGGCGCGCGAGATCGCCCGCAAGCAGAAAATATTGCAGGAAGCCGGAGATGAGGACGCCCCAGGCCGCGGCATGACCTGCGGTCGGAAACCAGGCGGCGAGCGCCAGCGTCATCATCATCGCCACGTTGAGGAAGATCGACGCGGCGGCAGCGCTGGCGAAGCGCTGCATCACGTTGAGCATGCCGCCATAGAGCGTCACCAGCGTGATCAGCAAAAGATACGGGAAGGTGATCCGGGTCAGCTCGATCGCGAGCTTGCGCTGCTCGGCATCTTCGCTGAAGCCGGGCGCAAGTAAGCTCATGGCCTGCGGCATGAACAGCCAGGCAACGATCAGCAGCACGACTTGCGAGGCCAGCAGCAGCGTGAAGATGCGATCGGCGAACAGGCGCGCTGATGCCTCCCCGCGCTCGCCATGAACGTGGGCGTAGGCCGGCACCCAGGCGGCGTTGAACGCGCCTTCGGCGAAGATCGCACGAAAATGATTGGGCAGCCGCAGCGCCACGAAAAAGGCGTCGGCCACGGGGCCTGCGCCCAGGATCGCCGCGAGCATGATGTCGCGGGCAAATCCCGTCAGCCGCGACAGCAGCGTATATCCGCCAACCGTGAAGATACGTCCGAGCATGCGTCTGCTTTAGAGACTTATCGAACAGAGGTCGATTGCATCTTGCGATGCGCATGGCTGTGCCCTCTCCCCTTGTGGGAGAGGGCAGCGCCGCGAGTAGACACAAACTCATTGGGGTGAGGGGTCTCTCTCCGCGCATTCCGTGCGGACAGAGACCCCTCACCCGTCTCGCCGCTATCGCGGCGAGCCACCCTCTCCCACAAGTGGAGAGGGGAAGAACGGCCAGATCAGCCCGTGATCGCGCCGCGCACGGCGGCGATGATTCGCTCCTGATCGGCTTCGGTCAGATAGGGGTGCATTGGCAGGCTGATGACGTCCTGCGACAGGCTTTCGCAAGCAGGCAGCCCGCCTTCGGCGACCGGGTACTGCTTGTAGGCCGTCTGCTGATGCATCGACTTGCCGTAATAGATCGCGGTCGGCACGCCCTGAGCCTTCAGCGCGGCGGCAAAGCCATCGCGGTCGGTACCCCTGGGCAGGCGGATGGTGTACTGCGCCCAGACCGAGGTGTTGCCTGAGCTGAGGCGCGGCACGGTGACCACGTTGGACAGTCCCCGCGCATAACGCTCCGCGACCCTGTTGCGGGCGGCGATCTCGTCGTCGAAGATCTTCAGCTTCTCGATCAGGATTGCGGCCTGCATCGTATCGAGCCGGCCGGTCAGGCCGAGGCGGACGTTATCGTATTTGTCGACGCCCTGCCCGTGCACGCGGATGCTGCGCAGCGTCGCCGCGAGCTCGTCGTCATCGGTCAGAATCGCGCCGCCGTCGCCGAAGCAGCCGAGCGGCTTTGCCGGGAAGAAGCTGGTGGTGGTGGCGAGCCCGAAGGTGCCGAGCTTGCGACCCTTGTAGCTCGCGCCAAAACTCTGCGCGGCGTCGTCGATCACGAACAGGCCTTCGGCCTTGGCGATCTCGGCGATGGCATCGTGGTCGGCCGGCTGGCCGAACAGATCGACCGGAATCACCGCCACGGGCGTCAGGCCGGCCTTGCGCGCGGCCGCAATGCCGCGCTTGAGCGATTCCGGGCTCATGTTGAAGGTCGTCTCATCGACGTCGACATAGACCGGCGTGGCGCCAGTCCGCGCCGCCGGCGACGCGGTCGCAATGAAGGTGAAGGAGGGACACAGCACGGCATCGCCGGGCCCGACATTCTTCGCCATCAGCACCATCAGAAGCGCATCGGTGCCGCTGGAGCAGGCCACGACGTGCTTGGCGCCGCAATATGCCGCAAGCTGCTTCTCGAGCTCGAAGACCTCGGGTCCATTGACGAACTGGCAATGATCCATCACGCGCTTGACTGCGGCATCAAGCTCCGCGCCGAGCCGGACGCGCTGCGAGCCGACGTCGATGAAGGGAATGGGTTCGGAACGCAGATGCTGGTTCATGGCGCCTTGTCGATTTTCTTGCGGGTTTGAAGCAATCGGCATGGAGGAGGATCAGCCGGCGACGCGGCGCGGGCCCTTGCGGGCCGCCGACGAATTGGCCGCGGGCCGCGCCGGTGTTTCGAGGCACTGCGTCGCGATCTCGAGGCTGGCGACACCCTCGTCTCCGGTCACCGCCGGGATCTCGCCATGGCGCACGGCCTTGAGGAACGCGATCAGCTCGGCGCGCAGCGGCTCGTCGTGCCCGACCGGCAGATGCCGCATCGAATAGCTGCCGTCCGGCTTGAAGCCGAAGCATTCGGTGACCTGGCGCGTGAGAAGATCGCCCATCACGTATTTGCCGCGGGTCGCCACCGTGACGCTACGCGCCTTGAACGGTGTCAGCCAGTTGGTGTTGATATGGGCGAGCACGCCGGAAGCCGTGCGGAACTGCAACAGCGCGATGTCCTCGCGCTCGGCCACCGCGCTGGACAATTGCGGCTGCACCTCGACGATGTCGGATTCGGTGAACCAGCGGATCAGGTCGATGTCGTGCACGGCGAGATCGATGACGACGCCGACATTGGACATGCGCGGCGGGAACGGACCCACGCGCGTGATCGCGATCGAGAGAATGTCCTCGCCCGCGATCGCCTGCTTGACCGCGGCGACCGCCGGATTGAACCGCTCGACATGGCCGACCATCAACGTGACGCCGGCCTTTTGGGCGGCGGCGACGATCTCGCGGCCCTCGGCCACGGTGGAGGCGATCGGCTTCTCGACCAGCACGTGGATGTTCCTGGCGATGCAGGCGAGTGCGACCTCGTGATGCAGATGAGTTGGCGCCGCGATGGTGACGGCATCGACGCCTTCGGCGATGAGCTGGTCGAGCGTCTCAAAACCCCGGCAGTTGGCGAGCTCCGCGGTGCGCGCCAGATGCGCCGGCGACGGATCGACCACACCGACGAGGCTGACGCCGGGAAGCCCCGCGAGCACGCGCGCGTGGTTGCTGCCCATCACGCCCGCGCCAATGACACCGACTCGCAAGCCGGCTTTTGCCGGTGCAGACACTTTGGAACTCATCTGATCGAACCCCGATTCACCGCAAATCCCCGGGCCGCTTCTAGCACGGTCGCCACATTTGTGGCGAATGCCGGCCGAACCGACAGGACACGATTTGATTCAAAAAATTACACGTTCCCCGGGCCTTAGCGCCAAAAGGCAGCGCCTCCTGGCCCGGATCGCGTGATTCGGAGTTGGCTGGTTACGACCTTTGATAGTCGTCTTCAATCCGGATGATGTCGTCTTCCCCGAGATAGGAGCCGGTCTGGACCTCGATCAATTCCAGCATGATTTTACCGGGGTTCTCCATCCGATGCACCGCGCCCATCGGGATGTAGATCGACTCGTTCTCGTGCACCGTCTTGACGGTCTCGTTGACGGTGACACGGGCCGCGCCGCGGACCACGATCCAGTGCTCGGCGCGATGATGATGCTTCTGCAGCGACAGCCGCCCGCCCGGCTTGACTACGATGCGCTTGACCTGGTGGCGCTCGCCGTTGTCGACGGACTGATAGCTGCCCCAGGGCCGATGCACCTTGAGGTGCTCCTCGGTGACCTTCGGCGCGATTGTCTTGAGCCTGGTCACCAGCCGCTTCAGGCCGTTGGCATCCTTCTGGCGCGAGACCAGCACCGCATCGGCGGTCGCCACCACGATGAGATCGTCGACGCCTTCGAGCGCTACCAGCGCGGAATCGCTGGTGACGTTGCAGTTGCGCGAATCCTCGAACACCGCAGTGCCGTGCGCGGCGTTGCCGTGCCCGTCCTTGTCCGACAATTCCCACACCGCGTGCCAGGAGCCGACGTCGGACCAGCCGCAGGACACCGGCACCACTGCTGCGCGCGATGTCTTTTCCATCACCGCATAGTCGATCGAGATCGCCTTCGCCGCGCCAAACGCCTGCGGCTCCAGCGTCACGAAGCCGAGATCGCGGCCGGCATTGGTGACCGCATCGGAGATCGCCTGCACGCTCGCCGCATCCACTTTGCGATATTCATCGAGCAGCAGGGTCGCGGGAAACATGAAGTTGCCGCTGTTCCAGAGATAGCCCGAATTGACGTAGTCGGCGGCCTTCACCGCATCGGGCTTCTCGACGAAGCGCGCGACCGCGTGCACTTCGCCCGAGATCAATTCGCCCGGGCTGATATAGCCGTATTCGGTCGCCGGCCGCTCCGGCTTGACGCCGAAGGTGACGATGCGCTCGGCCTTGGCCGCAACAAGGCCTTCGCGGCAGGCGGCGACGAAGGCGGCATTGTCCTGCACCACGTGGTCGGCGGCGAGCGCGAGCACGATCGCGTCCTTGGCGCGGTTCTGCGCGAACACCGCGCCCGCGGCAATCGCCGGCCCGGAGTCACGCCGCATCGGCTCGAGGATCACGTCGGCCTCGATGCCGATCTCGGCCAGCTGCTCCAGCACCATGAAGCGATAGGCCGCATTGGTGATGACGATCGGACGATCGAATAGCGAGGGATCGGAGACGCGCGAGAGCGTGTCCTGAAAGGTCGAGCGCGTGCCGAACAGCGGCAGGAATTGCTTGGGGCGTACCTCGCGCGAAGCCGGCCACAGCCGCGTGCCGGCACCGCCGCACATGATCAGGGGGATGATGCGTTTGTCCATCGTCATTTCAAACCTTGAAATAGTCGCGATACCAGGTGACAAAATTATGAATCCCGTGCGCGATCGGCGTTGACGGTGCAAAGCCGGTGTCGCGCATCAGATCCTCGACATCCGCGAACGTTTCCAGGACATCTCCCGGCTGCATCGGCAGCAATTCTTTGACCGCCGTCCGACCCAGCTCGTGTTCCAGAAGTCCGACGACATGCATCAGCTCTTCCGGATGGTGATTACCGATATTATAGAGCTTAGACGGCGCATTTGCGGCAGCCGGGTCATCCGCGGGCACCAGATCAATCAGTTTGGATACCACGCGGGTGACGTCGCCAATATAGGTGAAGTCGCGACGCATTTTGCCATGGTTAAAGAGCCGGATCGGCTTGCCCGCGATGATGGCGTTCACGAACAGAAACATGGCCATGTCGGGCCGGCCCCACGGGCCGTAGATGGTAAAGAAGCGCAGCCCCGTGACCGGCAGCCGATACAGATGGCTGTAGGACTGCGCCATCACCTCGTTCGCCTTCTTGGTCGCAGCGTAGAAGCTGACCGGATGATCTGTGCGGTCCTGCACGGCAAATGGCAGCTTGGCGTTGGCGCCATAAACCGAGGACGACGAGGCGTAAACGAGATGACGGCAGCCGTTGTTGCGGCAGCCCTCGAGCACGTTGAGAAAGCCCTGGAGATTGGACTCGACGTAGGTCTGCGGCTGCTCGATCGAGTAGCGCACGCCGGCCTGCGCGGCGAGATGCACGACCTCTGAAAATCCATGCCGCGCGAACAGCGCCGCGATGGTCTCGCGATCGGCGAGATCGGCCTTGACGAACGAAAACCGGGAATCGGCACGCAGCAGTTCCAGGCGGGCCTGTTTCAGCGCCGGATCGTAATAGCTGTTGAGATTATCGAGCCCGACGACGGCCCGGCCTTCGGCGAGCAGTTGCCGGGCGACGTGAAAGCCGATGAAGCCCGCGGCTCCCGTGACCAAAATCGCCTGATCCGTCATCCTGTTCCCAACAGCCGCCTCAGCCTGTACCGCCTGTTTACCCGCCGCATCGCGGGGGCCGCAATAGCTCCGCTGCAGTTCGCTTGGCTCCCCTTCACGACAGCTATTGCAAGATCGGCGCCAAAACCATACCAAAGCGGCCGAATTCGACGCCTCGCGTCGGGTTGCCTCAAATCTTCGCAAACCCTGTTCATGCGGGCGAGATGCGCCGAATCCTGTTGTCGACGGCCAAGATCCTGATTTCCGCGGCGCTGCTGTACCTGGCGTTGCGCAAGGTCGATCTGACCGAACTGTTTTCGCGCTTCACCGCGAACAGCCTGTTCTGGATTGCGATGGCGATCGCGGTCACATTCCTGCAAATCTTCGTCGGCGTGCTGCGCTGGCGCGAGATCAGCTCCGCATGCGGCGCGCCGCTCGAGCTCGGCCGCGCGATGCGCTACAACGTGATCGGCGCATTCTTCAACCAGACCCTGCCGTCGGCAATCGGCGGCGACGCGGTCCGGCTGTGGCTGGTTGCGCGCGCCGGCGCGGGATGGCGCGCGGCGACCTATTCGATCTTCGTCGACCGCGCGATCGGCCTGATCGCGCTCGCCATCATCATTGTCGCGAGCCTGCCCTGGAGTTACGCCCTCATCACCGATCCGAATGGGCGTTCGGCGCTGCTGCTCCTCGACCTTGCGGCGCTCGCGGGCGGCCTCGGCTTCCTGGTGTTCGGCGCGCTGAAATGGCCATGGCTGAAAACCTGGTGGGCGACCCATCACCTCCACGCCTGCGCGGTGATCGCGAACCGTGTGATCTTCAACGCCCAGCGCGGACCGATCATCGCGATCCTGTCGCTGGCCATTCACGTGCTGGCCGTCGTCATCGCCTGGTGCGTGGTGCAGTCTATCGCCGCTCCAGTCAGCTTCGGCCAGGTCTTCCTGCTGGTGCCGCCGGTCATGCTGATCACCCTGATGCCGATCTCGATCGCCGGCTGGGGCGTGCGTGAGGCCACCATGGGCCTGGCCTTCGGCTTCGCGGGACTCGCCGCCACCGAAGGCGTCAACGTCTCGCTGCTGTTCGGCGCGGTCTTCTTCATCGTCGGCGCGTTCGGCGGCCTGGTCTGGATCCTCAGCGCGGAGAAAGCCGCGCAAGGATCGGCCCCGCTCGGGGTGCCGGAGTGAGCACCCTCGCCGTCGTGCCGTCGCTGCTTGCCCTTGCGATCGCCGCGCTGATTTCGGCGCTCATCACCTGGACCAGCCGCCCCCTGCTCCAGCGCTACGCGCTGGCGCGGCCCAACGCGCGATCCTCGCATCGCATTCCGACCCCGCAAGGCGCGGGCATCGCGGTGATCTCGGCGACTCTGCTGGTCGCATCGGCCTGGGGTAGTTTCGCAGATGTTGCGATCCCGCCGGCACTGGTGGGCGCGACGGTCGCGATCGCGCTGGTCGGATTTGCCGACGACATCAAGTCGCTTCCGGTGCTGGTGCGGCTCGTGCTGCAAGCCGCAGCGGTCGGCACCGTCGTGTTCACCGCGCCAGAGACCGCGCGCATCGTGCCGGCATTGCCGCTTGCGCTGGAGCGCGGCGTGATCCTGCTCGCCGGAATATGGTTCGTGAACCTCGTGAACTTCATGGACGGGCTCGACCTGATGACGGTGGCCGAAGTGGTGCCGGTCACGGCGGCGCTGCTGCTGCTGGGATGGCTCGGCGAATTGTCCCGGCCGGCCGCGCTGGTCGCCGCGGCGCTGTGCGGCGCCATGCTCGGCTTTGCGCCTTTCAACAAGCCGGCCGCAAAGGTTTTCCTGGGCGATGTCGGCAGCCTGCCGATCGGGCTTCTGCTCGGCTGGTGCCTGCTCGAGCTTGCCTGGCATCGGCAGCCGGCGGCGGCGCTGCTGCTGCCAGCCTACTACCTCGTCGATTCCACCGTCACGCTGGTCCGTCGCATCGCAAGGCGCGAACCATTCTGGTCAGCGCACCGTTCGCATTTCTACCAGCGCGCCACCGACAACGGCTTCACGGTCCCCCGCGTGATCGGCGCGGTGTTCGCGCTCAATGTCGTGCTCGCGGGCCTTGCCATTGCCACCGTACGCGCCGGCTCATTGGCGATCACGCTGGTTGCGCTGCTGGCAGGCGCGTTTGCGATCGGCTACGTGCTGATGCGATTCTCCCGCCCTCAGGCGTCCTGAGCCGACAGAGCGAGCCGCAAGCCCTCATCGAGGGAGACCTGCGGCTGCCATCCGGTTGCGAGAGCCTTGGAAACGTTGAGCTCGAGCGAACCGATCAGGCTGTCATGCATCTCCTGCCGGCCGATCGCGCAGAGAAGCCGGCTCAACAGCTCCGGCGACACGCCGAACAGCCGCGAGCTCCTACCGGATGCCTTGGCGAGACGCTCAATGAATTCGGGGGTCGAGACCTGCTCTCCGTCGGCCACCAGAAATATCTCGAAATTGCTCGTGGAATCGGGGTGGGAGAGCCGGCGCAGCATGAAGGACGAGAGATTCTGCACGGCCAGGAAGGCGCGGTGGTTGCGGATTGCGGCGAAGGGCAGCGGCAGTCCAAGGTCCACCGCGCGCGTCAGCAGCGCAAAATTGCCTCTGGCGCCCGCGCCGTAGACCAGCGGCGGCCTGATCACCGAGATCTTCATGTCGCTGTCGCGCGCGAGCGTCCGCAGTCCGGCCTCGGCTGCGGCCTTGGACATGCCGTAGAGACCGCGCGGCGTGAGGATGTCGTCCTCGCTGAACGGGGCGCGGCCCTCATTGCTGCGGCCATGCACGAGAACCGTGCTGATGAAGATGAACTGGCGCGCGCCGGCCGCGGCGGCGCCGCGCGCCAAATGCAGCGTGCCGGCGATGTTGACGTTGCGATAGAGCTGGACCGCATGCTCCTCGTACTTGTGATGCACGCGCGCGGCGAGATGGACCACGGCATCGACGCCGTCGAGCGCGGCCTGCCAATCGGTGTCGGGGCCGATCGTCTCGATCACGACCTCGTCGGCGAGGCCTTCCGGGTTGCGGACCGCGCGGCGGACCGACCATCCCGCACGCATCAGCGCAGGCACAACGTGACGGCCGAGAAAGCCGCTCGCTCCCGTCACCAGCACGACCGGCTTGTTCTCGCTCATCGTTGCTCCCTGAGGTCCGGGTTGCGCAGCAGTTCGTCTGCCAGCGCGGCATAGGCGTTCATCGCGACGGCGCGATCGAACTTCGATGCCGCCTTCACGGCACGCTCCGCAATGCCGGTGTTGTCGGAACGGGACGCGGCACGGATGGCCTCGGCGAGCTGATCGGCGCGGCCCGGCGTCACGACCCAACCCAGCCGGTTCTCCACGACCGTCAAGGCAGCTTCGGCCTGCGGCTCGGAGACCAGCACGACCGGACGCCCGACCGCCAGCAGATTATAGAAACGGCTCGGCACCGACACCCCCGCGACGTCTTTCCGGTACGGAATGATCCAGAGATTGGCCGCAGCCAGAAACCGCTCGAGCTCGGAATCCTCGACCCGCGCCACGAAGGAAACGTTGGGCAGGCTCAAAGCCGCCTGCAACTGCTTCAGCCGCTCGAAGCCGATGCCCCAGCCGGAGAGCAGGAAGTGAATATCCGGCTCGTCCTTGAGCAAGCGCGCCGCCTCGAACACGATCCCCGGATCATGGGTGAAGCCGAGATTGCCCGACAGGCCGACAATGAAGCGGGCCGCGAGCGACTTGCGGAACGGATTGTCCGGCGTCACCGGCCGCGGCGCCGGCACGAGCGTCGCCCAGTTCGGGATGAAGCGGATCTTGTTCCGGGTCATGCCGGAATAGCTCAGCAGCGGCCGCTCGGCATCGCGGCCGATCGTGATGACGGCGTTGAGGGCGCGGAACATCAGGCCGTTGGCGGCGCGCATCGTCCTCGCCACGATCGAACCGGGCTTCAGCAGCCCGGCCATCACCAGCACGTCCGGAAAAAGATCGTGCATGATCAGCGCCGAGCGCGCGCCCCTGAGCCTTGCCGCCGCCGCCACCGCGTAAGGCAGCATGAACGGCGCGGTGACGGTGAGCGCGACGTCACCTCGCCGAAGCTCCCGCATCAGCGCAAAGAAGGTGCGCAGCACGAACAGCAGTTCGGACAGACCGCGTTGCACCAGTGCCGCCTTCTCCGCCATCCGGTTCCTGACAGCAACGACGCGCGGCTTGCCCGGACCGGTCTGCGAAACCGGCAGCGTGCCGGGTGAGCCCGACAGCACGACCACGTCGTGGTCGGCAGCGAGGCGGCAGGCGATCTCGGCCATGATCGCCGCGGTCGTGCTCGGATCCGGCGGGTAATGCTGGCTCGCGACCACGATCTTGCCTCGAGACTGCATGATCAGGCCGCGGTCGACCCGAATTCAGGGACCGCATCCTTCAGGATGGTTCTGATGGTCGCCCGATCGTCCCGTGCGATCGCCTGCTCGAGCGCCGTGATCCATTTGCGCAGGGTCTGCATCGGCGGCTCGTTCGGCTGCGCAGCCATGATGCCGGCAACGCCGATCTCGCGGGTGGGCTCCTCGGACGCGAACAGGATCTCATGCAGGCGCTCACCCGGCCGCATGCCGGTGAACACGATCTCGATGTCGTAGCCGGGCTGCAGGCCGGAGAGGCGGATCATGCGCTCGGCGAGATCGACGATCTTCACCGGCTGGCCCATATTGAGCACGTAGACCGAGACGTCCGGACGCTGTGTACCGAGCGCGTGCGTTGCCGCCGTGATGACGAGATCGCAGGCCTCGCGGATGGTCATGAAGTAGCGGACCATGTCGGGATGCGTCACCGTCACCGGGCCGCCGGCGTCGATCTGGGCCTTGAATTTCGGCACCACCGAGCCGTTCGAGGCCAGCACATTGCCGAACCGGACCGAGATCAGCCGCATCGGCGGCTTGGCGCCGCCGTGACCCGCCGCAAGATCATGGTCGAGCGCCTGGCAGTACATCTCGGCGAAGCGCTTGGTCAGGCCGAGCATCGACACCGGCTCGATCGCCTTGTCGGTGGAGATCATCACCATGGCTTCGGCGCCGGCATTGTGCGCGGCATCGGCCACGTTGATCGAACCGAAGATGTTGGTCTTGACGCCCTCGCTCCAGTCGCGCTCCAGGATCGGCACATGCTTGAGGGCGGCGGCATGGAACACGATATCCGGTTTGAACTCGGCCATCAGGCGCATGATGCGCTCGCGATCGCGGATGTCGGCGATCCGGCCTTCGATCGCGGCAGCCGCGCCATGCGCCGCGAGCGCCTCGGTGACCGCGTACAGCGCCGGCTCGGAATTTTCCACGATCAGGAGGCGCGCGGCGCCGAAGGCGACGACACGCTCGCAGATCTCGGAGCCGATCGAGCCGCCGCCGCCGGTGACGATCACCGCCTTGCCCTTGATCAGCGCTTCGAGGCGCGCATAGTCGATGATCTCGCTCGGGCGCAGCAGCAGGTCCTCGACCGCCACGGCCGTCAGCCGCGGCGTATCGCCGCTCTCGAGCGAGGGCATGCGATTGACGATCACCCCGAGCTTGCGCGCCCGCATCAGGATCGATTCCGGATGAGCCTCCGGCTCGAACGCCGACGGTGTCATCACGATGCGTGCGATCGCCTTGTTGCGCTTGGCGAAGTCGGCGATGACGTCCTCGATGTCGTCGATGCCGCCCAGCACCGGCACGTTGCGGATCGACTGGCCGCGATCGGAGTGCGACGGCGACAGCACGCCGACCGGCCAGATGCGCTTGATCGCGCCGCTTTCGATGCCGCGCAGCAGCACCTCGGCGTCCGCGGCACGGCCGATCAGCAGCGTCGGCGCGGCATCCGTGGTCCTGGCACGGCGTCGCACCCGCGTATAGCGGAAGTAGCGATAGGTCATGCGCAAGGCGCTGAGAAAGGAGATTTCAAGGAACCAGTAGAGAACGATCGTGACCTTGCCGAGAAAGAAGGCGCCGCGAACGTTGGGGGCGACGAAGATGTAGTCGAGCGCGAGGAGCGCAACCGTCAGCACGCTTGCGACGCGGATGATGTTCAGCGCGTCCGGCAGCGAGATGAAGCGCCATTTCGTCGTGGTCAGGTTGAAGATGAAGAACACGACCACGCTGAAGGCGAGGAAGTAGGGCAGGATCTGCAGCAGCAGCGGCAAGCGGTCGTAGAAGCCCTCACCGCCCTCGAAACGCAGGTAAAACGCTACGAACAGCGCCGCCGTGGTCGCCAGCAGGTCGTGGAGCGCGATCAGATAATTGCGCGAGGTAAGATGCGAAAGACGCCTCATCCGCCGACCGATGAATATCCCGTGAGTTGCAACCTGACCGCGCTGATAACCCATCTCGACGGGAGTTGCCAGCACAAGACTTGCCATCACAAGACTTGCTCGAAAAAGACTTGCCAGCAAGAGACTTGCCAGCAACAGACTTGCCAACAACAGACTTGCCAGCCGCGGCCGTTCAGGAACCTGCTTCCCCCAGCTTCGTCTCGGCCAGTTGAGCCCGGATCACCATGCCGCCGGCGACGCCGACGCCGAGGACGTACATCCAGCCCTCGTGGAAGTCGAACAGATGGGAGTTGAACAGCGAGGTGAAGATGTTCTGCGCCACGACCAGCAGACCGACCCAGTTGGCAAGTCCATCGCCGCGAAACAGCCGAAGGTGCAGAATCCAGATCGCATAGAGGACGACGACGCCGATGATGCCCCATTGCACGGCAACGTTCAGCGTCTGGTTATGCGGGTTGCCGATCACCTCGGCGGAGGCCCGGTACTGACCGCCGGGGGTTGCGACGCGCTCGAACAATCCGCGCGTCGAGCCGGTGCCGTGCCCCATGATCGGCGCCTCCGCGAAGAAGCCGAGGGACTTTCGCCAGAATTCCAGCCGCAAGCCGGCCGAGGTCGGCTCGCCCCTTTCCTTGTAGCGGGTGTAGTCGCTCACGAACGTGTCGGCGGTCTTGCGCAGCTGCGGCGAGGCCTGCCAGGCGACAGCGGCGCCCGCAAGCAGAGCGACGGAGATGATCGCGATACTGCGCCATCTCAGGTGCAGCAGCGCGAACACGCCGAACAGGATCGGGATGGTAACGAGCGCGGTGCGCGACACCACCACGAAAGCCATGTTGACGAAGAAGCTGAGTGCCAGCGCCGTGAGCAAACCGGCGATCCAGTAGCGCTTCTGGCGCAGCAGCATCACGATCGGATAGGCCAGCGCGACCGCGCACAGGGTGAACTCCTGGCTTTGGTCGATGTAGTTCTTGACGAAGATGCCGCGTTCGGCGGGATCGGTCTTGAGCGCGAGGTTGGGGTAAAAGGCGACCAGCCACGACATCACCGACAACAGTGCGCAGGACGCCAGGAAGGCGACGAACACCCAATGCCCGCGCCGCGACCGCGTGAAGTGAAACAGCAGAGCCGGAAGCATCAGCAGCTTGACGGTGGGATTGACCGCGTAAAAGCGCGCGCCCCAGGCCGCGTCCGACCACAATGTCCCCACCAGCGCGAGCAGGACCAGCGCGATCGGCGCGGCGCAGATCGGACGTTTGAGTGATTGCAGGAACTCGCGAACGTCGAGGAACGGCACCATGCAGAGCAGCATGAGCGCGTTGAATATGCCCGCAAGCGAGGTTGACCAGGGCAGCGACGCCGCGGTCAGGATCGCGAACAGGTCGACCGTCTCGCCCCAGGCCGCCGGACTGCGCAGACGCTGCCACAGCATCTGACCGGTGGTCTCGCGGGCCAGCATCGTCACTTGCCATCTCCCCGCGCGCGATGAACCAGCGCCGTCGTGCTGAAGCCCTGGAGAATGTCGACCAGCACGACGCTGCCGCCTGCGGCCTCGACGACCTCGTAGCCGACCACCTGCTCGCGGGTGTAGTCGCCGCCCTTGACCAGCGCACTCGGCTTGATCCGGGTGATCAGTTCGATCGGCGTGTCCTCCTCGAAGATGACGACGAGATCGACCGCTTCGAGCGCCGCCAGCACTTCGGCCCGCGCGCGCTCGTCCTGGACCGGACGGTCCGCGCCTTTCAGGCGCCGCACCGAAGCGTCGCTGTTGAGCCCCACGATCAGGCGATCGCAAGCGGCGCGCGCCGCGGTCAACACCTTGACATGGCCGGGATGCAGGATGTCGAAACAGCCATTGGTGAAGCCGACCCGCAAGCCCAGCCTGCGCCATTCCGCAAGCTGCGCATCGAGTGCTCCGGCCTCGAGCACGATCTTCTCCTCGGCCGCGAGATAGGCGTGCGGCAAGATCTTCCGCCGCAGCTCGGCAGCGCTCACGCTCGCCGTGCCCTGCTTGCCGACCGCAACGGCGGCTGCCGCATTTGCGATCCGCAACGCGGTGTCCCAGTGCGCGCCCGCCGCGAGCGAGACCGCGAGCGCGGCGGCGACAGTGTCGCCGGCGCCGGACACGTCGCGCACCTTGACCGGAAAGGCGGGAACGTGGACGGCCTCGCCGTTGCGCGGCACCAGCGTCATGCCGTGCTCGCCGTGGGTGACGAGGATCGCCTCGCAATCGGCAAGCCGCATCACGTCTTCCGAGGCAGCGACGATACTCTGCACCGTGTCGGCGCGGCTGCGGGTGGCTTCCGAAAATTCCTTGCGGTTGGGCGTGAGCAGCGTGGCGCCGCGATAGATTGCCCAGTTCAGGCTCTTGGGATCGACGATCACGGGCTTGCCGAGTTTTCGCGCGGCGTCGATGGTGTGGCGGATCACGCGCGCGGTCAGCACACCCTTGGCATAGTCGGACAGCAGCACGACGTCGGCGCGCGCGATCTGCGGCAGGATCGTCTCGATCAGCCTGGTCTCGACGGCATCGGAAGCAGGCGCCGCCTGCTCCCAGTCCGCGCGCAGCATGTGCGTGGAAAAATGCTCGGAGACGAAGCGCACTTTTCGCGTGGTCGGCCGCGACGGATCGCAGACCAGCAGGTTTTCGATGTCGGCCTGGTCGGCAAGCGCGGCCGCGAGCCGCCTGCCCGGCTCATCGTCGCCGACGAGGCCGACAAAGACGCAGCGCGCGCCGAGGGAGGCGATATTGCGCGCGACATTCCCCGCACCGCCGATATGGATTTCGCTGCGCTGGGCGCTGATCACCGGCGTCGGCGCTTCCGGTGAAATCCGCGACACGTCGCCATACACGAACTCGTCCAGCATGATGTCGCCGATGCACAGCACCGTGCGGCGCGTGAAGTCTTGCGCGAGTGCATCGAAATCGAGAATGGGCGTCGGCATCATCAAAGGGCCTCAGCGGAAGCGATCGGGCCGGTCGAGATAATCCCCGACATAGGCCTTCACCGCATCCTCCAGCGTCGTGAAGCCGCCATTATAGCCGGCGCGGTGGAGACGATCGACCTTGCTCTGGGTAAAGTACTGATAGCTGCCGCGGATCTGTTCGGGCATGTCGATGTAGTCGATGTTGGGCCTGGTGCCGAGCGCCGCATAGGCGGCCAGCATCAGGTCCCTGAAGCTGCGGGCCTTGCCGGTGCCGACATTGAAGATGCCGGAGACCGATGGCGTTGCCAGCAGCCACATGATCACGCGCACGACGTCGTCGACATAGATGAAATCGCGGCGCTGATCGCCGTCGGCGATGCCTTCGCAGTGCGACTTGAACAATTGCACGACACGGCCCGCCTTGACGTCGTCGAAGCGGCGCGCCAGCACGCTCATCATCGCGCCCTTGTGGTACTCGTTCGGGCCGAACACGTTGAAGAATTTCAAGCCAGCCCATTGCGGCGGCAGCTTGTCGCCGTTCGCGACGCGCTCGGCAACAGTAAGATCGAACAGATACTTGCTCCATCCGTAGAGGTTCATCGGCCGCAGTTGCTTCAGCGCAGGCAGCGAAGCATCGTCGTCGAAGCCTTCCGTCCCGTCGCCATAGGTCGCCGCCGACGAAGCGTAGATCAGCGGCACAGCATTGGCGGTGCACCAATCCAGCAGGCGCATCGAGAGGCGGAAATTGGTCTCGATGACGAGATCGCCGTCGGTGGCTGTGGTCTCGGAAATCGCGCCGAGATGGATGACCGCATCGAGCTTGCGGCCCTTGAGCCAGTCGAGCAACTCAGCCGGCGGAACGATATCCACAAGCTGTCGCTTGGCGAGATTGCGCCACTTGCCGTCGGTACCGAGGCGATCGCAGACCACGACGTCGCTGCGGCCGGCGTCGTTCAACGCGGCCACGACATTCGATCCGATAAAACCGGCCCCGCCGGTCACCAGCAACATTCCAGCATCCCTGCCCGAGTTTTAAGGTCCGGTTCTGCCCTAGCGCATGATCTGCCAAAGTGTAAGCGGTTTTGGGATCGGCGCTGCCGCCGCTTTACCCGGCGCCCCGGAGCAGCTAACCGAACCGCCACATCAGAGCACCCGTGGTCTCCCTAAGAATGAACAAAGATTCGCAATTCGGCGGAAATGAGGACCCGAGCGACACGCGCCCGATCCTGATCGTCCCCTATATGTGGATCGGCGATTTCGTCCGGAATCACACCGTCGTGCGGGTCCTGAAGGAGCGATGGCCGAATCGGCCGGTCGATCTCCTGACCACCTCGCTATGTGCCCCGCTGGTCGATTATATGCCCGGCGTGCGCGAGGGCATCCTCTGGGACCTGCCGCGCAGCCAGCTTGCCGTAGGCCGCCAGTTCGGGCTGGCAAAGCTCCTGCGCGCGCGGAACTACGGTACCGCCCTGGTGCTGCCCCGGACCTGGAAGGCGGCCATCGCGCCGGCGCTGGCCGGCATCCCCGAGCGGGTCGGCTTCGTCGGTGAGTTCCGGTTCGGCCTGCTCAACCGCTGGCGCTGGGGGGAGAAGAAGCTTCCCCGCTTCATCGACAAGAACGCCGCGCTGGCCCAGCCCGACGGCGCGCCGCTGCCGCCGGAATGGCCGGTGCCGCAATTGCGGGTCCCGTCCGAGGACATCGCCCGCTGGCGGCAGGCCAACGGCTTGAGTGCGGGCGCCGCCGTGGCGCTCGCCCCCGGCTCGGTCGGCGTCTCGAAGCGCTGGACCTCCTATCCGGAGGCCGCCCGGCTGCTGGTCGAGCGCGGGCTGGAGGTCTGGGTGGTCGGCGGCCCCGCGGAAAAGGGCCTCGCCCAGGATATCGTCGCGGCAGGCGGCCCGGGTGTCCGCGACCTCACCGGCACCGACCTGCGCAACGGCGTGCTGGCCATGGTCGCGGCCGGCGCCGCCATCTCCAACGATTCCGGCCTGATGCATATCGCAGCCGCATTGGGGACGCCCACCATGGGCATTTTCGGCCCGACCAGCCCCTATCTCTGGGCCCCCCTCAACGGCCTCGCCGCCACTGTCGTGCAGGACAAGAGCGTGCTCGCCTGCCAACCCTGCCAGAGCACGATCTGCAAGATGAACGACCACCGCTGCATGCGGGATATCGCGGCAAGCGAGGTGGTGGCGATTGCGGAGCGGGTGTTGAGGGAGGCTGGGGCCTAGGTGGGGCACCCTCTCCGTGGGAGAGACGACGGCAGGAGTTTGTGGCAACCTTGTCGGTTGTCGCATGGGACTTTAATTCCTGCCCAGGCGACACCGGCGAAGGAGATCAGTCCATGCAGCGGAAAAGTTGGGCCTCGTACGAGTGCCCCATGGCCCGCTCCGTTGACGTCATCGGCGACTGGGGCAGTTTGATGATCCTGCGCCAGGCCTTTGGCGGCACGACCCGATTTGACGATTTCCAGAAGGAGCTGGAGATGTCGCGGAACCTGCTGACCGCCCGACTGAAGAAACTCGTCGCCTCTGGCATTCTCGAACGCCGGCCCATCGCCGAGGAAGCGCGGCGGCACGAGTATGTTCTGACCGAAATGGGCGAGGATCTCTTTGCGACCATCATCGCACTGCGCCAATGGGGTGACCGATGGCTGTTCCGGCCCGATCCGCCCCCGATTCAAATGCTTGACGGCGTCGACGGCAGCGAACTGGACCCGATAAAGGTCCGCTCCTCCCTTGGGCGCGAGATCACGCTTGCCGATCTTCGCTTGCGCCGGCGCGCCGCGGGTAAGCCGAAGGCCCGGGCCGGCAACCTCTGAGCTTTTCGGTTCTGAGTGAATCAGAACCTAAGCTCTAAAGTCTTGTTTTGGCGCGTGTTCTTCACGCGAATCGGCATTCACTTCGCTCGAAAACGCTCTCATTCACGCCGGCGCCCCGACGGGGCTTGCCAACGTTCATTCAAGCGCATAAAAGTTCAATAATGAGACTAATTGGTCGGACGACCTAGCGCGAGGAGAATGAAATGCGGGCAGCGTACATCACGGGCTATGGCGACAATTCCGTGGTCGGCTACGGGGAGGTCATCGATCCTGTCCCGGGCGCCGACGAGGCGTTGATCGAGGTCCGGGCCGCCGGTGCGAATCCCGTCGAGATCGCCATGCGGCAGGGTCTGTTCCATGCCGCCTTTCCATTCACCTTTCCGCAGGTGTTGGGCTACGACGTCGCCGGCGTTGTTGTCTCCGCGCCCTCGGGCGGGGCGTTCAAGGCAGGTGCCGAGGTTTACGCCCGCCTGCCCAACCGGCGTCCCGGCGCCTATGCCGACCGCGCAGCCGTTCCACTCAGTCTCCTGGCGCACAAGCCGCGCACCCTTTCCTTCGAGGAGGCGGCGAGCCTGCCGACGGTCGCCTTGACCACCTGGCAGGCATTTGTGGAGCGCGCGCAGCTCAAGGCCGGCGAAAGGATCTTGATCCAGGCAGGCGCGGGCGGCGTCGGCGCCTTCGCCATCCAGCTCGCGAAGCACCTGGGGGCCTACGTCGTTGCGACGGGCGGACCGGACAGCCAGGCGTTCATGGCTGGGCTCGGAGCGGACCGCACGATCGACTACACGACCGAAAGCTTCGAGGCTGCCGGCCCATTCGACGTCGTCTACGACGGTGTGTGCGGTCCGCTGATCGAGCGTGGCATCGACACCCTGCGCGAGGGCGGCCGCTATGTCGGCCTGGTGCGCACCGCCGATGCCCAGAGCTATCGCGAAATCGGCTTCCCGCCTCCGGTGGCCGAGCAAGCTTCGGCGGCCATTCGACCGTTCATCGCGCGCGCCGCCGCCCGCAAGGCGGAGTTCCATGGCCCCCTCACCCGGCCGGACGGCGCTCAACTGGCGGAGATCGCGGCCCTGATCGACACCGGCGCCATCCGCGCCTCCGTGAGCGCGACCTATGGCTTCGATCAGCTCGCTGCCGCCTACGAGATTCTAGCCGGCGGACATACGCGCGGGAAGCTCGTCATCGTCCCCTGACGCAAGGCTCACTCAACAAGTCCATGGAACGGAGGCAACCATGAGCGACATCCCCACCAGGATCAGCATCGACAAGTCCACGCCGGGCTATTGGCGCGTGACCTTCAACAACCCGCCGATCAACGCGATCGATGATCGCACCTACGACGAGTTCTACGATTTGGTGGAGGAGATCGACGCGGACGATGCGCTGAAGGTCGTGACCTTCGAGAGCGCCAACCCGGACTTCTTCATCGCTCACTACAGCACGGCCGAGCCCCGCAGCCGGTTCGGCGCGCCACGCTGGATCGAACCGGCCACCAAGCTGGCTCATAGCAACGTCCTCAGCGTTGCGGTGATCCGCGGCCGGGCGCGCGGCGGTGGGAGCGAGTTCACCCTGGCCTGCGACATGCGCTTCGCCAGCAAGGAAAAGGCGATCTTTGGCCAGCCTGAGGTCGGATGCGGCCTCATCCCAGGCGGCGGGGCGCTTCAACGCCTGCCGATCCTGGTGGGCCGCTCGCGCGCGATGGAGATCATCCTCGGGAGCGACGATTTCGATGCCGAGACCGCCGAACGATACGGCTGGATCAACCGCGCCATCCCCGAAGCCCACCTCGATGAGTTCGTCGCGAATTTCGTGGGGCGCATCCTGTCGTTCGACAAACAGGCGCTGAGCACCTGCAAAGCGACCATCAACCAGCACGGCCTGCCGGACCCCGCTCAGCTGCAGGCGACGCAGGACACCTTCTTCACCACGTTCCGCTGGCCAGGCGCAGCCGAGCGCATGCCGAAGCTGCGCGCGCGAGGCATAGGAAGCGCCGGCGACTTTGAGCTGAACCTCGGCCGCGAAGTCGGTAATCTTTAGGCGACATGGCGACCCTCCCGCAGCCACTCGGGGCTCCGTATTGATCCCTCGTGTCCTGGGGCGCGTACTCATAAATCGGTGTGATATCCGCTTTGCTTTGACACCGACCGCACCCGCGCGCCAGGACAAATTGCCCTTGCGAGCGGGGTTGCGGGACCATCCGCAAGCCTGCGTTGGGTCACTCGTGTTGCGGGACCTCACTAGAAATTCCCGCAAGACGAGCCAAGCCCGCCAAGGATGTCGTGGCAGGTGTCACCAGTTTCGGGATCAATCCAGGTCTGTGGGTGGGTGGAGCGCCTGTACCGCCAACCCCGGCCGAGCATACATTTCTTATAGGCGGCTGAAGTTGCGGCGCCGTCCAGCACCACTCCGAAGCGCTGATCGCAATATTGTGCATCGGCATGGAGGGCATCATCCCCGCGCCACTGTTTTTGGGTGTTCGCATACTCTGAGTCGGCTTGGGCACCGACTAAAGCGCTCATCAACAATATCGCCGCAAGAACGAGACGCTTCATCGGAAATTCTCCACTGAATATCGATGGTCACAAATCTCAGTTGCGTCCGACGACTGCATTGGTTCACCAATGATCGATTACAAATTGGAAATGAAGCCTGGTCGCACGTCTCACGGGTGAGTTTGACGAGGTTGGATCGCGGGCCAGGCTCGGTGAAGTCGCCGCGCATCTCCAGATTGAACCCGACAGCGACCGAACCGGAAAAGACGCCGAAGGTCGGCTATGCTTGTACTGCCGAACTGTTCGGTTGCGGGCGACTTCCATCAAGTCGTCGAGCGGCCCGGTATCGGCCGGGCGACAGTCCGTGATGCCGGTGAAACAGCTTTGAAAAGGCCGCCGCTGTCTCGTAACCAACCCGGCTGGCGATGCGTGCGATGGGCTCGTCGCTGGTTTCCAGCAGGAACGCCGCCTCCGCCATCCGGCGTTCGATCACATAACGTTGCATGGGCTGGCCGACGAGCCTGCTGAAGCGCGCCGAAAATGCCGAGCGGCCGAGCCCGACGCGACGGCCAAGATCGCTCAGCGTCCAAAGCTGCTCCGGACTTTTGTGAATCAGCTTCAGCGCCGGTCCGATATGGGGGTCAGAAATGGCCCCGATCCAGCCGCCTTGTCCGGGACTGAGAGACGCGATCCAGCTTCGGAGCACCTCGACAAACAGCACTTCCGTCAGTCGTGAAAGCGCGACGCCTTGGCCAGGACGCTCGAGCGCGGACTCGCTCATCATGCGGCGCAGGATGGCTTCGAGCCAACCACGGTCCGAGGTCGGCTTCAGCAAGAGCACGGGTGGAAGCAACTCCAGCACGCTGCCAAACATCGGCCGCGACACCGTAAAATTGCCGCAGAGCATGGTCGAGAGCGGTTTTGCACCGTTGCCGTGGCGAAGGAAGCCGAGGCGTGGCGACGACCGTTCGATATCCACGATGCGCAAAGGCTCGGCCCGGCGATCCGAATAAAACACATGGGGCTCGCCACGTGTGATCACGACAAAATCGCCCCCGGTGATCTGGATTTCCTCTCCCTGTTCGAGCGCGAGGGTCGCCGAACCCTGGCTGAGATAGTGAAACAGGGCGTAGGGGCGCGCCGGCAATTCAAGATGCCAGGGATGGCCGAGCTCGAAATGAAAGAGCAGCGTCCCGCCGAGACGAACCCGATCGAGCACCTGGGTGAGTATATCCATCCACCGAGACTAGAGCAGTGGACGATCGGACACAAGATCCGGACGATTGGTCCCTATCGTCCGAGAGGTCCGCGGAATAGGTCATGCCACGGCGGGCCGACGTGACGTGCGGCAACCATTTCGCCAACGGCAGATGGAAGAACCGCGACCTTGCTGGAAACGCCTGTCCATTTCCCCGGACCGTGTTCGTCCGACATACCAACAGGAACAATCAATGCGAAATATCCTCCTCTCCGCCGCCACCGTACTGCTGGCCGGCACGACATTGGCCGGCTCCGTCCACTCCGCCGAACTGCCCAAGGGAGCAGCCCACAATATCGTGCTCGTGCACGGCGCTTTCGTTGACCAGACGAGCTGGCAGCCCGTTGCCGATATTCTTACGAAAAAAGGCTACCACGTCACGCTCGTCGAAAATCCGCTCACTTCGCTCGCCGCAGACGTTGATGCCACCAAGCAGGCGCTCGCGAAGCAGGACGGCAGGACCGTTCTGGTCGGCCACTCATGGGGTGGGATCGTCATCACGCAAGCAGGGAACGATCCCAAGGTTTCGGCGCTGGTTTATGTCTCCGCGTTCGCGCCCGACGTCGGAGAGTCTCTGGCGTCGCTGTCCAAAGCCGGCCCGCCGACCGAAGGCGGCAACGCTATTCATCCCGACGACAAGGGCAACCTCTACATCGACCCGAAGGTGTTTCCTTCCGCGGTGGCGGCCGACCTTCCCCCGGAGATCGCCGCGCATCTGGCCACCTCGCAACTTCCGCTGAACCACGTTGCATTCGAAGCCCCTGTCGACATTGCGGCTTGGCATCACAAGCCGAATTTCTACGTCATCAGCACGAAGGACAAAGTCCTCGCGCCCGAGGCCCAGAAGTCGTTCGCAGCCAGGATCCATGCTCAGACGACGGAAGTCACCGGCAGCCATGCCTCGCTCGTTGTCCATGCGAAGCAAGTCGCTGAGGTCATCGAAAAGGCGGCGCTCGCGAGGTGACTGTACCGCTCCCGGCGCTTTCGCGCCGGGAGCGCGCACGCTCGCTCAGAGGAATGCAGAACGCCTCAGACCGCGATGGCGCAAACCCGGCAAAGGCGCAGAAGCGCCAGTGGCATCCTAGAGGAATGCCTCGCTCGCCGCGCTCGCGGGTCACCCGCTCGATCATTTCATGCCAAGCATTCGGAGTACGATATGACTCAACTCGACATCGCGAACCAGGACGGTCCCACACTCGAAACGGCGCGAACCCGTTACATCGAAGGCCACGGAATCCGCTTCGCCTATCGCCGTCTCGGCCCCGCGACCGGAACTCCGCTGGTTCTCCTGCAGCACTTCTCGGGCAACATCGATGCGTGGGATCCCGCCGTCGTCAACGCTCTCGCCACCGATCGCCCTGTAATCGCATTCGACAACGCCGGGGTCGGTCGCTCGACCGGCCAAACGCCTGACAATATCGCAGCGATGGCGAGAGATGCAGTAGCCTTCATCAACCTACTCGGCGTTTCTGAAGTCGACCTGCTGGGCTTTTCTCTCGGCGGCTGCGTTGCCCAAGAGATCGCCGCCGAGCACGAACGGCTTGTCCGCAAGCTCATACTCGTCGGTACCGCCCCGAAAGGCGGAGAGGAACACCTGTTAGCGGTTCTGCAGCAGGCGTTCTCTCAAACCGATGCGCCGGACCCCCGCCTGCCGCTTTTCTTCACGAATTCGTCCGCCAGCCGGTTGTCCGGCCTGGCATTCCTGAAGCGGACGAAGGTGCGTAAGGACGATCGGGACACCGATAACGGCAGCGCAGTGACCGATCCGCAAGCTAGAGCGCTGATCACCTGGTGCGCCACGCCGGATCCCGGGCACGCCATTCTTCGCGCCATCCGCCAGCCGGCTCTTGTGGTCAGCGGCAGCGACGACACCATGCTGCCCGCGAGCAATGCCTACGCGATGTCTAGGGAACTAAGCAACGCTCAACTGGTCCTCTATCCCGATTCAGGGCACGGCGCCCTGTTTCAGCACCACGAGATCTTCGTCAGCCACGTCCGGACTTTCCTGGACGCTCGGCCCTCGGTTGCGTGATCCCCGATACTTCTGATGCGATCGAGCCACTTCAATCATGAGCGTTGGGACGGAAGATAAGATGACAATCCAAAAAATCGAAGTTGAGCGCTTCAGCCTCACGAGTTCAAAACCTTTCGACGCTGTCGTGGCTGCGCTCAAGTCGGCGGTCGGTCAGCCTGACATTGCCGAATTTTTTAGGGCGACGAGGGCAGCAAAATCCTTCCCGGATTTTGAGCGCATTGTCCAAAGCGGCGTGGGCCGCACCGACCTTATGCTCTTCGCGGAGTTCGACTTGGGCGACATCTTGCGTCGCGAAACGGGATCCAAGACGCCTAAGATCATACGGCTTGTGGTCGGCAATCCGCTTATCATGAAAGAAATGGTCAGGCACGTGCCCGATGCTGGATCTTACGCGCCAGTCACGGTCCTCATTGATGAGCGTCCCGATAGCGTTCACGTCTCTTATGACAAAATGGAGAGTTACCTGCTGCATTACGGCAGTTCGGAAGCCCTCGCCGTCGCCCGAACTCTCGATGCGAAAATCGTAACTCTGCTACGCGAATGTACAAGTTAACGTCCTGAAGCCGTGCTCGGCCGATGGAAGTGAGTGTCTCATCTCCATCGCGCAAAGTGACTGGCATCGTTGTGATCTGAACCAGACCCATAGCCACCGACCTGGAAGCGAATTCCCGCATGTACAAGATACTTCTTACCACTCTCACCGCCATGGCGCTTTCCACGGGCACTGTCGGGGCTGCTTCCGCTGTCAAGGAGGAGCCGCTCGATTCTACGACCCTTGGTACCATCAAGTCGGAGTTCGGCAGGCTGATGGAATTTGCCAACAAGCACGATTTCAAGGCTCTGCATGAGATGTTCTGGCAATCGCCCTCGACCTTATTGGTGGCTAAGAGCGCGATCCAGTCCGAGGGCAACTGGGCCGGTTATTGGGGCAACGAGGCGATTGATCAAAAGCTGCATGATATCGGCGGCTCCGGTCCGGTCGTGCTCGATCCCGATTATTCGAAGCTCAAGGTTGTCGGCCTGACGCGCGACGTCGCCGAGTCCTACGTGCCGATGAACATCACGGTCTCTTATGCGGGACAGGATGGAACAGCCAAGCCGTTTCTTATGATCATCAATTGGCTTCGCGTCGGGAAGGACTGGAAGGTCGCTTCCGAAATCATTCTGCCGGTGCCGCCCGTACCCGCCGTGAAAGGTTAGGCGCGAGGCCACCACACCTAGTTCGCTGGCGCGGGATGCTTGCCTTGGCCAAGAGCAAGGAGCGCCAAGGGCGCCAACGGGCCAGCGACGGCGGCTATCCAGAACCAGGCTCGGGGCGACCTGTCGCGGACATGAGCCATATGGGTTGCAAGCGGTATCGAAGCCAGGGAAACGACGACAAATGTCCACGTCCACATTCGACGATCTCCGGACCATCTCCGATTGCCACAATTCACTATAACAGGGAACCAGCACGACAGACCGCGCCTCCGCAAATAAGTGAGGCCGCCAGGTTGGGCGGCCTCTTTCATTCTACAGGCCCTTGGCGAAATTCGATCTACACCCAGGATTGCCAGTGCCAAGCTCGACGACATTGATGCGCAGGCTTGGTGGCCGACGTGCCCGCCCGCTTGCCGGACCACCCCGCAAAGCGTATTCACGAACTTCTGCCTTGGAACTGGCGTCCTCAGAACGTCGCTCACGCTGCCTGAGCACAGCCAGCCATTCGCCCAAACCCCGGGGCCGTGACGGGATTCGTACACTGAATGTTGAGAATGGCGGACAGCAGCCCTCGGTTAGCTGAGAGGTTCGCCTCGAATCTGCTTTCCGAAGGCAAGGTCGTCGTTGAGGCACCATTGCTCCACAACGCGTCCTTCCTTGATTCGGAAGATCGACAATTCATCGACCTCAACACGACGACAGCTGGCGGGCATGCCCGCGAACGCACCGAGATGAGTGCCCGTAGAGTGATATCGAACGGCCACTCTGTCTTCATCTATGACAATGTCGTCAATGTGCTCGCGCCAGTCCGGAAAGCCGGAACGGAGCCGCTCGATTGCCTGTCGGATACCGTCGTGTCCGTCACGGGATGGGGCCGGCCCCCAACCCTTCGGCATGTGGGCGACGAAGCTTTCGGCATACACCTCGTGGATCGACCGGGTATCGCCCGTGCTCCAGATGTCGTGCAAGCGCTCGATCAGCACAAGCATCTCCCGCCTTGTCATTGTCAGGCTCCCTTTGGATGGCGCCGAGCTTACACCGGCCGCCGAGAATCCGACAAAACCGCCACTGTCGTCATCTGTGTCCGCTAATTTGTAACCTGCCATTTGTCGGGCTCACATCTTCGCGCGCGAGACCTCCGCGACTGTGAAATAAAAAAGGGCCGCATTCGCGCGACCCCCGCCGGAAAAATTTGCTCGGAATGAAATCGCAGCCCCGGCAGGAGCAATCCTGACTCCTCCAACGGAGCTGAGGAATCCGCAATAGCACGGTGTTCCTATACCGGAACCGAACGTGTCCTAATTTCCCGGAACGACATTAAAAAGGGCCGCTGCGAGAGCGGCCCTTCGTTCTCCTTCGCGGGCAGGATCAATCGATCTCTTCGATGATGCGACGCTCCTGCGGCTCCACGATATAGGTGTGGCTGTCGCGGTTGATGTAGCGGTACTCGCGCAAGGTCGGCGCCTCGGGATAGACCTCCTCGGGGAAGCTCTCGACCTCCACGCCCTCCGGCACGCGCTCGCCGGTGCGGATCAGTGAGCCGCGGGACTAGATGGAATTGGAGCCGAGATCGGTTGGCGATCGCTGCGATGACGGCGCGGCCTCCACCTATAGGCCGCGGCCGGCGCGATGCGAACTTGCGACGATCTACTTCTACAGGTGTTTTGCCCGACGCGTCAAATTGATTTCGAAAAATCCGCAAAGACATCGCGCCGCCGCTCAAACCATTGATTTCGCAGTCACCGTCTACTGTGCATGGGGTTGTTTTCGCGGTTTTTGTTCGCGACCACGCGCCGGCACTGGCTCAGAGCAGCGGCCGGTAGACCTCGCCGATCCGCGCCGCTTCGGCATCGAGGCTGAACTGCGCAAGCACCCGTGCCCGTCCACGCATCCCCATGGCGAGCGCGGCGGCGGGATTGCGCATCAGCGGCTCCAGCGCCGCAACGAGCGCATCAGCATCACCAGTGGGGATCAGCACGCCAGTCACGCCATCCTCGACCGCGAGCTCGGCTGCACCGGCGCGCGCTGCGACGAGCGCGCTGCCCGCCGCCATCGCCTCGATCAGCGTCAGGCCGAAGCCTTCGTTGCGCGACGTGAAGGCGTAGATCGTCAGCCGCTGATACCAGCGCTGCACGTGTTCGATCGGCAGCTCGCCGGTGATGACGATGCGCGATTGCAGGTTGGCAGCCTCGATGCGCTTCTTGAGATCATTCGCAAAGGCGGTCTGCTCCGCCGTGACCTGCCCGACGATGACAGCGGTGAAATCGGGATAACGCGGCAACAGCCGGCACATCGCGTCCACGAACACGTCCGTGCCCTTCTGCGCACGCACCCGGCCGAAGCAGCCGATCGCGTAAGCGCCCGGCAGCGCGGCTTCCGCGAAGGCAGCCGTGCGATCCGCTGGCGGCGCGTAGATTTCGGTGTCGACGCCGTGCGGGATCACGGTCGCCTTCACCTTCAGGAACGACGCCGAGATCTCCGAGGTCGCGATGATCGCATCCATGCGCCGGATCAGCCAGCGCGTGATCCAGCTATGGTGCCGCTGCGCCGCCGAGGTGAAGACGAGCTTGAGCGGCCAGCCGAGCGCGCGCAGCACCACGCCTGCGATCATCTCGTTGTTGCGGCGCGCGTGCCAGATCAGCGGCGCCTTGCGGCGCCATAGCTTCAGGAAATCGGCTGTGCTCAGCCGCGCGATCCCCTCCGGGGCGTCGGAGCCGAACCACGCCGCGCGATAGAGCTTCGCCAGCCGCGGCGCCACCATCCGGTTGGTCGCGGTGACCCCGGAATAGCGCCTGTGCAGATTTGGCACGATCACCTGGAGATCACCGGGGAAGTTCGCCACGTCACGCTCCGTTTCGGAAGTCCCCTATACTCAACATTAAGCATAGTGACCAGTTCAGCGGCGCCGATACCCCCTCTTCACCACGTAAACGTTAGCTTACAGCATCGATTGGAAGACGGGTGAGAGCATGACTGTGCTAGTCACCGGCGGCGCCGGTTATGTCGGAAGTCACACGGTCCTTGCGCTGGCGGAAGCCGGCGAGGACGTCGTCGTCATCGACGATCTCTCCACCGGTTTCTCCACCTGTCTGCCCGAAGGCGTGCCGCTGTTCATTGGAGACGCCGGCGACGAGAACCTGGTCGAAGGCGTGATCGCCCAGCACGACATCGAGAGCATCATCCATTTCGCCGGCTCGGTCGTCGTGCCGGAATCGATGCGCGATCCGCTTGGCTATTACCGCAACAACTTCATGACCGCACGCAGCCTGCTCAACGTCGCAGTCAAGCGCGGCATCGACCGCTTCATCTTTTCCTCGACCGCGGCTGTCTACGGCGACCCGGACCAGGTGCCGGTGCCCGAGCATGCACCGACGCGGCCGCTGTCGCCCTACGGCTCGTCGAAGCTGATGACCGAGATCATGCTGCACGACGTCGCCGCCGCCTACGGCATGCAATATGTCGTGCTGCGCTATTTCAACGTTGCGGGTGCCGATCCGCAGGCGCGTATCGGGCTCGCCACCGTCGGCGCGACGCATCTGCTCAAGATCGCGGTTGAAGCCGCGACCGGCCAGCGCGCCAAGATCGACGTGTACGGCACCGACTACCCGACTCCGGACGGAAGCTGCATCCGCGACTTCATCCACGTCACGGACCTTTCGCAGGCCCATCGCTCGGCGCTTGCTTATCTGCGCAATGGCGGCGCCTCGACGACGCTGAATTGCGGCTACGGCCGGGGCTATTCGGTGCTGGAGACGATCGATGCGGTGCGGCGGGTATCGGGCCGCAGCTTCGCCGTGCAATACGCTCCGCGTCGCCCCGGCGACATCATGACCATGGTCGCCGATACCAGCCGGATCCGCGGCCTGCTCGACTGGAGGCCGCAATACGACGACCTCGAGACCATTGCAGCGCATGCGCTGGCCTGGGAGGACAAGCTGTTCCGGGAGTCCCATGGCGAACTCCGCCACGCCGCCTCGGCCTAGATTCCATCCGGACGCAAGCCCCTAATTGGGCTTGAAAACCGTGGCTTTAGCGGGCACAGAGGCCGTTCGATCCCTGACGCGCGGGCAGGCGTTTCCCTGCGCCGTCAATGGACACCGGATGGCGCAGTTTCCAAAGAAAATCACCGACGATCCCTACGCGGCAGCGGTCCTGATTCGCCGCCTGGTCACGGAACAAGGGTTCGTCTACTGGCGGCGCTACCTCGTCGCCTTCGCGCTGATGGCGCTCGCTGCCGGATCGACCGCGGCCGCGACCTACGTCCTCGGCCAGGTCATCAACCAGGCCTATGTCGACAAGAACATCCCGGGCATCGCGATGCTCTCGGGCGTCACGGTCATCCTGCTCTTCGTCAAGGGCGTGGCGACCTACGGCCACATGGTGATCCTGACCAAGATCAGTAACGCCATCCTCGCCACCAACCAGCGCCAGCTCTTCACCAAGCTGATGCGCGAGAGCATCGGCTTCTTCTCCGAGCGGCACTCCTCTGAATTCCTGGCGCGGCTGACGGCCGGCGCAAAGTCCATCACCGACGTTCTCAACATGCTGGTCAACGCCATCGGGCGCGACCTCATGATGCTCCTCGCCATGATCGGCGTGATGGTTTGGCAGGATCCGCTGATGTCGTTCATCGGCCTCGTCGCGGTGCCGCCGGCGATGCTGGTGCTGCGCAAGCTGGTCAAGCGCATCAAGGGCCTCGCCTTCAACCAGTTCACCGGCACCGCCGACATCATGGAGACGATGCAGGAATCGCTCCAGGGCATCCGCACGGTCAAGGCGTTCACGCTCGAAGAGACGATGCAGAACCGCATCGACGAGAACATCGCGATCGTCGAGCGCAACGCAAACAAGATGGCCCGCGTCGCCAACCGCTCCAATCCACTGATGGAGATGCTCGGCGGCTTCGCGGTGGCCGGCTGCCTGCTCTATGGCGGCTACAGCGTGGTCGCGCTCGGTGCCACACCCGGCCAGTTCTTCTCCTTCATGACCGCCTTCCTGATGGCGACCGAGCCAGCCAAGCGGCTGGCGCGGCTCAATATCGATCTCAACAGCCAGCTCGTCGGCGCGCGCATGCTGCTCGAGGTCGTCGACAGTCCGGCGAGCGAGCATTCCGACGACGACAAGCCGGCGCTGAAGCTCTCTGAAGCGAAGATCGAGCTGCGCGACGTCAGCTTCTGCTATCGCTCCGGCGAGACCGTGCTCAACCACATGAGCTTTGTTGCCGAGCCGGGCAAGGTCACCGCGCTGGTGGGCCCGTCCGGCGGCGGCAAGTCGACCGTGCTGGCGCTACTGCTGCGCTTCTACGAGGTGACGCAAGGAGCGATCGTGATCGACGGTCAGTCGATCGGCGCGATCTCGCGGAAGTCGTTGCGCGAGCAGACCGCCTATGTCGGCCAGGACGTCTATCTGTTCCGCGACACTATTCGCAGCAACATCGCCTTCGGCAGGCCGGGCGCGACAGAACAGCAAATCACCGATGCCGCGAAGGCGGCCTGCGCGCATGATTTCATCATGAGCTTCCCGCTCGGCTACGACACACCCGTCGGGGAGCACGGCACGCAACTCTCGGGCGGCCAGCGCCAGCGCATCGCGGTCGCGCGCGCGCTGATCAAGAACGCGCCGATCATCCTGCTTGACGAAGCCACCGCCGCGCTCGACTCCGAGTCCGAGAAGCAGGTGCAGGAGGCGATCGAGCATCTGTGCCAGAACCGCACCACCATCGTGATCGCGCATCGCCTGCACACCATCATGCACGCGGATGCGATCCTGGTGGTCGAGGGCGGCGAGATCATCGAGCAGGGCCGGCACGACGAGCTGTTGCGCCGCTCGGGACGCTACGCCTCGTTCTTCCGGCTGCAACATCACGACGCCGGCGCTCTGGCGCCGATCAGCGCAACCGCATAGAGTTCGTTTCACCCCAAGAGCAGCGAGACCGCTTCATGAACGCCGCCTCCTACGTCATCCCGCCTCCGTCGCAGCCGTCGCTTCCCGTCGTCGGAGAGCCCGGCCGCTATCCGGTGCGCCGCATCTGGTGCGTCGGTCGTAACTATCTCGAACACATCCGCGAGATGGGCAATGACGAGCGCGCGCCGCCGTTCTTCTTCGCCAAGCACGCCGACATGCTGGTGCCCGATGGCGCCACCATCCCCTATCCGCCGCTGACCAAGGATTTGCATCACGAGGTCGAGCTGATCGTCGCGATGAAGAGCGGCGGGCTGAACATTCCGGCCGACAAGGCGCTGGACCATGTCTACGGCTATGCTGTCGGCATCGACTTGACCCGCCGCGACCTCCAGATCGCCTCGCGCAAGAAGGAACGTCCGTGGGAGGTCGGCAAGTCGTTTGACTATTCCGCGCCCTGCTCCGCGGTGCAGCCGGCATCGAAGATCGGCCATCCCGCCAAAGGCAGTATCTGGCTCACAGTCAATGGCAAGGAAGCCCAGAAGGGCGACCTCACCGAGTTGATCTGGAACGTGCCTGAAATTATCTGGCAGCTCTCGCAGCAGGTGAAGCTCGCCGCTGGCGACATCATCATGACGGGCACGCCGGCTGGCGTGTCGCAGCTCCAGCCCGGCGACAAGCTCGAATGCGGCGTCGACGGAGTCGGCTCGCTGAAAGTGTCGATCGGCCAGCCCGAGTAGCTTATTTCAGCGAGTGGAAATCGGAAGGCCCCGGGCATGTCCGGGGCCTTTTCATTTCGATTGCCGACGATCCCGATCTACCAGGCCTTCACCGGCCGATCGGCATGGCTTGTCTGCGGCACACCGCGATTGAGCGACATGTGCGAATGGATACACAGCCAGCCATCGCCATGTCGCGAAAACACCATCGTCGCACGGCCGGGACGCGGAAACGGGGTGCCGTCGGGATGATAACCCGTGCTCGTCCATGGCGCGACCACCGTCGTCATCGCGCCATCGGGTGAGGTCAGAATCGCGGTCTGCTCGAGCACGAATCGGAAGTCGGTCGTCTTTGGCCAGACGTTGTTCCATTGCGTGGCAACCCATTGGTCCAGACCGGGGATGACGTCGTTATGCGTACCGAAGGCAAGCACATCCGGATGGAACAGCGGTCGCGCCGCGGCGTAGTCGACCTCGCGGACATAGCCCGCGAAGGTTTCCAGCCACACGTGGAAGAACTGCGCAATCTCGGCATTCGCGGCCGGCAAAGGCGCGGCTATCTGCTCCATCACCGCAACGCCGACACCACGATGAGGCCGAGGATCAGGGCCGTCAGCGAATATTTCAGCGTGTAGTACACGCTGCGATTCCATTCCTTGACCTTGCGGCTCGCAAGATGGATCTCGTAGAGCTTGCCGAACACCTTGTTGAGCACACCGACGCTCTCGCCGTCGACGTTCTGGGTTGCCGACGCCTTGACGATGTGGTGACTGACCCAGCGGTTGATCGCGGTCATGAAGCCGTACTTCATCGGACGCTCGACGTCGCAAAACAGAATGATGCGGTTGACGTCGGTCGCATTCTCGGCGCTGTGGATGAAGGTCTCGTCGAACATGAAGGCCTCGCCGTCGCGCCAGACGCATTCGACTCCGTCGACGAGGATGCGGCATTTGTTCGAGTTCGGCGTGACCAGCCCGAGGTGATAACGCAGCGAGCCCGCGAAGGGATCGCGATGCGCACCCAGCTTGCCGCCCGGCGGCAGCATCGCGAACATCGCGCCGTGGACGCTCGGAATCGAGTTGAGCAGTTGCACCGTCTTCGGGCACAAGGTGCGCGCGGAGGGCAGGAAGTCGTCGTACCATTTCAGGTAAAAGCGCTTCCAGCCGCTCTTGAAGAAGGAATAGAAGCCCCAGTCATTGTTCTTCGCAGCCGCGCGAATGAAGCCCTCGTCGAACAGGCGCACCGCCTCGTCGCGAATGGTTTCCCAGTTGTCGCTGAGCGGTTTCAATTCGGGGAAGTTCTCGACCGCAATGACCGGCCTGTTCGGCACCGCCGAGCCCGCATACATCAGCACGTTGTAGGGGGCGAGATAGGTCGAGTGGTCGCCGAGCTGGCGCGCGAAGCGCAGCCGCTGCTTGCCCCGGAAGTGAACGTAAATCGTCGATGCCGCCAGCACATAGAGAATGACGAGTTGCGGCGCAAAAAGCTGTTTCAGCATTTCCCCAGTTCCCGAGTGAACCGGGGACGTGATCTACTCCGACATAGCCGCAGCGGCAAGATATTCACCGCACCGTTGCGTTCACGCGGGGGAGCAAAACGAGGGAACTGAGCGCCGAAACCAGCCGGATCAAGCCCGTGACAGCGCCTGAAGACCCTTGAAGGTCAGGCGCTTGGGGTCGGTGACGCCGGCCATATAGAGCCGGCGGATGAAGGCGATGACGGCGTCGCGGTCGCAATCGGTCAGCGCCACGACGGCGTCGACCGCGATCTTCTGGGCTTCCATTGGGCTCACCTCGGCCTCGCGAGTAACCCGGCCGAGACAGCCTAGGACTCACCGGTTAATCCGGCGTTAACCGTTTGGGCAGGATGGCCGATTCAGCCTGGAGGCCCGAATACGCAGAACAACGTATTTGTGGTTGCAGCGCGGTACCGGTCCCAGCCGCTCAGCGCGCCCCAATGCTCACATGATGGCAGTGATCAGGAATACTGCATCACACCGTCGTCGATCCGGCCGAAGCGCAGCGAGACGATATCGAAGGCGTAGTTCTGGTAAAGCCGCCACGGCCGCTTCGAGCCTTGCTTCGGCATCTTAGCGACCGAGCGCTGCACATAGCCCGAGCTGAAATCGAGCGACGGCTGCGCGGTGATGGTCGGATCGTCATTGTGCGGCATGCACTGCCGGAAATTATGCCGGTCCATGTAGTTGATCAGCCGGCAGACATATTCGCAGGTGAGATCGCATTTCAGCGTCCAGGACGCATTGGTATAGCCGAAGGCCGAGGCCATGTTCGGCACGTCGGCATACATCATCCCCTTGTAGGTCAGCGTGTTGGCGAAATCGACGGCGCGGCCGTCGACGCTGACCTCGAGCCCGCCGACGACTTGCAGCACCAGACCGGTGGCGGTGACGACGATGTCCGCCTCCAGCTCGCGACCGTCCTTGAGGCGGATTCCCCTCTGCGTGAACGTATCGATCTCGTTGGTCACGACCGCGGCGCGCTGTTCGCGGATGGCTTTGAACAGATCGCCATCCGGCACGAGGCACAGCCGCTGATCCCATGGATTGTAGCGCGGCGTAAAATGCGTCGCGACATCGTAATCGGGACCGAGCGCCGTCTGCACGCCCTTGAGGATCAGGTCCTTGACCTTGGCGGGCTTGCGCCGGCTGAGCTGGAAGAAAAACATTCCCCACAGCACGTTGCGCCAGCGGATGACGTGATAGGCAAGCCGCGTCGGCAGGTTGCGGCGCAATTTGTTGGCGACGGGATCCTGCGCGGGCCGCGACACCACATAGGTCGGCGAACGCTGGAGCATTGTCACCTGCGCCGCCTTCTTGGCGAGCTCTGGCACCAGCGTGACCGCGGTCGCGCCGGAGCCGATTACGACCACGCGCTTGCCCGAATAGTCGATGTCATCGGTCCATTTTTGCGGATGCACGATGCAACCGGCGAAATCCTCAGCGCCCTTGAACTCCGGCGTGTAGCCAGCTTCGTATTTGTAGTAGCCGGCGCACATGAACAGGAAATTGCAGGTCAAGCGCACGAACTCGGTTGCGCCATCACCGGCAATGCGCTCGGCCTCGACGGTCCAGCGCGCCTCGCTCGTCGACCACGCCGCGCGCCTGACGCGGTGGCGGAAGCGGATGTGCTTCTCGATATCGTTCTCGGCCGCGGTCTCGCGCACGTAGTTCAGGATCTGCGCGCCGTCGGCGATCGCTTTCGGATCGGTCCACGGCTTGAAGGAATAGCCCAGCGTGAACATGTCGCTGTCGGAGCGGATACCGGGATAGCGAAACAGATCCCAGGTGCCGCCGATGCAATCGCGGCCCTCGACAATGACGTAGCTCTTCGTCGGGCACTTGCTCTGCAAGTGATAACCCGCGCCGATACCGGACAGGCCGGCACCGACGATCAGCACGTCGAAATGGTCTTGGGACATGATTTTCTCCGCCGTCGAGGATTGTCCGACCGGCGGCAGCGCCCGTCAACTAGCAATCGGCTCCGGCCACACGCGCACGCAGACGTGTGCGCCGCCGCCAAACAACGAAGCCCCGGATCGCTCCGGGGCCTCGCGTCGATGATTCATGTAATCAGCGGATCAATAGCGGTAGTGATCCGACTTGTACGGACCTTCCTGCTTCACGCCGATGTAGTCGGCCTGGTCCTTGCGCAGCTCGGTGAGCTTGACGCCGATCTTGGCGAGGTGCAGCCGGGCCACCTTCTCGTCCAGCGACTTCGGCAGCACGTAGACTTCCTTCTTGTATTTGCCGTCCTTGTTGTTGGCGAAGAGTTCGATCTGCGCCAGCGTCTGGTTGGTGAAGGAGGCCGACATCACGAAGGACGGATGGCCCATCGCGTTGCCGAGGTTCACGAGGCGGCCTTCCGACAGCAGGATGATACGGTGCTTGTCGGGGAATTCGATCTCGTCGACCTGCGGCTTGATGTTGGTCCACTTCAGGTTACGCAGACCCGCGATCTGGATCTCGTTGTCGAAGTGGCCGATGTTGCAGACGATGGCGCGATCCTTCATCGCACGCATGTGCTCGATGGTGATGATGTCCTTGTTGCCGGTCGCAGTGACGAAGATGTCGGCGCGCGGCGCGGCGTCTTCCATGGTCACGACTTCGTAGCCTTCCATCGCCGCCTGGAGCGCGCAGATCGGATCGACTTCAGAAACCATCACGCGGCAGCCGGCCTGGCGCAGCGAGGCGGCCGAACCCTTGCCGACGTCGCCGAAGCCCGCGACCATCGCCACCTTGCCCGACATCATCACGTCGGTGCCGCGGCGGATGCCGTCGACCAGCGATTCACGGCAGCCATAGAGGTTGTCGAACTTCGACTTGGTGACGCTGTCGTTGACGTTGATGGCTGGCCACAGCAGCGTACCGGCCTTCTGCATGTCATAGAGACGATGCACGCCCGTGGTGGTCTCTTCGGAAACGCCCTTGATGCTCTTGGCGATCTCGGCGAAGTAGCCCTTCGGCTTTTCCTTGAGCTGCTTCTTCAGAAGCGCGAAGAAGACTTCCTCTTCTTCCGAACCCGGCTTGTCCAGGAACTTGGTGTCGCCGTTCTCGGCGCGCAGACCGAGATGGACGTACATGGTGGCGTCGCCGCCGTCGTCGAGGATCATGTTGGGGTGACCGCCGCCGTGCCAGTCGAACAGCTTGGCGGTGTAGTCCCAGTATTCGGTAAGGCTCTCACCCTTGACGGCGAACACCGGAATCCCGGCGGCCGCGATCGCGGCGGCGGCGTGATCCTGCGTCGAATAGATGTTGCAGGAGACCCAGCGGATGTCGGCGCCGAGCGCTGCCAGCGTCTCGATCAGCACGCCGGTCTGGATCGTCATGTGCAGCGAGCCGGCGATGCGCGCGCCCTTCAGCGGCTGCTTCGGGCCATACTCCTCGCGGGTGGCCATCAGGCCGGGCATCTCGGTCTCGGCCAGCGAGAGCTCCTTGCGGCCGAAATCGGCGAGCGAAATATCCTTGACGATGTAATCGGTGAAGCCGGGCTTCGCGTTCATGTCTGTTTCCTAGTCGGTGGGTCTGGCGTGTCAGTAACGAAGCAAACGAAGCGCCTTGCGGCACAGTCTTCTCCCTCTCCCCAATTCGTATGGGGAGAGGGCTGGGGGTGAGGGGCTCCATCCGCGCAACTCGGCCAGTGGAGAGTCCCCCTCACCGCCGCTTCGCGGCGACCTCTCCCCGCAAGCGGGGCGAGGTAAGAGCGTTTAGAGCGCGCGCTTGAGCGGCTCGACCAGGTCGGTCTTCTCCCAGGAGAAGCCGCCCTCGTTGTCGGGCGTGCGGCCGAAATGGCCGTAGGCCGAGGTGCGCGCGTAGATCGGGCGGTTGAGGTCGAGATGGCTGCGGATGCCGCGGGGAGTGAGGTCCATCGCCTGCGCCGCCGCCTTCTCGAGCTGGTCCTCCGACACCTTGCCGGTGCCGTGGGTGTCGATGTAGATCGAGAGCGGACGCGCCACGCCGATGGCGTAGGCGAGCTGCAGCGTGCAGCGGTCGGCGAGACCGGCGGCAACGATGTTCTTGGCGACGTAGCGCGCCGCATAGGCCGCGGAACGGTCAACCTTGGTCGGATCCTTGCCGGAGAACGCACCGCCGCCATGCGGAGCCGCGCCACCATAGGTGTCGACGATGATCTTGCGGCCGGTCAGGCCGGTGTCGCCGTCGGGACCGCCGATGTAAAACTTGCCGGTCGGGTTGATGTGCCAGATGGTCTTCGGCGTGATCCAGTCCTTCGGCAGCGCCTCGCGGACATACGGCTCGACGATGTCGCGGATCTGCTTGGACGAGATGTCCTCGACCAGATGCTGGTGCGACACCACGATCTCGCGCACGCCGACTGGCTTGCCGTTCTCGTACTGCACGGTGACCTGGCTCTTGGAGTCCGGACCGAGCACCTTTTCGCGGCCGGAGTGACGCGCTTCGGAGATCAGGCGTAGGATCTTGTGGGCGTAGAAGATCGGCGCCGGCATCAGATCCGGCGTCTCGTTGGTGGCGTAACCGAACATGATGCCCTGGTCGCCCGCGCCTTCTTCCTTAACCTCGCCCGGCTGAAGCGCATCGACGCCCTGCGCGATGTCGGCCGACTGCGGATGCAGGAGGATCTCGATATCAGCGGTGTTCCAGTGGAAACCGTCCTGCTCGTAGCCGATGTCCTTGATTGCGGCACGAACGACAGCTTCGATCTGCTCGTTGGTGACAGATGCGGGGCCGCGGGTCTCACCCGCGATCACCACCTTGTTGGTGGTCGCGAGCGTCTCGCAGGCGGCGCGGATGGCCCAGGGATCGATGCCAGCTTTGGGCCCTTCGCGATAGAACAGATCCACGATCTCATCGGAGATCCGGTCGCACACCTTGTCCGGATGGCCCTCGGACACGGACTCGCTGGTGAAGAGATAGGACGCGCGCATCAGTAACCCCTTGTTCCGCCACATCAGGGCGGGCGTTTGCGATGTTTACTCTCGGATGATGTCAATCACGCCGGCGCGAGATGACGTAGGATTCGTCAAGAAACCAGAGCCCGTTGTACTTTCGCAGCACGTCCCTGGCGGCATCCAGAGTACGGCCGTTTTGAGTCATATCTGCCAAACGGTCGTCCTCGATCTGGGCGACATACACCGCCGCATTCCACGCTGCAAAGGCCGTCGAGGTTCCGATGGTACCCGTCACCTCGTTGGGCAGCGCTTCCATATCATACCTGAAGATCGAGCGGTTATCCGCATAAACATTAAAGTTTAGGTCGCGGCCCAACGATCCGAGCTCATACTTAACGGCGCGCAATAGCTCATGACGGCTGACGGCGAAAGGATTTTCTCCAGGCCAGACGGCCTGGATCATTTCCATGCCGGGATCCTGGCCATGGGAGTGGATTCCGATCAGACGCCCCCCTGCCCGCAATGCCCGTGCCAGCGGTGCAATGATCCGCTTTGCCCTGAAATTGACCGAAGACAGGGCCCGGTATGGCTGGGATGCAATGACAAGGTCGAAATTCGCCTCGGCCTGTCCGGGGCGGGGAATGGTCGAATCCAGCAGAAATCTGTGGTCCTCGCGGTAGAGCACCAGCACGACCGGCCGCTCGTATAATGGCATGCCGGTACGCGGGCTGATCGCCGCGCGCCAATTCTGCTCCAGAAACGGCTTCAGCTCGGCAATCTGGGTCTCGAAATCGCCGGATGAGTCTCCCCGCAGCGGCACCTCGTGCCAGACGACGGCGGCAGCGGCCGCGGGCGAGGCCGGCGTGAGCCAGGGCGCCTCTGCATAGAGCATGTTGGTGAAGACGAACACCGAGGCCGGATGCTCGAACAGGCGGTCCGGCACCTTGTCCAGGGTCAGGCGCACGTCCTCGAGACTGAGCTCCTTGCCGGCGACATAGAACGGCATGTGCGGAAAGCGCTGGTGCATCGAGCGCAGCACCCGCGCCAGCACCGTGCCGTCGCCGACACCGGCGTCGAACACGCGCAGTGCCGGGGGCCGCGGATGGATGCTGGCGAGTTCGAGCGCCACGCGCTCGGCGACCACCCGCTTCTCGCTACAGGTGTGCACGAACAACAGATATTTCTGCCGGTTCTCGAAAAAGCGGAAATTGCCGCGCGGATCACGCTTCTCCGGCGGCACCTGAAGTCCCCGCGGCGGCGGCAGGCCGCCGGTCGTTGACGCGGCCATATAGGCCTGGATCCGGTCCAGCGTGTCGATGGTGATCCGCTTGCCCTCGCGCAAGCGATGCACCAGTTTCCCATCGTTCACCGCGCGCCGGCCAAACGTCGATTCCGCCATGTCCGCCTGACGGCAGAACTGGGTGATTTGGCTGAGGATTTCGTCGTTTTTCATCAGTGGGACGGGAGTGGGCAGAATGGGTGGGGACAGCCTCTTAGCAAATTCTGCCCACCAGGGAAATAGGGGACGAGATCCCTCCCCGCTGCGTTCCCGGGAACGGGAGCGATGAACCGTGGCTCTGTCCGGGGCAACCAACAAGAGCTCCTCCCTCTCACGGACCCCTGCCATGCGCCGCCTGCTCGTCGCGCTCTCGCTCCTCGTCGCAACCCTGTCGACCGCGCCGGCCCTGGCACAGGCACGCAACCAGCTCGGGCCGCTCTGCACCAGCGATACGGCGGCTGCGGACCAGATGGTCGACGCCTGCACCAAGATCATCGCGCTGAAGGTGTTCAAGGGCGAGCAGCTTGCGACGGTCTATTTCTGGCGCGCAGTCGGCTGGAACAAGAAGGGCGATTACGCAAAGGTCATCGCTGATGCCACCGAGGCGATCCGGCTCCAGCCGGGCCAGGCGGTCTACAATCTCAGGGGATCGGCCTATTACGATAAGGGCGACTACGACATTGCGATCGCCGATTTCGACGATGCGCTCAAGATCGGCCCGCCCAGCGGGACCATCTTCCACAACCGCGGCAACGCCTGGCGCGGCAAGGGCGACTACGCCAAGGCGATCGCCGATTACGACACGTCGATCAAGGCGGATCCGAAATCGGCGTTCTCGTTCCAGAACCGCGGCCTCTCGAAGGAGGCGCTGGGCGATCTCGACGGCGCGCTCGCCGACATCAACCAGGCGATCCGGCTCGACCCGACGCTGCCGCAACCGCTGATCAACCGCACCGCGATCTGGCGCGCCAGGGGCGATCTCGATCGCGCCATTGCCGACGGCAGCGAGGCGATCCGTCTTGCCAAGGAGAAGCCGCCGGTCAACATCATGACACCGCCGAACAGCGTGCTGATCTCGGGCTACACCCAACGCGCGCTGGCCTATGAGGCGAAAGGCGACTACGCGCGGGCGAGAGATGACTACAAGGCGACGCTGGCGATCATGGCTTCGGACGCCGGCAGCAAGTCCAACCAGGCGACGGCAAGGGTGCGCCTGTCGCTGCTGACCGATGCGAGCGCGCCGAGTCCGCGTGACGCTCCCTCTCCACCGACACAGCAGGCGGCCGTACCAGCCCCGCAGCAGATCGGCGCGGCACCAGCGCCCTCGCCCGCTCCGACTGCGCGTGGGACGCGCATGGCGCTGGTGATCGGCAACGGCGCCTATGCGCACGTCAAAGCGTTGCCCAATCCGCCGAACGATGCGCGCGCCGTTGCCATGAGCTTGCGCGACATCGGCTTCACCGTGTCCGAGGGAGTCGATCTCGACCGCGCGACGATGCAGAAGATGACGCGCGACTTCCTGCTTGGGGCGGCGCGAGCGCAGGTCGTCGTGGTGTATTATGCCGGGCACGGTGTTCAGGTCGACGGCCGCAACTATCTCATTCCCGTCGACGTCGAGCTCAAGCCGGGCACCGGCATGACCGAGTCGATGATCGACATGGACACGATCATGGCGGGGCTCGACGATCAGGTCCGCACCAACATCCTGATCTTCGACGCCTGCCGCAACAATCCGATGGCGCAACAGGTCGCAGCAGCCGGTAGCAGTCGCGGCATCGAAGGCACATCAGGCCTCGCCGCGCCGTCGAGCCTGGGCTCCGGCGCGATATTGGGTGCCGGCACGCTGATCGCCTTCGCCACAGCACCAGGCCAGGTCGCGCTCGACGGCGAAGGCGCCAACTCCCCGTTCTCCGCAGCGCTGTCCCGCCACATCGGCACGCCGGGCCTGGAAGTGCAGCAGATGCTGACGCGCGTGCGAGCGGAAGTGGTCTCGACGACGAAGAACAAGCAGGTGCCGTGGTCGAACTCGTCGCTGCTGGGCGAGGTTTACCTGGCGGAGAAGTGAGGGGGCGCTTGGGCGCTGCGTATCAGAAGCGTCGCTCGACGCGCCACACACTCAACTGTCATCGCCCGGCTTTGACCGGGCGATCCAGTATTCCAGAGAGGGCGAGAGGTACGGAGAAGCTGCGGCGTACTGGATTCCCCGCCTGCGCGGGGAATGACAGCGAGCTAGCGGGGACCTACTGGCCCCACACTTCCTTCGCGATCTCGACCGCCAGGCTCAGCTTGGCCCATTGCTCTTCCTCGGAGAGGATGTTGCCCTCTTCGGTCGACGCGAAGCCGCATTGCGGGGAGAGCGCGAGCTGCTCCAGCGGGACGAACTTGGCGGCTTCTTCCAGACGGCGCTTGATGGCGTCCTTGCTCTCGAGCTCGCCGAACTTGGAGGTGATGACGCCGACCACGACGACCTTGTTGCCCTTGGGCAGGAAGCGCAACGGCTCGAAGCCACCGGCGCGATCGCTGTCGTATTCCAGGAAGTAGCCGTCGTAATTGGTGCCGGCGAGCATGGTCTCGGCCACGGGCTCGTAACCGCCGGAGGAAATCCAGGTCGAGCGGAAATTGCCGCGACAGACATGCGTCGTCACGACCATATCCGCAGGCTTCTCGGCGAGCGCGTAGTTGATGATGCGCGCGTAGATCTGCTGGAGGCCTTCCGGATTGTCGCCGCGCTCACGCGCCTTCTGAAGTTCGTCCTGCGAGCAGAGATAGGCCCACACGGTATCGTCGAACTGGAGATAGCGGCAGCCGGCATCGTAGAACGCCTTAACGGCTTTCCGGTAGGTCTTGCCGAGGTCTTCGTAGAAGGCGTCGAGATCGGGATAGACGTCCTTGGAGATCGCCTTGCGGCCGCCGCGGAAGTGCAGCACCGCCGGCGAGGGGATCGTCATCTTGGCGGTGACGTGGGCCTGGTCGGCGCATTTTTTCAGGAAACGGAAGTGATCCAGCATCGGATGATCGTCGGGGAAGTCGAGCTTGCCGATCACACGCACCGCATCGTGACGGGTCTGCACGCCCGCGAACTGGATGCCGGTCTCGGGGTGGAACAGCTCACAGCCGGTGAGCTTCGCCAGGAAATCGAAATGCCACCAGGAGCGACGGAATTCGCCGTCGGTCGCGAGCTTCAACCCGAGCGAGGCCTGCTTGTGCACGACCTTCTCGATCTCCATGTCCTCGATCTTGCGCAGATCGTCGGCCGAGATATCGCCCTTCTCGAGCCGGCTGCGGGCTTCCTTGATCTTGGCCGGACGCAGGAGGCTGCCGACCTCGTCGGCGCGGAAGGGGGCTTTGGTTCGCTGCATTCTTGTCTCTCCCGAAGTTCTAGTGGGCCGCCGCCCCTGAGACGCCGAGGTGGCGCTCGAGGACCGACGGGTCGGCCTTCAGCGCGGCGCTCGGGGCGTCGTGGACGATCGTTCCGCGCTCCAATATCACAACACGGTCGGCCAGCCCCAGAATCTTTTGGGCATTCTGCTCGACGATGATGGAGCAGATGCCGCCGGCCCGGGTGATAGTGCCGATCGCCTTCAACAATTCCTCCACGATGATGGGCGCAAGGCCCTCAGTCGGCTCGTCCAGCAGCAGGACCTTCGGATTGAGGGTCAGCGCGCGTCCGATCGCCAGCATCTGCTGCTCGCCGCCCGAGAGCTGGTTGCCGAAGTTGCTGCGCCGCTCCTTCAGCCGCGGGAACATCTCGTAGACCCGCTCGACCGTCCAGGGGCCGGCTTGCGCCACCGCGGTCATGTTCTCCTCGACCGTGAGGGAGCGGAAGATGTTGCGCTCCTGCGGCACCCAGCCGATGCCGGCCCGCGCCCGCTGGTCGGGCCGCAGACTCGTGACGTCAGTGCCGGCGAGCACGACCGAGCCCGAGAAGCGGCGGGTGACGCCAACAATCGAGTTGATCAGCGTGGTCTTGCCGGTGCCGTTGCGTCCCAACAGCGCCAGCACCTGTCCCTCGGCGAGACGCAGGGACATGTTGGGCAGCACCACCGCCTCGCCATAGCCGGCGCGAAGCGCGTCGATCGCGAGCAGGTCAGACATTGACCGCCTCCTCGCCGAGATAGACGGCCTTGACCTGCGGATCGCGCGCGACCTGCTCGGGTGGGCCCTCCGTGAGCAGCGCGCCCGAGACCAGCACCGAGATGCGGTCGGCAAAGGAGAACACGAGGTCCATGTCGTGCTCGATCAGCAGCACGGTGACATCGCGCGGCAGGCTGCCGACCACGGCGAGAATATCGTGGCGCTCGCTCTCGGGCACGCCGGCGGCGGGCTCATCCAGCAGCAGCACGCGCGGCTTGGCCGCGATCGCGACCGCGATCTCGAGCAGGCGCTGCTTGCCGTAAGGCAGCGTCACCGTCTGCTCGTTCATGACGTCGAGCAGATGGAAACGCGTGAGGAGATCGGCGATCTCGCCGTTGACGTCGCCGCGCGTGCCCATCCGCCGCCACCAGTCGCCGCCATGGCCGAGACGTTCGGAAACCGCGAGACCGATGGTCTCGAGCGGGGTCAGGTCGGGATAGAGCTGGTTGATCTGGAAGGTGCGCGACAGGCCGCGCAGCACGCGCTTGTGCACGGGAAGGTCAGTGATGTCCTGGCCTTCGAGCAGGATGCGCCCACTATTCGGCTTGAGCACGCCGGTGAGCTGGTTGATGACGGTGGTCTTGCCGGCGCCGTTCGGGCCGATGAGCGCATGACGTGCGCCCTGCTCGATCTTCAGCGACAGGTCGCGGGTGACGCGCAGCCCACCGAACTGCTTTTCGAGATTCTGGGTTTCGAGCGCGATGGTCATGCGTCGCTCTCCGGCACGGCGACGACGGCCCTGCGGCCAGCGACCTGCCTGATGACCAGGTTGGGTAGGTACAGCGCCCAGCGGTGCAGGCGCTGGCGGCCGACCAGCACTATCACGACCAGCACGAGGCCGATCCAGAACTGCCAATATTGCGGCGTGATGGTGGAGAACAATTCCTGGAGCATGCGGAACAACACCGCGCCGATCAGCCCGCCATAGAGATAGCCGGTGCCGCCGATGACGAGCACGAGCATCAAGTCAGCGGAGCGCTCGAAGGCAAACACGTCGAGCGACGCGATCGCCGTGGTCTGGGTGAACAGCGCTCCGGCGATGCCGGCATAGAACGCCGCGAGCGTATAGATCGCGATCAGGCGGCGATTGACGGGAATGCCGATCGCGGCGGCGCGCAGCGGATTGTTCTTGATCGCGCGCAACGACAGGCCGAACGGCGAGTGCACGATGCGGCGGGCGAGCAGGAACAGGACAAACAGCACGGCGAGCGAATAGAAGAAGCCGGCCTTGCCGAACATGTCGAACGGAATTTGGCCGAAGATCGGCTGCATCTCGATGCCTTGCAGGCCGTCGGTGCCGCCGGTGATACCCGAGAAGCGCTCGGCGAGCGCCTCCAGCAGCAGTGCGATGCCGAGCGTCACCATCAGCCGCGTCAGGTCGACGCCGCGGATCACCAGAAAGCTCGTGGCGAAACCGAGCACCATCGCGGCCAGCCCGGCGACGATCAGCGCCAGCACGGGCTCGTTGACGATGCCGTGCAAGGCGAGAAGGCCCGCGGCATACGCCCCGACGCCGAAGAACGCGGCATGGCCGAGCGAGACGATGCCGGCATAACCGAGGATGAGATCGAGCGACATCGCAAACAGCGCCAGCCGCAGGATGTCGGTCATGATCAGGTAGCGCGTGGGAAATGCGAAACCGCAGGCCAGCACGATGAGCCAGAACGCGGCCTCGCCATAGTGCCAGCGTGCCTGGCGCTGGGCGTGAGAACCGACATCGGAAGCAGCGCTCATCGGCGAACTCAACGCGCGGCCGTGCGGCCGAAAAGGCCGTTCGGGCGCCAGATCAGGATCACGATCATCATGGTGTAGATCACGAAGGGGCCCATCTTCGGCACGTAATATTTGCCGGCGACGTCGCCGATGCCGAGCAGCAGTGAGGCGAGGAACGGTCCGGTGATCGAGGACGAGCCGCCGACCGTGACCACGATCAGGAAGTAGATCATGAACTTCAGCGGGAAATACGGATCCAGCCCGAGGATCTCGGCGCTGAGCGCACCGCCGAGACCGGCGAGCCCACATCCAAACGCGAATGTGAAGGCGAACACCTGCGGCACGTTGATGCCGAGACCGCTGGCGGCACGGGGATCATCGACCGCGGCGCGCAGGCGGCTGCCGAAACGGGTCTTGGCCAGCACCATCTGGAGCGCGATGGTGAGGAGGCCGCAGATCACGATGATCATCAGCCGATAGCGGCCGATGCCGACGCCGAACAGGTCGAACTGGCCCTGAAGCGCGGCCGGCAGATTGATGAAGACCCGCGACGATCCCTGGATGTAGTCGACGGCTGCGACGGACATGAAGGTCAAGCCGATCGTGAACAGAACCTGGTCGAGATGGCTGCGCGCATAGAGATGACGGTAGAGCAGCCGTTCGAGCACGATGCCGATCAGTGCTGCCGAGACGAAGGCGAGCGGCAGCGCGGCGAAGAACGGCCAGCCCATCCGGTTGACCAAGACCATGCAGACATAGCCGCCGGCCATGGCGAAGGCGCCATGGGCGAGATTGACGAAGTTCATCAGCCCGAGCGTGACCGCGAGCCCGCAGGCCAGCACGAACAGCAGCATGCCGTACGCAACGCCATCGAACAGGTTGGTGAGGATTGAGGTCATTGTCGGTCGAAAATCATCTCATGTGTAGCCAAATGTCGTGCTGCGCTCCCTCCCCCGCTTGCGGGGGAGGGCTGGGGAGAGGGTGCCTCAACAACGAAGACTCCCCCAGAGGAGAGAGCCCTCACCCGGCGCTTTGCGCCGACCTCTCCCGCAAGCGGGAGAGGTGAGCAGAGACGGCTCCCGGGATGACGCACGTTCGGCGTCATTTCTTGGTCTTGCCGAGATCCTTGACGGCCTCGAAGGTCTGGAACTCGACGTTGTAGAGTTCGCCGTCGACCTTTTCGACCTTGCGGATGTAGACGTTCTGGATGATATCGCGCGTCTCCGGATCGATCGAGATCGGGCCGCGCGGGCTCTCCCACTTCTGGCCCTTCATGGCTTCGACCAGCTTGGTGCCGTCGGTGTCGCCATTGGTCTTCTTGAGCGCCTCGTAGATCAGGTGGATGCCGTCATAGCCGCTCACCGCCATGAAGCCGGGACGCGTGCCGAACGCCTTCTTGTAGGCGGCGACGAAGTCCTTGTTCATCTGCGAGGGATGCGCCGCCGAGTAGATGTGCGCGGTCACGGTGCCGAGCACGGCGTCGCCCATGTTGTTGAGGAGATCGTCGTCGGTGACATCGCCCGGTCCGATCACCTTGATGCCGGCCTTGTCGAGACCGCGCTCGGCATACTGCTTCATGAAATTGCCGCCTTGGCCGGCCGGCACGAAGACGAAGATCGCGTCCGGCTTGGCATCCTTCATGCGCTGGAGGAACGGCGCGAAGTCCGGATTGGCAAGCGGCGTCTTGACCTCTTCGACCACCTCGCCGCCGCCAGCGGTGAAATGCTCCTTGAAGAAGTTGAGCGCGTCATTGCCTGGCGCGTAGTCCGAGGTCAGCGTCGCGACCTTCTTGATGCCGTTCTTCACCGCCCAGTCGCCGATGATGGTCGAGGACTGCGCCAGCGTGAAGCTGGTGCGCACGATATAGGGCGAGCGCTCGGTGATGATGGAGGTGCCGGCCGCCATCACGACTTCCGGAATCTTGGCCTGGGTTGCGAGCGGAGCAGCCGCGAGCGCGGCCGGCGTGACGCCGAAACCGGCGATGAAATTGACTTTATCGTTGACGATCAGTTCCTGCGCGGCGGTCTTGGTCTTGTCCGGAATCGCCGCGTCGTCCTTGAGGATGATCTCGACCTTCTTGCCCGCGACAGTGTCGCCCTTCTGCTGCATATAGAGCTTGATCGCGTTCTCGATCTGCTTGCCGGTCGAGGCCTGGCCGCCGGTCATCGGCAGGATCAGACCGACCTTGACGGTATCCTCAGCCTCGGCGGGCGCGGCGGCCGCGAGGCCCGCGACAACCGCAACGGCTGCGATCATTGAAAGCGGCTTGCGTTCGAACATCAGACGTCCCTCCCCTTCATTCCTGTCCTCTTGTGTGCCGGACCGAGTGCCCGATCCTTGGCCTCACTCTAGCTCACGCGCGAGTGATGTCGCGCGCCACATGGCGTCCTTGGTGCCGTCCTTGTCAATCGGACGTTTGGCGACCATTCGGCGCAAGCCGAGCGTCCCGATTTCCAACGGCAAGAAGCCATGTCGCGGTTGTGTCGAGGTGACCCACGCCCTCGTGCTCGACCCTCGTCCTCGACCCTCGCCATTCATTTGTACGATTGTACAAATGAAATGGACCTGTCAACGAAAAAGCCCTCGCCGATCAAGCCATCTTGTCGCGAGGCTTTGCCGAAAAGTCGGTGCCGCAGTCTAGAAGCGCGATGGGCAGCGGGGATGGAGGATTCCGTCTTTCTTTTGCAGAATTTGGACATCGCAAAAGCCGCATTGACCATAGCTCGGTAGCTTATTACCTACCTCGAATAAGTCTATTTTACCTTGTTGAAAGCTACTGTCCCGGCACCAGCCTGACCTCTGGCGTCTAACCAGACCGAACCCGCGTGCCGACATAATGCCGAAGTCCCTCCGTTCCCTCCTGATCCTCCCCGCGCTCGCCGTGGGGCTGTCCGGCTGCGGCACCGTCAACGAAAAACTCTCGGCAGGCATGGGCGACTACGTCCCGCAATGGGCCGGCGGCTTGCCGGCGGACGCTCCGCCGAGACCAGGCACACCGCAATACGACGCCTACATGAGAGAGCGCGAGCGCAAGCGGCTGCTGCCGGCCGCCGATCGCGAGAAGGAAGAGCAGGCGCAGAAGGGCTCGACGGGCTCCACGTCAGGCGACGCGGTGCACTGAGCCACACGCCGTCATTCCGGAGCGCCTCGAAGAGGCGAACCCGAATCTCGAGATTTCTCAGGTGCGCAATTGCGCACCATAGCTCGATGCTGACGCATCGCGCCGGAATGACGGTGCCTAATCCATGAACACCACGGTCTTGCGGCCATTGGGAATGACGCGGTCGTCGAGGTGGTAGCGGATTGCCCGGGCGAGCACGCGGCGCTCGATGTCGCGGCCTTTGCGCACGAGATCTTCCGGCGTGTCGCGATGGCTGATGCGCTCGACGTCCTGGTCGATGATCGGACCCTCGTCGAGGTCGCGGGTGACGTAATGGGCGGTGGCGCCGATCAGCTTGACCCCGCGCTCGTGGGCCTGGTGATAGGGTTTTGCGCCCTTGAAACCCGGCAGGAACGAGTGGTGGATGTTGATGCAGCGGCCGGACAATTTTGCCGACAGGTCGTCGGACAAAATCTGCATGTAGCGGGCGAGCACCACGAGATCGGTGCCGGTCTCGGCGACCAGATCCAGGATCCGCCCCTCCTGCTCGCGCTTGGTCTCCTTGGTCACCGGCAGATAGTGGAACGGGATGGTACCGAAATCCAGCCCGGCATAAACCTCGCGCGGATGGTTGGAGACGATCGCGGCCAAGGTCATCGGCAGCTCACCCGTACGCCAACGGTAGAGGATGTCGACGAGGCAGTGGTCGGACTTCGACACCAGCAGCATCACCTTGCGATGCGCGGCGCGGTCGCGCATCTGCCATTCCATGCCGAAACGCTCGGCGATCGCGGCAAAGCCGGTCTGGAGCGCTGCAAGCTCCACCGCGAGATCGGCCGCCGTGAACACCACGCGCATGAAGAACTTCTTGCTCTCGACGTCGTCGAACTGTTGGGCGTCGAGAATGTTCTGTCCGTTGTGGGCGAGAAACGTCGAGACCGCCGAGACGATGCCGGGGCGATCCGGACAGGACAGGGTCAGGACATACTGATGATCAGGCATGGCTGTTGAAAAATAGCTCTTGATGAAGGTTTGGGCAAAGACCGCGGAACACCCGCGATTTGCGCCCTGCTCTAGCACCGACGCGACCCTTGCGCCAATCCCGGCGACCGAGTCAGGATGAACCGACGATTGCGATCGACTGACCGGAGCACACCAATGGCCGACCGCTTGAACGGCTACTGCATCCTGATCCTGGAAACGCGCGAGGAGGCGCAGTTTTCGAAACTTCTGGCCGAACAGGGCGCCGAGGTCGTGCAGTGCCCGATGTTCACCATCCATGACGCGCCGGACCCGGCCCCTGTCGAAGCCTGGATTCGCCGCGCCATCGACAAGCCCTTTGACGATCTCGTGCTGATGACCGGCGAAGGCCTGCGGCGGATGATGAAGCTCGCGCGCGCGTGCGGGATCGACCAGGCTTTTGTCGCCGCACTCGCCAAATCGCGAAAATTCACCCGCGGCCCGAAGCCTGGCAAGGCACTGCGCGAGATCGGACTTGAGGCACAGCAGACCACGGAGAAGCCGACCACCGAAGGCGTGATCGAGATGCTGGGCAAGCTCGAACTGAAGGGCCGGCGTCTCGGCCTCCAGCTCTATCCAGACAAGGACCACAGCGCGTTGATCGGGGCGCTCTCGGCGCAAGGTGCCGAGGTCGATACCGTGCTGCCGTACGTTTACGATCCGAAGGCGGCGGACACCAACGTAGTCGCCGCAATCGACGACATGGCGGAGGGACGGATCGATTGCATCGCGCTCACCAATCTCGGCCAGGTCCGCCGCCTGATCGATACATCGAAAGCGCATGGCAGCGAGGGGAAGTTACGCGAAGGATTGGAGCGGACGCTGATTGCGTCGGTCGGGCCTGCAGTCTCGGGCGAACTCGCCGCGCACGGCTTGCGTGCCGACATCTTGCCGGTGGAAGATCACTATTTCATGCGGCCGCTGATCTCGGCGATGGCGGCGGCACTCGCGGAGAAGCGTCCCCCGCGAGCGACGTAAGTCTCCTATCCGCGCATCACACGGTACACGTTGGCGTTTCCTTCAACTCCGCGAAGGGGCGCGTCGAACGCTGCGATTGTATGCCCGGACAGGAGATCGCTCACTCCAGGCGCCGAATACAGCGCCTCGGAGATACAAATTTCACCAGCGTCCGCCAGCGACTGGACACGCGCGGCCACATTTACGGTCTGGCCGAAATAATCCAAATTGTCGTTCAGGGTTACAGCGATGGAGGGGCCGCAATGGGCTCCGATCTTCAGGATGATGCTCGGATCGCCATGCTCGGAATTGTAGCGCTCGATTTCCCCGAGTATGTCGAGCGCCGCCGAAACCGCGTCGGTCGGGCGAGAGAAGACAGCCATGACCGCATCGCCGATCGTCTTGACGATAGCCCCGGAATGTTCCTGGACGGTCGCGCCGAGTAACGCGAAATGTTCGCGGACCAGCGCGTAGGCATTGAGATCGCCAAGCCGTTCGTACATGGCGGTCGACCCTTTCAAATCCGTGAACAGCAAGGTCACCTGCCGGATACCCAGGCCCTCCCTTTCGTCCACGCGTTCTGACCGGAACAGCCGCCGAAACGTCTGTCTCGCGAGCAACATCCCGCCAGACATGTAGGGCTCGAAATCAAGCGGCGGCTTAGTCGCTTGAGCCAGAACTTCAGGCGGCCAGTTGATCAGGAGCAAGGAGCCTCGCATGGCTCCGCGATTCACCGTCTCGATAATCACGGGACCGGGCGGTACAGCGGCCAGAGAGGAGAAAAAGCGCTGCCCATCATATCCAATTCGCAAGATTGTCGGCGTGGTTGTCGGCTCGCCGGCCACCGCAACGACGAACGCAGCCTGGGTTTGGATATTGACCCCCGCCAGAGCGCCGGGACCGAGTTCGCAACGAATGGTCGTGGCGGAGCCTGGCGGCAAGAACGAAAGGCCGCGAACGAACACATGCAAATAGTCGAGAAATCGGATTTGCTGGCCTGGTATCCGCGCGCCATTCAGAAATCGAAGCTTCCAGTGGAAATCCTCGACCGAGAGGGAGTCAGGATCATGAAACGGAATCCGCCGAAGTTGGGGCGACACCGTAAACGTGACCTCTATGAAGTCGTCGAGATCGGTTTCACCACTGACGTCGCACAAACCACAGACATAGTGGGTTTTGAGCGTGCGCAAGGCGCCGAAGCTATCGAGCACCATGCCGGATTGGGGACAAACAACATCCCAGCTCATTTCGAATAACCCGCTTGTCGCTGCATAGAGAAACAGGTCTATGCTTTCCGGCTCCGCTATCGCGCGGTCACGCGCGAATGCCAGTGGATTGATGCGATAAAGCGATGAATCGTCACCGCTCCTGATGAGCGTCTCGAATTTGGAGATCACGCGGGGGCTCCAGGATCGGGCCCGCTCGATCTCGGTCATCTTGCTTTCGAGGAGCCTCTCCTGAATGTTGGTCATTGGTGCACTCAGGTCATTACGTTCGTGATGCCCAGGCGTGGTCGGGAAAGTGGCGGCTGCACCTCAAGCGCACAGGCCCCAGCCGTCTGCGGCAAGGGCAGCACGCCGACTGGGCGACCATGCTAGCCTGCCACCTGCGAGGCAGCAGACATCAACTCACCCGGGCTCGGCATCCCGAACATGCGCTGGCCGCCTTCGGGAACCTCGGTAAAGCTCCAGCGCACGACGCCTTCCCGATCGAGCAGGAATTGGCCGAACAGCTGGCCCTGGCCGGTTGCGGCCATGCGCTGATCGGCTTCCATCATCTCGTAGTTATCCTTCTTGTTGAGCTGCTCGGCAGCCGCCAAACGATTCATCGGCCCGGACAATTCTCCGGGAATGTCCACTTGCATGCTCATGACCACATCCATGCCCACCTTGCGCGGCCACTCGGTTTCCTTCTCCGTGAACTCGATATTGGGCAGGCCGAACGCGCGGTGCGAGACCCGCTCGGGATCGGAGGCGGCGAGCAGATTGGGCAACGGGTGATAACGGAAGTAGAGCCGCGCGCGATCGATCGGCGTATTGACGACCGTCAGACTTTCGATGCCCTTGTCGCGCAGAGCCGCGTCAAGCTGCGCCTGTGCCGCGATGTGGCGGCGACAGAACGGGCAGTGCAGACCTCGAAACAGGCCGACCAATATCGGACTTTGCCCGCGAAAATCCTCGAGCGCGACCTTCCCTTCGCGCGTGATGGCGTCCAGCACGATGTTCGGTGCACGATCACCGGGTTGCAGCGGTCCATCGACATGACGTTCTGACATGGTTGAACTCCTTCACATGATCTAGTCAAGAAATGGCAGTACAATCAGTCCGGCGGGATCAAGCCCGTGCCTCGTACAGACGTCATCGGCCAGCGCGAAATACCGCTCGGCCTCGGGCATGTCGCCGCGATCCAGGTTCAGCGTCGCGAGACCATCATAGCATGGAAAGAGCTGCTGCGGCTCGCCAGTTTCGCTCGCGACCTCGATGGCCTCATTGTAGCAGCGAGCGGCCTGATCGGGCCGGAAATGGCATTGGTGGATTTGCCCGAGCACGATCAGGGGCACGGGGAGATGCTCGCGCTGATCGAGCGCACGGTCGATCTCGATCGCCTTTTCGGCAGCCGGCACACCTTGGTCGGTGCATTTGTCTGTGAAGGTGCAGCAGGCAACGGCAAAATTGGCAAGAAGGCGCGCCTGGAACCCGAGGTCGCCGATACGACGCGCGACATCCAGGCCGCGCCGACAAACTTCCATGGATTGGGCCGGGTCGATAATCGTGTAGAGCACGCCGAGATTGGTGTAGCCGCGGCAGGCCACATTGAGAAGGCCGGCGGCTTCGGCTGCTGCGACACTTTGCTCCACCTCGCGCACCGCGTCCTGGTGCCGTCCAAGCCGCGCCAGTGCAACCGCCTTTGTGTTGAGGGCCTCGGCAATGGCGCGTGCCGCCTCGAGTCCCGCCTGCTCGTCCGCGTCCGCTGGCACGGACCGGGCGTAACCCAGCGCCTCGTCCGCCCATTTCGCGGCGGCCACGTGATCGCCCATGCGAAACGCGAGACGGCCACGCTCCTGCAAAAGGTTCGCCCACTCGATGGGCGCATCGATCCCTCCGAGCAGTTCAGCAGCGTCGGCGTAATGCGTCTCTGCCTTGGTCCGCTTGCCGGCGTCCCATAATAGCCGGCCAAGCTTGCGAAGGATTCGCGCTTCGCCGATGCAGTCCTCTGCGGAGCGGTGCCCCTCCAGCGCGCTCTGGTAGTGCTCCTCGGCCGTATTGCGCCGGCCCACTCCGCCGCAGAGATCCGCGATCCGCTCGTACAGGACCAGGTGCTCCGGCTCGCATTCCCCGCTGGTCAACAATACGGCGAGGGCCTGCTGGTAGAGTCGGATGGCATCGTCATTGGCATAAGTCGCGCGTGCGCGATCGCCGGCTGCCCGCAGATAGCGCGCGCCTTTCGACTTGCGCGCACTCAGGCTGAAGTGATGCCCGAGCAGGATGTGGCCTTCGAGTCGTTCGGGCTCGCTGCCATAGAGCCGTTCCAGCGCAGCACCAATCCGTCCATGGAGTTCGATCCGCCGCTGCAAGAGCAGGTTTTGATAGATAACGTCCTGAAGCATGGTTTGCGTGAAGCGGTAGGATCGCAGCGAAATCGAATTCGTGCCCGCAACCTCCTCGACAATCTCGGCGTCGCACAGAAGTTCGAGGCCCGCTTCGACCTTCGCCGGCTCGGTTGCCGTCGCACCGAGCAGCGCCGCGTCGAAGCGCGAGCCGATCACCGCGGCCTCCTGGGCCAGCCGGCGCACCTCATGCGACAGCCGATCCAATCGCGCCAGCAACAGCGCCTGAATGCTTGCCGGAATATCGGCGGCGGCTTCATCCGACTTCATCCGCCACTGCGGGCCGTCGCGCTCCAAGGCGCCGGCTTCGATGAGACCGCGGATGATTTCTTCGAGGAAAAGTGGATTGCCACTCGCGCGTTCCAGGATACGGCTGGACAGGTTTCCCGGCGGCTCGCGCCAACTGAAATAGGCCGTGAGCAGCTTCTGTCCGTCAGCGTCCCCGAGCGGAGGCAATCGAAGGATTGTGTGGCTGATCCGACCCGAACCGAACTGATCCAGCTCCAGCATTGGTCGATGCGTAAACAACAGCATCAGTCGCGTGCGCTCCAGCCGATCCATCAGGAACCGGAGCGCCTCAAGAGACACGGCATCGGCCCAATGCAGATCCTCGACAATGATCAGAAGCGGTGACAAGGCCAAGCGACGTTCGAAGACGGTCCGGATCGCAAAGAATATCTGCCGCCGGAGCTGTTCTGGCTCGACATGCCCGAGCACGGCCTTCGGCCCGCCGAGGCCGAGAACGTGGACATAGAGCGGCATCAGCCGCTCTGCCTCTTCGGGCGTCAGGCCAAGCTCCGACAGCGCTTCAGCCAGTTTGGCCTCAGCTTCCGCGACGCTGGCCTTCTGTGCGATGCCATAGGCGCCGCGCAGCACCGCAGCGAGCGTGCCGTAGGATTGCTCGCCGAGCGGCGAGCAGATGGCCTGCCGGATCGCCACACCTGCGAAGCGCTCCTCATCGCGAATACGGGCGACAAATTCGTTCACCAGGCGGGTTTTGCCGATGCCTGCTTCGCCGACCAGCCGCACCAGTTGCGCCGCGCCGCCGCACGCGCGATCGAGGCTGCCGATCACACGAGCAAGCTCAGCGTCCCGCCCGATCAGCGGCGCACTGAGGCCCAGCGTGTCGAGGCCTCGCGCCGGACGCGGCATGTCGAGCGGCCCCTTCAGACGATGGACCAGGACACTGCCCATCTTGCCCTTGAGCGAAACCTCGCCTAGCGATTCATACGAGAATGCATGGCGGGTCAGACGGTAGGTCAAGGGCCCGACCAGCACCTCGTCCGGCGGCGCCATCGACTGCAATCGCTGGGCGGTATTCACCGTGTCGCCGGTCACCGAATAGGACTTGGCAACGCCCACACCCAGTCCGCCTGCGACCACGTGGCCGGTGTTGATACCAATGTGGAGCAGCAGCGGTGCGCCGGCATAGATCTTCGCACGTTCGCTGAGCTGCTCCGTCCGCTTGATCATGTCGAGGGCAGCGCGGACTGCCCGCTCCGGATCGTCCTCATGTGCAGCCGGCGCGCCGAACAGCGCGAGCAGCGCATCGCCGATGAATTTGTCCACGAAGCCGCCAAAGCCTTGCACCGCTTCCGTCAGTTCCTCGAACAATTCGTTCTGAAGCGTCTGCATGACCTCTGGGTCGAGGCGTTCGCTCATCGCAGTGAAGCCGCTGAGGTCGGCAAACAGCACGGTTATGGTGCGGCGGTTGGCTTCGTTGTCGAGCTTGTCCGGCTGCGGTCGAGATGCCTGTTGAGAGTCGGCTGTCGGCACCAGCGGCGGTGAGGAGGCCCTGATCGATGCTGCCGGCCGGCTCGGTCGCGCCGATCCCCCGGCTTTGGAGGCCTCGCAGATGAGCGCGCCGCATTTCGGGCAATACGCGAAATCGGGTGCGCATGCATAGCCGCAGCCGGGGCACGCGTCCGGCTGCTTGGTGCCGCATTTCGGGCAGAAAGCAAAGCCGCTCTGAACCTCGGAACCGCAGCAAGGGCAGTTCATGCCTCAAGTCCTCGCGGAAGCCGCGATGGCGCGATCGACTGGACCTGCCGGAGGGCCCAGGGAGCTGGCAAGCATGGGCTCGTCGCAGAGGAAGAGCAAGCGGTGGTTGGTTAACGGCCGGGAACGGGGTTTCACTCCTCCCCGTAACTGCGCAGCTTCTCGATATCGAGAATGGTGACGCCGCCGTAGTCCAGCCGCAGCAGCCCCTCCTTCTCCAGCCGGTTCAGCGCGCGGTTCGCATTCTGGCGGGACATGCCGGAGAGCGCGCCGATCTCCTCCTGGGTGATCTCCAGATGCGCTGTCGATTCCGGATAGAGGATTGGATTGAACAGCGAGGCGATGCTCCGGGCAAGCCGCGCGGTAGCGTCGAGCGTGCGATTGACCTCGAGCATGCCGATGAACTGGCCGAGCCGTTCGTTGAGCTGGCGCACCAGAAAGCGGTTGAAGCCGACGCTGTTCTCGAACAGCCACATGAAGGCGGCACGCTCCATCAGCGCCACTCGACTGTGGCGGAGCGCAACGACGTCGTAGCGGCGCGGCTCGTTCTTGAGCACGCTGCCCTCGCCGAACCAGGCGCCGGCGGTGAGCCCGGCAAGGCTCGTCTCCTTGCCGTCGCGCGAGACCCCGCCCATCCGTGCAAGACCGCTCACCATGCCGGCCCAGTAGGCGAACGTGTCGCCGCGCATGAACACGGTTTCGCCGGTGCGGTAGGACCGCTCGGTGATTCCGGCGCGAGCGGCCTCGATCTCCGCTTCCGTGAGTTCGCGCGACCACGCGGCAACCCGCTTCAGTTGATCCTCTGAAATCATGATCCGGAAGCCAGCCGCACCGTTTCGTCACTCCGCTCTTCTGCTGCACTGCAACACATTGCTTCGGCCGTCATCCGGCGAAAGAAGGTGGTCGCCGCCGCCCGAAAATACTTTGTCGCAGAATTGTCAGGTGCGGGACATTTCAAAATAGCGCTTTCCCCTATTGAGGACCACCTTGGGCGATGCGGCTTTTGATCCCGATCGGGAGCGAGAGCCGCGCGGTCCCGGTCGAGACCATCTGCTGCATGGCCTCACCGGCACGGCCGTACTAGGATCGCCCGACAGGAACGCACGAAGAGCGCCAATCAAGCGCCATCACCGGGGAGGGATTTGTTTGGTGGCGACCAGTCTTGAAGTGCGCGGCGTGTCCTTGCGGTTTGGCGGTGTCCGTGCGCTGACCGATGTCGGCTTCGCCATCAGGAAGGGCGAGCTGTTCTCGATCATCGGCCCCAACGGCGCCGGCAAGACCTCGATCGTGAACTGTATCTCCGGCCGCTACAAGCCGACCGAAGGCCAATTGTTCTACCAGGGCCGCGACATCACCGACCTGACGCCGAACGCGCGTGCTTCGCTCGGTATCGGCCGCACCTTCCAGAATCTGGCGCTGTTCCACCATATGAGCGTGCTCGACAACATCATGGTCGGGCGCCATCACCTCCTGAAGAACAATTTCTTGACGGGCTCGCTGTACTGGCTCACCGGCGCACGCGAGGAAGAGCTCGAGCACCGCCGCAAGGTCGAGGAAATCATCGACTTCCTCGACCTCCAGTCGGTGCGAAAGGCGCAAGCCGGCACGCTCTCCTATGGCCTGCGCAAGCGTGTGGAACTCGCCCGCGCCATGGCGCTGGAGCCGCACCTCATCCTCCTCGACGAGCCGATGGCCGGCATGAACTTCGAGGAGAAGGAGGACATGGCCCGCTACATCGTCGACCTCAACGAGGAGTTCGGCATGACGGTGGTGATGATCGAGCACGATATGGGGGTGGTGATGGACATCTCCCACCGCGTCATAGTGCTGGATTTCGGCCGCAAGATCGCCGAGGGCGATCCGGCCGCCGTGCTCGCCGATCCCCACGTCAGGCGCGCCTATCTCGGCGAAGAGGACGAGGTGCTGGTCGATCCCGACGATGCCCCGGCGGCGCAGGAGAGCGCGGCATGATGGATTACGCGGGCCGTGTCGCGCAGGCCGATACCTATCCAAAGATGCTCCGGCTCAATGCGAAGGAGCACGGCAACGAGATCGCGTTGCGCGAAAAAGATCTCGGGCTCTGGCGCCTCTTCACCTGGAATGATTACCAGATGCGCGTGCGCGATTTCGCGCTCGGCCTCGTCGAACTGGGCTTGGGGCGCGACGATGTCGTGGGCATCATCGGCGACAACCGGCCGGACTGGGTCGCGGCGGAAGTCGCCACCCATGCCATTGGTGGATTGAGCCTCGGGCTTTATCGCGACGTGCTGGACGAAGAGGCCTCTTATCTCCTCACCTATGGCGAGGCGCAACTCGTCTTCGCGGAGGACGAGGAGCAGGTCGACAAGCTTCTCATGCTCGCCGAGCGCGTGCCGAGACTGAAGCACATCATCTATTCCGACCCGCGCGGCATGCGGAAGTACGATGATCCACGGCTGATGTCGGCGGAGGCATTCGCCGAGCTCGGCCGGGCGCGGGCCGCACGCGAACCGGAGCTTTACGACCGGCTGGTGGACGCGACCAAGGGCGAGGACGTCGCGATCCTCTGCACGACGTCCGGCACCACCTCGCATCCGAAGCTCGCGATGCTCGCCGCCGGCCGCGTGCTCGGCCATTGTGCGACCTATCTCGCCTTCGATCCGAAGGGACCGGACGACGAATACGTCTCGGTGCTGCCGCTGCCGTGGATCATGGAACAAGTCTACGTCCTGGGCAAAGGCCTGCTGTGCCGGATGAAGATCAACTTTGTCGAAGAGCCGGACACGATGATGAACGATCTGCGCGAGATCGCGCCGACGTTCGTGCTGTTTGCGCCGCGGGTGTGGGAATCGATCGCCGCCGATGTCCGCGCCAAGGTGATGGACGCGACGCCGTTCAAGCAGCGCCTGTTCGAGATCGGCATGAAGCGCGGGCTTGCCGCGATCGAACAGGGCAAGCGTTCGGGCTTTGCCGATACGATCCTGTTCCGCGCGCTGCGCGACCGCCTCGGCTTCACCCGCCTGCGTTCTGCCGCAACTGGCGGCGCGGCGCTTGGGCCCGACACCTTCAAATTTTTCCAGGCGATGGGCGTGCCGCTACGCACCCTGTACGGCCAGACCGAGATGTTGGGGGCCTACACGCTGCACCCTGAGGGCAAGGTCGACCCTGATACCACCGGCGTGCCGATGGCCGACAGCGTGGAGATCCGCATCGACAATGCCGACGTCCACGGCGTCGGCGAGATCGTGGTGCGGCATCCCCATATGTTCCTCGGTTACTACAAGAACCCGGAGGCGAGCGTCGCTGACATCAGGGATGGCTGGATGCTGTCGGGCGATGCCGGCTATTTCAACGCCAGCCAGCAGCTCGTCGTAATCGATCGCATCAAGGATCTCGCCGAGACCTCGCGCGGCGAGCGCTTCTCACCGCAGTTCATCGAGAACAAGCTGAAATTTTCGCCCTATATCGCGGAAGCCGTGGTGCTGGGCGCCGGCCGCGACGCGCTCGCGGCGATGATCTGCATCCGCTATTCCATCATCTCGAAATGGGCGGAGAAGAACCGGCTCTCGTTCACGACCTACAGCGATCTCGCCTCTCGGCCTGAGGTGTACGCGCTGCTCCGCAAGGAAGTCGAGACCGTCAACGCCACGCTGCCGCCGGCGCAACGCATCTCGCGCTTCCTGCTGCTCTACAAGGAGCTCGATGCCGACGACGGCGAGCTCACCCGCACCCGAAAAGTGCGTCGCAGTGTCATCAACGAGAAATACGCTGAAATCATCGACGCGATCTACCGCGGCGACGCCGACATCCCCGTCGACACCGTGATCCGTTTCCAGGACGGCACCACGCAGAGGGTGCGAACGACACTGCGGGTGGTGGACCTGGGTGGGCATGGGCACATGGCGGAGGCCGCGGAGTGATCAGTTTGCTTGCGCTGCCGTCATGGCCGGGCTTGTCCCGGCTATCCACGATACTGCCGCGGGCGGGAGGAAAGACGTGGATGCCCGGGACAAGCCCGGGCATGACGACCGAGAATTCGTCGCCAGCCATCATTGATCGAGCTACCTGCACATGAACACCGCCTTCCTCATCCAGCTCCTGGTCAACGGCCTCGTGGTCGGCACGCTCTATGGCGTGGTCGCGATGTCGTTCGTGCTGATCTACAAGGCGACGCAGGTTGTCAATTTCGCTCAAGGCGAGCTCTTGCTGGTCGGCGCCTGGGTGTGCTGGGCGCTGCTTGCGAAGTACCAAGTACCGTTCTGGATCGGCATGCCCATGACACTGGTGTTCATGTTCGTGTTCGGCATCGCGATCCAGGTGCTGATCCTGCGGCCCATGATCGGTGAACCCATCATCTCGGTCATCATGGTGACGATTGGGCTGTCCACCGTGCTCCAGGCCACGCTGAAATGGATGTTCGGCGTCAATCCGCAGCCGTTCCCGCGCGTGTTCGAGAGCCAGTCGGTCAGCCTGTTCGGGCTCCAGATCCAGACCGTCTATGTCATGAGCCTGGTGGTATCGGTCGCGATGATGATCGGCATGGCCTGGTTCTTCCGCGCCTCCAAATACGGCCTGGCGATGCGCGCCACCGCGTTCAACCAGCAAGTGGCGCAGTCGCTCGGCATCTCCGTGAAGAGTGTATTCGCAATGGCCTGGGCAATCTCCGCCACGGTCTCGGCGGTCGCGGGCGTTGTGGTCGCGGTGGTCAACGGCGTGTCGTCGGGCCTGGCCGGCTACGGCATCAAAGTGTTTCCGGCGGCGATCCTCGGCGGGCTCGATTCCGTCGGCGGTGCCGTGCTCGGCGGCATCATCATCGGGCTACTCGAGAACGTGGCGCAATATATCGACAGCGAGTATCTGCACTGGGGCAATCTTTACGAGATCGCGCCGTTCTACGTCCTCATCATCGTGCTGATGATCAAGCCCTACGGCCTGTTCGGCACCCACGACATCGAGCGAATCTGATCCATGGCCGGCCCTGCCCTCATCCCTGCTGGTGATTTCCGCACCTCCTATGCGGCCGACACCACGATCTTCCCGACCACGACCAGCCGCAACTTTGCGATAACGGGCGTGTTGCTGCTTTGCCTGGTGCCGCAAGTCCTCGGTGGCTACTGGCTCAGCATCCTCATTCAGATCGGCATCTTCTCGATCGCAGCGCTGGGGCTGAACATCCTGGTCGGCTTCACCGGGCAGATCTCGATCGGGCATGCCGCTTTCTTCCTTCTCGGCGCTTTCACCTCGGCCTACATCTCCAACAACGCCCCGATGCCGGTGTTTTTTGCGATCCCGCTCGCGGGCGTCGTCACCGCGCTGGTGGGTCTGGTGTTCGGCATCCCGGCGGCGCGGCTGAAGGGGCTCTATCTCGTCATCGCAACGTTGGCGGCGCAATATATCCTGCTCGACTTCTTCTCCCGCGCGGAGTGGTTCACCGGGGGCTCGGTGCCGGCCAGCGCCGAGCCGTTTTCCATCTTCGGCTACACGCTGCGCGGCGACAAACAATATTTCTACGTCGTGTTGGCTTATGTGATCGCGAGCTACGTCCTCGTCACCAATCTGATGCGCACGCGCGACGGCCGCGCGCTGGTGGCGATCCGCGACCATTATCTCTCCGCGGAGATCATGGGCATCAATCTCGCCAAGTACCGCACGCTGTCGTTTGGCCTCGCCGCTTTCTTCGCCGGCATTGCCGGCGCACTCTACGCTCATTACCAGCTCGTGGTCTCGCAGGAAGGCTTTGGCATCGAGCGCTCGATCCTGTTCCTGGCGATGATCATCATCGGCGGCACCGGCTCGATCATGGGCACGCTGATGGGCACCGCCTTCGTGGTGCTGTTGCCGGAATCGATGGAATTTCTCAGCGTGGCGCTGAAGGGCGGCGCGATCGACAAGGCGCTCTCGCTCAACAACAACATCACCTTCCTGCGCGAAATCGCGATCGGGGCGATCATCATCGCCTTCCTGATGTTCGAGCCGGACGGACTCGCGCATCGCTGGCGGCAGATCAAGGCTTACTGGAAACTCTACCCGTTCTCGCATTGAGCGCGGGCAACTCTCTGACCAACAAATAAACAGAGGAGGCAACCCATGAAGACAAAATCCCTTTTGAGTACCGCATCGCTCGCGCTTGTGATCGCCGTAGTCTCGGCGGGCGCGCAGGCACAGATCGCGATCGGGCATCTCGCCGATTATTCCGGCGGCACCTCCGACGTCGGCACGCCCTATGGTCAGGCCGTCGCCGACACCTTTGCCTGGGTCAACAAGAACGGCGGCGTCGGCGGCAAGCAGCTCAATGTCGACACCAACGATTACGGCTACCAGGTGCCGCGCGCGATCGCGCTCTACAAGAAGTGGTCGGCGCCGGACAGCAAGGTCGCCGCGATCATGGGTTGGGGCACCGCCGATACCGAGGCGCTGACCGGCTTCCTCGCCCAGGACAAGATTCCGGACATGTCCGGCTCCTATGCCGCAGCCCTCACCGATCCCGAAGGCGTCAGCGGCAAGGCCAAGCCCGCGCCCTACAATTTCTTCTACGGCCCGAGCTATTCGGATTCGCTCCGCGCGATGCTGATGTGGGCGGCTGAGGACTGGAAGGCCAAGGGCAGGCCCGGCAAACCGAAATTCGTGCATATGGGCGCCAACCACCCCTACCCGAACGCGCCGAAGGCCGCCGGCGAAGCCATGGCGCAGGAACTCGGCTTCGAGGTGCTGCCGCCGCTGGTGTTCGCGCTCGCGCCAGGCGATTACAGCGCGCAGTGCCTGAGCCTGAAATCCTCGGGCGCCAACTATGCCTATCTCGGCAACACCGCCGCCTCCAACATCTCGGTGATGAAGGCCTGCAAGACCGCCGGGGTCGATATCCAGTTCATGGGCAATGTTTGGGGCATGGACGAGAATGCCGCCAAGACCGCAGGCGATGCCGCCAACGGGGTGATCTTCCCCTTGCGCACCGCCGTGAGCTGGGGCGGCGATGCGCCCGGCATGAAGACGGTGATGGAAATCTCGAAGATGTCCGACCCCACCGGCAAGGTCTACCGTCCGGTGCACTACATCGCGGCGGTCTGCTCGGCGCTCTACATGAAGGAAGCGCTCGACTGGGCCGCCAAGAACGGCGGCGCCACCGGTGACAACGTCGTGAAGGGTTTTTACCAGAAGAAGGACTGGGTGCCATCAGGCATGGAGGGCGTCTGCAATCCCTCGACCTGGACCGACAAGGACCATCGCGGCACGCTGAAGGTCGACCTCTATCGCACCAGGATATCGGGCGCGACCGACGGCGACCTCAACGACCTCATGGCCAAGGGCACGATCAAGCTCGAGAAGGTCAAGACCGTGGAGCTGCCGCGCAAGCCGGAATTGCTGGGGTGGTAAAGCCAACCACGGGCGTCATGGCCGGGCTTGTCCCGGCCATCCACGTCTGACCAGTCGGCTCGAAGAACGTGGATGCCCGGGACAAGCCTGGACAAGCCCGGGCATGACGAGAGTATCAAATTGGCGGCAGACCCAATGACCGAAATCCTCGAAGCCATTCGTCCCCCTCCCAGTATCCTCCCCGCGCCGCCCCTCCTCGCCGTGCGCAACATCGAGGTCGTCTATGATGACGTCATCCTGGTGCTGCGCGGCCTCAGCCTCGACGTGCCAAAGGGCGCGATCGTGGCACTGCTCGGCGCCAACGGCGCCGGCAAGTCGACGACGCTGAAGGCGATCTCGGGACTGCTCAAGACCGAGGACGGCGAGGTCACGCGTGGCGAGATCCTGTTCGAGGGCGAGCGGATCAATGGCATCGACCCCGACAAGATCGTGCGCCGCGGCATTTTCCAGGTGATGGAGGGCCGGCGCATCATCGCCGACATGACTTCGCTGGAAAACCTCAGGCTCGGCGCCTTCACCCGCCGGGACCGTGAGGTCGATGCCGATCTCGACATGGTCTTCAATTATTTCCCGCGCCTGAAGGAGCGCACCGGCCTTGCCGGTTATCTCTCCGGCGGCGAGCAGCAGATGCTCGCGATCGGCCGCGCGCTGATGGCGCGCCCGAAGATGATCCTGATGGACGAACCGTCGATGGGCCTCTCGCCGCTGCTGGTGAAGGAGGTGTTTTCCATCATCCAGAAGATCAACCGCGAGCTCGGCGTTACCATTCTTTTGGTCGAGCAGAACGCGCGCGCCGCGCTGTCGGTGGCGAGCCATGGCTACATCATGGAGCAGGGTAAGGTCGTGCTCGACGGCACCGCGGACGAATTGCGCGACAATGAGGACGTCAAGGAATTCTATCTCGGCGGCGCCGGCGACCAACGCAAGAGCTTCAAAAACCTCAAGAGCTTCAAACGGCGCAAGCGCTGGCTGTGACCAACAAGGCTTTCGAGCCTAACCCAGCACCTGCTCCGCTTCCGTGACTGCGCAGAGAACATGATAGAACGACGACGCAGGAATCGTGTCGATCAGCGAATTGCCGTCGCGGTCGAACTGATCGTACCAGCCGCCCCTCACGGGATGGCTGAGATAATGCCGTTCGAGCAGCACCAGCGCCGCGCGCGCCTCCTCCGCCGCGCCCGCCTCCCCGGACTCGGCCTGCGCGATCCAGGCCTTCGCAATCTCGGTCTGCGGCCACAGCCGGCGCGTGCTGCGGCGGATGTTGCCGGTATCGTCGCCCTCGTCGATGAGGCAGCCAGTGGCCTCGTCGCGATAGCGCTGCGCGGTGGCCAAGAGCTCGGCGCGCCGCTGTCCGGTCGGACATCCCGTGATGCGCTCAAAGCCCTTCAGCAGCCAGACCCACTCCGCCTGATGACCCGGCTCGACACTGACCGGTTCGATCTTCGACCAGTCCTCCTCGAAATATTCGCCGAGCGCACGCTTCTGCTTGTCGTAGAGATTGGCGAGGAACAGCGCGAAGAACTCGCCGGCGCGGTTCTGGAACGACAGATCGTGGGTCGCGTCGAAGCACGCAATCATCGCCTCGAACAGATGCATGTGCGGATTCTGCCGGCGCGGCAGCGAAACCGGCAGGCCTTCGTGGACGCCGCCATGCGGCGAGCGCAGATGGCCGTCGAGGAAGGAAAGCAGGGCATCGATCTCGGCGCGAATCTGCGCATCCTTGTCGAGCGAATAGACGGTCGCCAGCGCAAACAGGATGAAAGCGTGGTCGTAGGCGTCGCGCCGCGAGTCCAGCACCGTCCCCTCCGGCGTCAGCCGGTGCACGTAGCCGGGCCGGCCGTCGGGTGCTTTGGCTTTGGCCAGCATGTGCTCGAGCCCCTTCAGCGCGATGGCGCGGCCGTCGGGATACCAGCCCATCTGCGCCGCCTTGGCGTAGCACCAGATCTGGCGCGCCTGTACGAACACGCGCCGCGGCGCGGCCACATCAGCTGTACCGTCACGGTACAACCGGTCGATGAATCCCCCTGCCGCGTGGTCCCAGCCCACCGTGGACCACAACGGCATCGCCTCATCGATCATACGGCCCTTCAGGCGCGCAACGACATCGGCCGCCGCTTCTGCCGGAATGATGCGTTCGTCCGCCATCGTGCCCTCTTCAAGCCCCGCCAATGGACGTCTGATACCCATGCAAGTGGCGGCGCGCAACAGATCCCAACGCGGAAAGACCAGCCATGACCGCCCATTACGACGCCCTCGAGACGCGCGACCAAGCCGCGCGCGAGGCCGAACTGTTTTCCGGTCTGCCCGGCGTCCTGCGCAGCGCAATGGCCGCGCCCGCCTATGCCGAGCGGCTCAAGGGCGTTGATCCAGGCGCAGTGACCTCCAGAACGGCGCTGGCGCGCCTGCCGGTGCTGCGCAAATCGGAACTGCCGGCCCTGCACAAGGCTTCCACGCCCTTCGGCGGCTTCGTGGCGGCGGCGCCCGGCTCGTTCGCCCGTCTCTTCACGTCGCCCGGTCCGATCTTCGAACCGGAAGGGCGGCAGGCCGATCCCTGGCGCGGCGCGCGGGCGCTGTTCGCGGCAGGGTTCCGGGAAGGCGATGTCGTGCTCAACACATTCAGCTACCATCTGACGCCGGGCGGCTTCATCTTCGATTCCTCCGCACGTGCGCTCGGCTGCGCAGTGATCCCCGCCGGTCCGGGCAACATCGAGCAGCAGTTCGAGTTGATCGAGGCCTATAAGCCCATCGGCTATAGCGGCACGCCTGATTTCTTGAAGATCCTGCTCGACGGCGCCGCGACCGCAGGCCGTGACGTCTCCTCGATCAAGCGCGCGCTGGTTTCGGGCGCCGCCTTTCCGCCTTCGCTCCAGGCCGAAATCAAGGCGCGGGGCATTGACGCCTACCAGGGCTTCGGCACCGCTGACCTCGGCCTCATCGCCTTCGAGACCGCGGCGCACGACGGCATGGTCGTGACCGAGGACCTGATCATGGAGATCGTCAAACCCGGCACCGGCGATCCCGTCGTTGCCGGCGACGTCGGCGAGATCGTGGTGACCTCGCTCGATCCACATCATCCCTGGATCCGGCTTGCGCTCGGCGACCTCACCGCGGCGCTGCCGGGCCCGAGCCGTTGCGGGCGCACCAACATGCGCATCAAGGGCTGGATGGGCCGCGCCGACCAGACCACCAAGGTGAAAGGCATGTTCGTCCGTCCCGATCAGGTCGCCGAGATCGGCAAGCGCCACCCCGCGCTCGGGAGATTGCGCCTGGTCGTCACGCGCCAGGCCGAGACCGATGCGATGACATTGAAGGCCGAAACAAATGCATCGAGCGACGTGTTGCGCGAGGAGATCGCCGCCAGCTTGCGCGCGGTGACGAAGCTCGGCGGCAATGTCGAGCTGGTCGGCCTCGGCGCGCTGCCGAACGACGGCAAGATCATTGCGGATGAACGGTAAGCAATGACAGACGAGCCCTCGGGAAATAACAGGGCAAATTCAACAAACGCGGCGCCTTTTGAGAATGTACCTGCGCAAGAAACAGGAGAAAACAAGGGGGTTGGCGGCCTAATTCCCGCGATCGGAAACCGGGAAATCGACCGAGTCTGTGCGGGAAAATGGCCGATGCCCGGTCAAGTCTTGCTGCATGCGCCGCGGCCGGCTCTCACCTCTGACGGACCAATGCAGCGTCTCATGCGCCCAAATATGTTTGACCGCTGCGATTTTCCTGCCTAAGAAAGCGCTAGCGATGTGGTCTGAGCGACCTGCATTCGCCCGCTTCAGAAACCCAGAAAGCGAGCCCAGCATGAACGAGTTGCGCGAGACCCGCGCCTCGGCGTGTGGTGCCTTTTTGTGGTCGTCTGCCGCATAACAGGTCTCACTCCGAGGCGTTAGCCAAAATGGAGGTGAGACAATGCGATCCAACGAGAACGACGATCCGAGCGATGGCGCACCTGGCGCGCGCACCTACGAAGTCGGCTACGGCAAACCGCCAAAGGACACGCGTTTTGGCTCGCGGCCGCAGCCGCAACGAACGCTGACCAAGCGGACCTCGGCAAATCGCCCCGACATCGCAGCGCTGTTGGATAAGCCCGTCGAGGTCAAGCTCAGGGGGAAGGCCAGGAAGGTGCATCCGCACGAGGCGCTGCTCCATGGCCTATTTGCTGCGGTCGTTCAGGGGCGGCTCCGCGCGATCAAGCAGTTCTTACGTGAATGCGGCCGCGCCGGCCTGCTCGACCCTGAGGTCGCGCAGCTCGCCGTCGTGATCCACCTCCCGAATGAGCTGCCCGCGGACCTCGCCGGCTACATTTTGATGCGAGAGGGACCGCCGCCCTGGGACGAAGCAACCTTGACGCCGTATTTGGCCGAATATGACCGCGATCTCGCGCGGCTAAAAACATTAAAGGACGAGGCTCTCGCACAAGCACGCGCGGAGGGTCAAAATGTCTTCTAGCACCACGAGGCAAAATGGCGGCTCTGCATCCGGACGCAAGCCACCGCCGGAGACAACGCGTTTCCAAAAAGGCCAATCCGGCAATCCCGCAGGCAGGCCGAAGGGCACGGTCAGCATGGCCGCGATCACAAGAAAGGTCGCGCTGTCGAAAATCCCGCTGACCCTGAACGGCAAGCGGCAAACGCTGACGCGTCTCGAGATTGCCGTCCTCAAGCTCACGGCGCTCGCGGCGCTCGGCTCGCCCGCCGCAGCGGAGGAGCTGCACAAGATTAGAAATCAAACAGCGCCCGGCCCGGCCGACCGCCAAGGAGGCGTATTGGTCGTGCCGGCTGAGATGTCGATGAAAGAGTACATCAGCGCCGAGATGGAGCACAACAAGAACAAAATCGAGCCCGGCACGGCCATCAACCTTGATGCGGAGGAGTTCATCAAGGCGGTCCGCGGCGAGCCTTCGGCTTACGGCAACGCACTGCTGGCGCACGATAGAAAATACCGGGGCGAACATGACTGACGACAGCCCGACCCTTTACGATCTCTATGATGAGACCAGCCTCACCTATTGGGCACGGCTCGTTGCAACGGGCGTCCAGCCCAATCGCGAGCAACTCGCCGCCCTGGTGGAAGCCAATCTCGCCGCGCCGCTGCCGAGTTGGCTCAACCCGTTGATCCTCAAGGGCCTGCGCGGCGAATTGAAAGGCAAGCCCGGGCGGCCGAAGAAAGCGGCACTCGATCAATACCGCCTCGCCCTTGCCATCCGGGACTATAGGCGCTTGCTCCAAGAGCTGCCTCAATCCGAGCAGACCGAGACCAAAGGCCGCTCCAAACAAAGCCACGGGCGGGTCTCCGAGCCGCTGCACGAACGCGCAGCCAAGATCGCCATCAAGAGCTGGGATCTGCGGATGAGCGCAAGATCGTTTCTCAATGAGGCCGCTTCAGAAAAATACCGCCTGGTTTGATCTGAATGAGCCGGCCCCTGCTGCTCGCTAAGAACTCGTTTTGTAACCAGCAAAGGGAGTTCTTCATGTTGCAAGCCACCCCAAAGCACCGCGAGCTCGCGATCGTCTACCAGGATACATCCGCCCTCAACCCTCGCGCGTCCAACCCGCGCACGCACTCCAAAAAGCAAATCGAGCAAATCGCAAAGGCGATCGAAAAGTTCGGCTTTACCAATCCGATACTGATCGACCCGGACAACGGCGTGATCGCCGGCCATGGCCGGCTCGCGGCGGCGACGCTGATCGGGATTGCCCAGGTTCCGACGCTCCGCCTGGCGGATCTGAGCGAGGCCGAGATCCGCGCCTACGTGATCGCTGACAACAAGCTTGCCGAGAATGCGGGCTGGGACAAACGGCTGCTCGGGCTCGAGCTGCAGTACCTCCACGAGCTCAACATCGATCTGGACCTCACCATTACCGGCTTCGAAATGCCCGAGATCGACATCCTGATTGGCGAGGCCGCTGAGGCGGCAAGCGAGACCGATGATGCGGCCGACGGGCCCATCGAGCCCGCCGCCGGAGCACCGATCACTCAGAGCGGGGATCTTTGGCGAATCGGCGAGCATCGTCTGATCTGCGGCGATTCAACCGAGCTTGAGACCTATCGCTCTCTGCTCGGCGACAAGAGGGCGCAGATGGTGTTTGCCGACCCGCCCTATAACGTTCCGATTGCAGGGAACGTCTCTTGCCACGGCGAGATCATGCACGGCGAATTCGCCATGGCTTCCGGCGAGATGTCCCGGTCCGAATTTACCGCCTTCCTCAACTCCGTGTTCCGCAACCTAATAACCTGCACGATTGACGGCGCGATTCATTTCCAGTGCATCGATTGGCGGCATATCCAGGACATGCTTGCGGCCGCCGAGGGCGTCTACAGCGAGCTCAAGAACCTGTGCGTCTAGGCCAAGACCAACGCGGGCATGGGCTCGTTCTACCGCTCCCAACACGAGCTCGTTTGCGTGTTCAAGTCCGACGCCGCGCCGCACATCAACAACATTGAGCTCGGCAAGCATGGTCGCAACCGCACCAACGTCTGGACCTATGCCGGCGTGAACGCCTTCGGGGAGGCCCGGTCGGACCTTGCGTTGCATCCGACCGTTAAACCCATTGCGATGGTCGAGGATGCCATCCGCGACTGTTCGCGCCGCAAAGCAATCATCCTCGATCCGTTTCTCGGCTCAGGCACGACGCTGATCGCCGCCGAGCGAACCGGCCGGGTCGGTCACGGCATCGAGATCGACCCGCGCTATTGTGATGTCGCGCTGCGCCGCCTCAAGACGGTGTGCGGCCTGGATGCAATCCTGGAGACGACGTCCGAGACGTTCGAGCAGGTTGCGGCCCGACGTCAGGTACAATCTGAAACGCGACAGGCTGCCGAATAGCGAACTTGCCCGGCCGGCGACCACCACATCCACCGCCGGCCGGGCGGCGCGAAGTCTAATCGCACCCGCCCGTCTTCGCTCACCTCCAGTGCGCGCTCGCTCAACCAGCCGAATAGCCCGGCCTCGACCGCGGCGTTCGCGACCTTCACGGGAGACGGCCGTCATGATCTCGTCATCAGCCGCCAAAATCAAAATCGCGCAACGACACTCTAAGCTCATTCCCAACCGCTGCCCTTGCTGCCCGCAGCCGTCGAGTCTGGGCAGATGAGCGGTCGAGGCGGGCTTCGGACCAGCAAGCTTCACAAAGATCAGCGCTTCGCCGCATCCTTGGCCAATTCCATTGCGAGATCTAGAGCTGCAACCCCAATTTGATCTGAAGGATTGGAGCTGCAGCGCCGCTCCATCCAGGCGACAATCGCTGAGAAATCGCCGCCGCCGACAATCTCTCTGTCGCCGCTGACATTTAGCCCGCTGACGAAGCCCATGACCCAGGATTCGAAGGTTTCCTTCACGACCGGGTTCTTCTTCCTGTTGATCCAAGCTTTGCAAGACTGAGAGCCGGCACCAACGATCGTTGATCCGGCCTTCAGACACGTTGTCGGCAGAAGCAGCATGGCGATGACGACTAGCGCTCTTATCATCTTTTGCTCCGACCGAAACGGCGATGGTCGAGCAACGTACGTCCGAAAAAGGCTTGTGTCAGCTTAGCCGTGGGCTTCCAAAACAAGCCACCGGCTGTGCGAATCGGCGCAAGCTCCGCCGAGAATGGGAGAGGCGAGCACCTCGGCTTCGGGTCGGCGCCGGCAAGCCGCTGCCTGTCCTGGGCCAGGTTGAGGACCATACCGGGAGGCGCAAATGGTCCGCGCCTCCTGTCGCACGTAGCCTCCCCGCTTAGTCCAGGGCAGATGCACCACAACGAAAAAGCCCCGGGCGATGCCGGGGCTTTGTCGTTTGAACTTGCGTTCGGATCAGTACTTCGCGACGACCGGACCGGTCCAGTTGAAGCGGTAAACCAGCGAGGTCGAGATCGTCTGGTTCCAGCTGTTGGCACGGACGCTGTTGCCAACCGGAACATTGCCGACATCGAGCAGCTCGTCCTGAGTTTTGGCGTTGTAGAAGGCCGAGCGATATTCGGTCTTCATGAACCAGCCGGGCGAAGAGATGCCGAAGATGTTCAGGCTGTTTTCGACACCACCGCCGACGAACCAGCCGTTGCGGTTGTAGCTGTTGAGGTGGGCACCGGCGGGGACGCCGGCCAGCGTCAGGAAGTTGGTCTGGCCGAAGTGAGCGCCGGAGTAACCACCATTGACGTAGGAGAGAACGTTAGGAGCAACCAGCCAGCCCAGGCGGACACCAGCGGCCCAGGAGTCTTCCAGCTTCTGAGTGCCGGTGATGCCGAGGGTCGGATCCTGGACCGTGGCGCGGATGCTGCCGAACTGACCGTCGGCGAACACGCCGGCCACCCAGGTGCCGCTGAACTGCCAGTCGTAGCCAAGACCGACGGTGCCGAACCAGCCCGAACCACCCTGACGCTGATCGATCGTCAGCGGAATAGCGCCGACCGTGGTCTGGACATGCTGGTCGGCAGCCGAAAGGCCACCGCCGCCGCCGCCAAAAATGTAGAAGCCAGTCCAGTTGGCAACCGGGGCCGCCATCGGCGCCTTCACATAGGGACGGGCCGCGAGGTCAGCCGCCGAAGCCGAACCGGTCATCGCCGCCACCGCGGTGAGAGCGAGCAAAATCTTCTTCATCACAAAATCCCCAAGCAGTGTGCGTCGATGTCTTAGCTAATCTAGCCTGAACGGCTAAAAATGCTGTAACTCACGGGCCACAGTGACGGGCAATCGATCGGCGATGCTGGCTAGCAATAAGGCAATCCTGGCTGAACTATTCCGCGACAATCCGGCGGCAATCGCCGGCTATCTAACTGAAAAGATGAGAAAAAATGACTTTGATGCCACGCGGACGAGTCTGAGCCTCGTTATGCAGGCTCAAAACGTGCAGATGTTAGCGCGAGATGCCGGTCTAAGGCGGGATACCCTGTACAGAACATTTGGTGGCCGAATCGACCCTCAGCTCAGCCGAATCCTGAGGCTGTTCGTTGCGCTCAACCTGCGAGCCGGCGTGGTGCTAGCGGATCCTTCCGAGGTGCAGACTGCACCCGGCTGGGCGTCGCCCGATGCATCCGAAGCGTTCGCAAAGCGACTAACGCAAGGCTTCGCCGGCAATAGCTTCGAGGAGGCACTCCTCGCATTGAGAGAAGCTGTGCTCTCGCAGAATGTCTCCGCCCTTGCGCGGGGTGCAGGCATCGAGCGGAGAACGATGTACAAGACATTCGGGGGCGCCGTGGACCCACATCTCAGTCGAATCTTGAAGGTCCTCGCGGCGATGCAGCTTCGGCTCCTTATCGTCGCGCTTCCACACAGGTCGGAGCTACCGCGACCCAAACTTGGTCGGCCCTCAAAGGCTTTAAAAACCTCCAAGTAGAGTGCCGCCGATCTTCAAGACCCGCCATAAATATTTGAATCTCGACACCTGGTGCGCCGCTCACTTCTCGATTCGCGTACGCTGCGGTAGGCTCTGCAATCGACTTGGACAAACGGTCGACACGTGCCGGCTCGTGAAAGATAGTGCGGATGAAGGCAGAGAATGGAGGTGGCAGCAAGCGGAGCGTCAAAAGAGCGTCGCAGACACGGCTTATCGCAAAGCCGTCGCGCACCTTGCCTGAAACTGCGGCAGTCGCAAAACCCGCACCGCCACAGCCGCCGCTTGTTTCGGCAGATCTGTCCCACTCGCTGATCTATCGCATCCGGCGGGCCCAGCTCTGGATCTTCAAAGATGTCAGCCGGCGGCTAGCCGCCTTTGAGATCAGCCCGTCGCAATTGTTCGCGCTGTCGGTGATCGAAGCCAATCCGGGCCTCAATCAGCTCGCGATCGCGCAATCGTTGTCGATTGAGCGCGCAGGGCTCGGCAGGCTGGTGGATCAGCTGGAGCGGCGCGGATGGGTGCAACGCTCCGCCTCCGCCGTCAACCGCCGCTACTATGTGCTCTCTTTGACGGAAACCGGGGCCGCACTCTTGGGGCACTTGCGGCCCGCAATCGTCGAAAGCGAGAAGGCACTAGCGGAAAGCATTGGGCCGCGATCGTTCCGCGAATTGCAACGGGCACTGGACCGGATGCGGGATCGCTGAAAGAAGTGCGCGCGAAAACACGTGATCGTGGTCCGGCGCGCCGCGAAGGAGATCAACCGCCCAGGACAAGCAAAACCGGCCACAGCTTCGCAAGCAGCCACAGCATCAGCGCGAAGCAGCCCCAGATGCCCATCAACGTCAATACGGCTCGTGGATCCCTGACGATCATCATGCGCCAAGGTACCATCATAGGAGCCGCCCGAACAGAGCCGATGAATTGAGAGCGATGGGCGACCCAGGAGGCTCCGAGAACAAACCTGCCGAGAGGGGTTCTGGAAGGAGGCGACCGGAGGCACATGGTTAGGGATCACAGGCTGGGCTGCCCAAACCTGAAGTGGATGTTCGACACATTCTAGTAGATAGAGTCGACCTGTATTCTTCGCGAGCTTCAATCAGACGGGACTAGCCACTACGGTACAAGGCTCGGTATCCGCACGATCTGCTCGCCGAAGGATGTCGGGCGGGCTCCATCGGGTCGAACGATTGATCCGGCAGCAAGCCAGCTCGACTAGACCGCCGCCCGTTGCTGCGGAAGATGTCACTCCGTCCGAAGGGGCAGAGGCGGCGGTCTGTCGGCGCGCAACCGAGAGCCTAACGAGCGCAGATGACCGGGCGATGACTGGGCCCTTTGTTCGCACCCGCAGTGAACATCCATGCACCGCTCGCTGCCACCTCGGATGGTCATCTGTTGTCCCTGTTGAGGCGTTTGAACCCACGTCGCTGCCTCGACCGGGCAGCCTTCTCGTAGCGTTCCAGAGCCAACAAATCTCTCATCTGCTTTTGTTCTGGACACTCAACGAGGGCGAAGATCAGATCTAGCCGAACAGTTCGGATCTGCGCCTGCCGACTTCTCGCTTGAGCAAGATCTTGCAGCCCCAGCTCCATCGAGGAGCCGTTGAATTCCCTCATGAGGGCTGCATTGAGCGCCTCGAAATCCGGACCAGCAGCTTCATCCCACCGAGACAAGCCGTGTCGATAAGCATTGCGGCTCGACCTCGCTTTGCCGGCGCTTGTCTGAGGGCCTCTGCTCTTCGCGGCGTTCGCCCGGTTGGCTTCGATTTGTCGTTTTGATGCGATTGCGGCCTCCTCGATCTTCCGGCACAGCCTTCGCTAGACACCGATGCCATCCCCCTCCGCCAACGAGTAAAAAACTTGATGAGAGGCGGAGTGGCAGTCCTTGGTTATTGCTTCCGCTAATCACTCTTTTTCGTTGTGAGATGAGGATGGCAGTGCTGTGCCATCAGCGGTGTGATAAAGGATTGGAGGTTATCCCCATCAAACAGATAGGCCTTAATACCAGCCGCTTTCGCCGCATCCAGATCGCTCTGCTTGTCACCTATCATGAAGCTATCGCTCATGTTCACCGGATAGCGCGCAAGCAGCGCATTGATCATTCCAGGCTGCGGCTTGCGGCAGCTGCAGAGGACTCGGTATCGCGCAATCAGGGCATCGGGATGGTGTGGGCAAAATTCGAAAGCATCAATATGCGCGCCAATCATGGCGAGTTGATGCGACATCCATTCATGCAGACTTCGAACATGATGCTCCTGATAAAGTCCCCTGGCGATTCCTGATTGGTTCGTCACAACAAATGCGAAATACCCAGCATCATTGACAGCCTTGACAGCCTGCTGGGCCCCTTCCACCCAGCGGATCTTATTCGGATCAGAGGCATAGCCGTCGTCCTCATTGAGGACACCGTCACGATCAAAAAACACTGCCGGACGCATAAGTCCTACTTCCCCCAAATTCGACCGAGCTCATACAACATCTTCCGATAATCACCGCTTCTTTTCAATACACCGCATGGGCAGGACTCCCTGCTCAACAGCGTGGCTGCTCATTCACCCGATTGGGTTCGTTTTGTCGCTTGCTGCAATCGCGAAGTTGCTTCGCTCTTTTCCCTCAAGCGCTCGAGAATAAGAGCCACTTCGGTCGTCAAAACGAGCAACATTCTTGCTGCAGAAAGGACTGGCATTCGTCCGCAATTGGAGCGTTACTGATTCGACCGGGTGCGAATGCTGATCTCAGCGCCGGTATCTCGCCTCGCCAATGCGGGGCTCGCGGCAGTGCGGCGAAAGAACGCCGCTTGTTCTTGCGTAGGAGATATCGGTGACAACGGTTCAAACAAATGGCGCGCCAAATCACAGCATCAGATTCAACCCGAACGACCGCCGTCATTTCATCGGCGGCTCGGACGCGCGGACCATCATGGGAGACGATCAGGATGCCCTCGTGCGGCTCTGGCGGGAGAAGCGGGGCGATGTCGAACCGGAAGACCTCTCAGACAACTTGATCGTTCAACTTGGGACGGTGACCGAGGTTCTCAATCGCGCCTGGTACCAGAAGTCATCCGGCCAAACCATCAAGGACATACAGAAGCGCGTTCGCCATCCCGTCCACAAATGGATGGGAGCGACCCTCGACGGCATGGTCGAACAAACCGGCGAAGTGTTCGAGGCCAAGTTCATGCTGCCTTGGGCTTTTACGGAGGAAACGGCGGCCGACAAGCACATGGCGCAGTTACAGCACAACATGTGGGTCATGGCGGCGCGCAGCTCGGTGCTCTCAATCATCACCGGCGGCGGCAAATGGGTCGAGATCAAGATTCATGCCGATCCGCTCTTCCAACATCTCCTGCTTACGGCCGAGAAGAAGTTTTGGCGCTGCGTTCAGAGCGGCGAGCCGCCCGTCCTGCTCAACATCGAAACGCCACGGCCCCGGCTGGAGGCGGTGAAGGTCGTCGATATGTCGACGTCCAATCAATGGGCGGAGCTGGCGGCCACGTATCTTCGAACCCGCGAGGCGCACGGGGAGCATGAGACCGCCAAGGCGGACCTGAAGAAGCTGATACCGGAGGATGCCAAGGAGGCGACGGGCCATGGCATCAAGGCCAAGCGCTCGAAGTCCGGGGCCGTCAGCTTCGACGCTCAGGCCGTGGAGGTGCCCCATGCACGAATCCAGTGAGCACATCGGCACCATTGCGGCCGCCCTCGCCCGGGCCCAGGCCGAACTGATGAACCCGGAGAAAACCTTGACCGCCGTGATCCGGTCCCCCTTCCCGCGCGAGGACGACCGGGCCTTTCGCTACGCTTCCCTAGCCTCTGGGCTGGACATAGTCCGAAAGACGCTGAGCCAGCAGGAGATCGCAACGATCCAGACCACCCGGGTCGAGCAGCCTACCGGGCACATCCATCTGACCACCCTGCTCGCCCATGCCTCCGGAGAATGGATCTCCTCAGACTGGCCGGTCTGCGCCAGCAAGGACGTCGAAGCGCCGCACCGGATGGGTGCGGCGCTGACCTATGCCCGGCGCTACGCCCTGTTTGCTCTGGTCGGGATCGCGGGAGAGGACGACATGGATGCACCGGATGCGCTTGCCGGGCCTCCCGCGGCTGCCGAACCAGAAGCCGTCCCGAGACCGAAAGGGAAACCGTCCAGAGACATGCTGAACCGGCCGCCGGTTCTGCCGCCGGACCGCTCCGCAGGGCTGTTGGAGCGGCTGCTTGGCGAGCTGATCTCCAAACAAGACGGCGACAGCCTGCTCACCTGGGCCAAAGCCAACCTGCCCCTAAAGAATACGCTCCTCTCGGCGGACGCTCGCATTCTTGAAGCTGCCTACCAGAAGCGGGTCGAGGAAGCGGCCATTGCCGAACTCAACGCTGGCGAGCAACAGCCGGCCTCCCAGTCCGGCCTAGCTCTGACCGACCATCAGCTCTCCGGCGATGCCGCGGCGGGCGGAGCCGGTATGTCCTCGCAACCTGAGCGGCAACAGGCCGGCGTGGCCTTTCCGAAGGGACCCCCGCGCAAGCGAAGCAAGACGCATCTTGCTTTCGTCCGCAGCCAATCCTGCCTCGTCTGCCAGCAGAGCCCCGCGGATGCCCATCATCTCAAGTTCGCCCAGGCGCGAGCCCTCGGTCGCAAGGTCAGCGACGAGTTTACCGTCCCGTTGTGCCGCAAGCACCATCAAGCGCTCCACCGGCACGGCGACGAAAAGGCGTGGTGGGCCGACATGCAGATCTCGCCTCTGCCGATTGCAAAGGAGCTGTGGGAAGCAAGTCCGGTCCACGAGACTGACCAAGCAAGCACAATCAATCAAGTTCCTCGATCGCTACACGGCTCGGGGACACCTCGTCAATGAATGGGTCATTGGACAGCCGCGAACCACAAACTGTCGTCGCTGTACCCATCGAGTTCGAGGCGTTATGTCCCGCACCTCAACTGCTGCCCGGCGAGAGGCTTGAACACTATCATGCGCTTCAAGCCGCAATCTTTCAGGACATCAAGCCACGGTCAGCTATCGAATGGCTCCTTGCCATCGACATCGCCGAATTGTCTTGGGAGATGCAACGCTATCGAGTACTTCGACATCGCCTTCTAAAAACCTATAGACAAAAAGCGATAGAGCTGGCGCTTCGACGTATCGACATGGTTGGCATCGCTCCGAAATTGCAAGACATGGCCGAATTCTACACTCTGCAGAATGCCCTGGACTGGCAGCTTGATCCGATTGCCGCGGCAGACATCGAAACAAGGCTCGCTTCGTACGGTTTTGATCAACACGCCGTCAGCATGGAGGTCTATGTCCAGGCCCGCGAGGCGTTCGCTATCTTTGAAGCGTTGCTGAATAGCTCTCAGCTTCGACGCCTTCTGTTGCTGAAAGAGCTCAATAATTTTCGACGAGATCGACCGGAAGGGATATTCCCCGGGAACCGGTTCAACGCGGCCACTCGACGACCGGCACTTCACTCACCACTCGCAGGTGAGACCGAATTATGATCAAAGCTCGTGGCGGCTGCGGCCGCATCAAGCCGATCTAGGGGCCGTAGACTTCAAAGTGCCCAACGCGCGCTTCAAGTTTACTCAACCGCACACCCGGGAGGCCTCGATACCAAAGTCTCGGGATCTGATCCGTAAAAAAACGTAATGCTAAATGGTCGGCTAACTTCGGCTCTAATCTGCAAGACTCGCGCCCTGTGGCTATCAAGCGAGACCGGGCCGTGCTTGCTCGGGAACATCCCGGTGGTGGCCCGCCGAATTCGCGCCAACGCCGCTGGCGCATTCTCAATCGTTAGCGCACCCTCAGTGATCGCGAGTGGCGCGCTCTGCGTCGCGGCTGAAAAGCACGCCGCCAACGCAGCCTTGTTCTTCATGCTCGGCGCGATCGAGTGATCCTTTTGGCAGTTCCGCAAACAGCGTTTGCTCGCCAATGTTCGTCTCGCTGTTCTGAGCAAACTAGGGCCTGATGGAATCAGCCCGGAGTTCCCGCGGACTGCTGTGCATCAAATACGCGCAGCTCGCGAGCGCGCCGCTTTCGGGAGTACCTCGCTTGGGCTAATTGCTTCGACCGACTTTCTCAGCGAGCATTCTGTCACAACCAAAGCTCATCGTGGCTGGCTTCTTAAACCGGAAGCTATCGGCCAAGCGGGCGCGGGGCTGCAGGTAGGCTTACGGCGGCTTTTTTGTAGAGTTGGAAGCGAGGTCATGCGAACGCCCATTCGGTCTTTTTCGAGCCCTTCGTGGCTGGCTTGGAACCGAAGCCTTCTGCCGACCAGCACCGTGATCTCCCATGCGTCGACTGTCTTCGATCTGTCCACGCGTCAGAAGGATTCCTCTCGCGCAAGCAAAGTGCAAGCGCCGCGGACTCGCGGCGGAATTGCAAATCAGGCCGCAGTGATGGCGCTGCCGACCACTGAGTCCACCATTGAGACGGAGTTGTCGGGTCCATCGGTCACAGCGGCCAAGGTAGGTCGAAACTATGTCGCCATGATTGATGGGTCGCAGATCGAATGGACGGATCTGAACGGCGGATCACCGACGCAGCAATCTGTGTTACAGCTCCTTCTCCCCGTTATCGCCCGTCCACCGCGTGGCTTCGGCGGAGAGACGAATGCAAAGAGCAGCGCACGTTGATGAAAAATGTTGCGCGCATCGAACCGCAATGGAGGACCGACGATCATGACCGCATCTCCGAGCCACATCGTCGTCCTTTCCCTGGAAAACGAGAACTACGCCGACATCGTAGGTAATCCGCAGGCGCCTTACCTGAACTCGCTGATCGCTCAGGGTATGCTGCTCACCAACGACTACGGTGTGACCCATCCGAGTCAGCCCAATTACATTGCCCTGTTTTCCGGCTCGACGCAGGGCGTCACCACCAATGGCGCCATTACCCAGCTTCCGGCCAGCGTCCCGACGTTGGCGAGCACGCTTGCCGCCAGCGGTTACACCTTCGGCGGTTACGCCGAAACGACGGCGGCCCCCGAACGCCAACCTTGGATCCACTTCGCCAATTCGGCCAATGACGGTCACGATTTCAGCGCCTTTCCTCAGACCGCGGCCGGCTTCGCCAACCTTCCGACCGTCTCCTTTGTTGCCCCCAACGACGCCGACAACATGACGCCGACGAGCGACAATGGCGGCGGGATCCCGGCGGGCGACGCCTGGGTCCAGGCCAATCTTTCCGCCTACGCTGCCTGGGCGCAGGCCAACAATTCGCTGCTGATCGTCACCTTCGACGAAAACAACACTAATCCAGCGGTGACCTACCCCGACCACGTTGCGGCGATCGTCGTCGGCGCGGGCGTCCCGGCCGGGGCCGTCAACGACTCGCCGGCTGGTCCCTATTCCTTGCTTGCCACGATCGAAAGCCTTTACGGCGCTGCGCCGATCGGTGCCAGCGCCGGCGTGCCGGCGCTCAACTTCTACTCGGCGACGCCACCGACGTCCTCCACCTCGGTCGACCATTCATTTTCCGGATTGTCCGATCCGAACAACACTCCGCCCCAAAACGCGTTGGCGGTCGGGCCGAATTACATTCTCACCGCGGAAACCACTCACTACGAGATAACCGATCTCAGCGGCAATCCAATCGTATCTAACGGATCATTGCACACCTTGTTCTCGCCACTGGGCGCCACGCTTGACAACCTCCTTCTCGACGCGCGCGCCGCCTATGACAGTTCGACCGGCCACTTTGTGGTCGTCGCGAGCAATTTTCAGCCGGGAACCGGGAACTTCGCCACCAATATCGATATCGCCGTGTCGGTGGACAGCAATCCGAGCGACGGCTGGTATCTGACTTCGATCGATACGTCCAACAGCGGCACGACCCAATCGGACATGCCCTATCTGTCGGTCAGCAACGGCAAAATCTACATCTCCGCGCCCGAATATCCCGACGCGGGAGGCGCCTACAGCAACGGCGAATTCGTCGTCAACGAAAGCAGCGTCATAGCCGCTGCAAACGCCGCGATCACACCCGACGCCAGCGCTATCGCCTCAGGGAGCGGCGGCATCATGCGTAATGTCGCTGGGGGCAACGGGGTGACCTACTATTTGAGCGCATATTCGACCGGTAATGACACCGCGCTCACATATCAAACCTACGATCCGACGCACGGCTTCAGCGGGACCCAAACGCTTTTCCTCCAGGACGCCGACGTCGGTGGGGCCGGAAGCAACTACACCGCCGCGCAGTTGGGCACGACCAAGACGCTTGACATTGGCGACGGGCGTATCCAAGGCCTTGCCTACACTTCCTCGGGAGGACACAACTACGTCTATGGCGTGAGCGAAACCAAGCCGAGCGCAGGGTCGCCCGCGCAAATCGAGTGGTTCAAGCTCGATGTCACCGATCCCACGAATCCGCAATTTGTCATCGGGAACGTGATTTCCGGCGCCTCCATCGGCACTGGAGTCGCGGTGTTCGATCCTTCGATCGCAGTCGACCAGAACGGCGACGTGCTCATCAATTTTTCGGCCTCCGGGCCGAACATGTACCCTTCCGACTATTATACCGTGCTCGGCGCCGGCGCTTCCGCCTTCACCGCGCCGACGCTTTACCAGGCGAGCAGTGCGTTTTTCGATTCCGGTGCTCTGAACGACCAGCGCTGGGGCACCTATTCGACCGCAATCGCCGATCCGAACAACCCGAACGGGTTCTGGATATCGAATGAATATATCGCCAACGGATGGTGGCAAACGGCGGTAGCTCAGGTCAGTGTCCATCCGGACACGACGGCGCCCGCCCCGCCGACCGGCCTGTCGCTCGACGCGACGACGGACAGCGGTACGGTCGGCGATGGCATCACCAGCTTTGCGCACGTCAAGATCGACGGCACGGCCGAGCACGGCAGCACGGTGACGCTGTATGATAGCAATGGCGCGACCGTGCTTGGCACGGGCACGGCGGACCTGGCGACTGGTGCGTTCAGTATTGCGACATCGGCGCTAGCCGGGGGGACGCACAATATCACCGCGAAAGCGACCGATGCGTGGGGGAATACGAGCACTCCGTCTGCCGCCCTGGCCGTGACGGAGGACACCACGGCGCCGCTCCCGCCGGCCGGGCTGTCTCTCGACGCGACGACAGACAGCGGTACGATCGGCGATCGCATCACCAACGTCGCGCACGTCAAGATCGACGGCACGGCCGAGCACGGCAGCACAGTGACGCTGTATGATAGCAACGGCACCACAGTGCTTGGCACGGGCACTGCGGACCTGACGACTGGCGCGTTCAGTATCGCGACATCGGCGCTGGCGCAGGGGACGCACGACATCACCGCGAAAGCGACCGATGCGGCAGGGAATACCGGCACGGCGTCAGCGGTCCTTGCCGTGACAGAGGACACCACTGCGCCGGTTCGGCCGACCGGCCTGTCGCTCGACGCGACGACGGACAGCGGTGCGATCGGCGATGGCATCACCAGCTTTGCACAGGTCAAGATTGACGGCACGGCCGAGCACGGCAGCACGGTGACGCTGTATGATACCAACGGCATTACGGTGCTCGGCACGGGAACTGCGGACCTGGCGACCGGCGCCTTCAGTATTGCGACGTCGGCGCTAGCTGAGGGGACGCACAATATCACCGCAAAGGCGAGCGATGCCGCGGGGAACACCGGCACCGCCTCGATCCCCCTTAAGGTGACCACGCTCGACCTGGTCGCCAGTTCGGATTTTGACGGTAATGGCCGTAGTGACGTTCTCTGGCACGAGGACAACGGCGCGGTGTCGATCTGGGATAATGGCGACATCAACGGGGCTCATATCATTGCAGGACCTGGCGTCGTGCCCGATAGCTGGCATATCGCCGAGACCGGCGACTTCGACGGCAATGGCCAGAGCGACATCCTCTGGCGCAACGACAATGGCGCAGTATCCATCTGGGACAACGGTGATATCACCAAGGCTCACATCATTGCCGGAGCGGGCGTCGTTCCCAATAGTTGGCATATCGCCGGCACCGGCGACTTCGACGGTAACGGTCAGAGCGACGTCCTCTGGCGCAACGACAACGGCGCAGTTTCGATTTGGGATAACGGTAATATCGCCAAGGCTCATATCATTGCCGGAGCGGGCGTGGTTCCCAATAGTTGGCATATCGCCGATACGGGCGACTTCGACGGCAATGGCCAGAGCGACATCCTCTGGCGCAACGACAATGGCGCAGTTTCGATTTGGGACAACGGCGATATCAACAAGGCTCATATCCTTGCCGGAGCGGGCGTAGTCCCAAATAGCTGGCATATCGCCAGCACCGGCGACTTCGACGGCAATGGCCAGAGCGACGTCCTTTGGCGCAACGACAATGGCGCAGTGTCGATCTGGGACAACGGCGACATCAACAAGGCTCATATCATTGCTGGAGCGGGCGTCGTCCCCAATAGCTGGCATATCGCCGGCACTGGCGACTTCAACGGCAATGGCCACAGCGACATCCTCTGGCACAACGACAATGGGGCGGTTTCAATCTGGGATAATGGGCAGATTGGGGCAGCGCATCAAACCGTTGGTGCGAACTTAGTCCCCAACGACTGGCACATTGTGTAAAGCAAGCTTCTCGGCGGTCAAAGGTGCGGCCGGGATCCGATCAAAGTCCACCGAATGGGCAGTGTAAGTGACAGATGCCGACCGAGGCGCTCAAAAGAAAAGTCGGCCGCGCTAAAGCGGGATGCCGTATCTATTGTCGCCGCACTTATAGCGCGCCCCCGCAGTTTGCGCAGAACGCCGCGCGCTGGGATGATTATATGAACTATCACAATGCGAGTTTTGGAAGGATCCGGGACACGCGCGCCCGTGGCCTCGCGATAGATACCGCTTTGCTCATTGTCGTCTCTCAAAATGGGGTGGTCCGGCCGGTGGAAGATCAGCCGGCGGCTTCGTGGCATTTTCAACTTAGCGAGCATGAGCCAGCTCCTCAAAATGCGGATTGGCGGACGGCATCCGCAGGGCGGCCATAGGCGGCAACCCAGCGTGGTTTCGACGTGCAGTCCGCTGCACTGGCGCTAAGCCGTCGCCTGCATCGCAACCTGATCGCGGTAGAGCTTCGCCGCTTCGCTCGCGTTGGCATCCGGGCCCCGTGCCTTCTGGAGGAGCTTAAGAAGACTAACCCAAGCCAAGAGGGCGGCCGTCGGAAGCACAAGCATTTTCAGTGGCTCACAAACAACCGCGCATACCCAAATCGCACGGTAACCGTCCGGTGAGGGCCGCGGGAAGATCGCGTGGCGCGGTGGCCCGATCAGGCCGCAGACTGAACGGGGGTTCTCTTCCATTCCCAAGGCAGCAGCTCATTGAGCCGACCTTGCCGGGTGCTGGCGATGCGGGCCAGGACGTCCGCCAGCCAGGCTTGCGGATCGAGGTCATTGAGCTTTGCCGTCATGATCAGCGTCGCCATGACGGCGGCACGGTCGGCACCGCGTTCGGAGCCGGCGAAGAGCCAGGACTTGCGGCCGAGGGCAAAGCCGCGCAGCGCGCGCTCCGCCGCATTGTTTGTCAGGCAGATCCGTCCGTTGTCGACGAAGCGGGCGAACCGGTCCCAGCGGCGCAGCATGTAATCGATTGGCTTGGCGACCGATGAGGAGTTCGACAGCCTGGCACGCTGATCGCGCAGCCATGCTTCCAATGCAATCACAAGCGGGGCGCTTTGTTCGTTGCGCACCCACAGCCGCTCTTCGGCACTTTGGCCGTTGATGCGCACGCTCAATATCGAACAGCGCATCGATGCGCTTGACCGCCTCCAGGGCAATCGGCGAGATCGCCGCGGCGTTCCTGTCTCGCCTTGCATGGCGGCGATATCCGCCAGCTCGAAGAACTGCCGCCTGGCATGGGCCCAACAGTGTGCGGGCGTGATCGGCCCTTGCGCGCGCGAAGCGTCATACAGCTCATTATAGCCGCTATAGGCGTCGGCCTGCAGGATGCCGGTGAAGCTTTGGAGATGCCGTGTGGGATGCTCTTGCCGTCGGTCGCGTGAGGCATAATAGAGCGCCGCTGGCGGCGCCCGGCCACCAAACGGCCGGTCGTCGCGGACATAGGTCCAGATATGCCCCTTCACCGTCTGGCCCTTGGCCAGGATCGGCACCGTGGTGTCATCGCCGTGCAACCGCTCGGCGGTCAGGACGTGGCGCTCGATCAACCCATAAAGCGGATGCAGGGCCGTCGCACAGGCGCCGACCTGGTCGGCCATTGTCGACAGGCTCAGATCGATGCCCTCTCGGGCGTAGCGCTCGCTCTGCCGGTTCAAGGGCTGATGCTGGCCGAACTTCTCGAACAGGATCATTGCCAGCAGGTTCGGCCCGGCAAAGCCGCGCGGCGTCACGTGGAAGGGCGCTGGCGGCTGGGTGATCGTCTCGCAGTTCCGGCACGAGAACTTCTCCCGCACCGTCTGGATCACCTTCCATTGCCGGGGAATGACCTCCAGCGTCTCGGTGATGTCCTCGCCCAGCTTTGACAGCTTCGATGAGCCGCAACAGGGGCAGCTCTCCGGTGCGGCGACCACGACCCGCTCGCGCGGCAGATGATCGGGGAACGGTTTGCGCGACGGGCGCTTACGCTCGAAGGATTGTACGGTCTGCGTCTTGGCCGCCGCCCTCTCCGCTGCGAGTTCGTCTTCGGTCGCGGTTGCTTCCAACTCTTCGAGCTCAAGCTCCATCTGTTCCAGGAGCCGTGCCTTGCGCTCCGAGCGGCTGCCATAAATCTGGCGACGCAGCTTCTCGATCTCGAGCTTGAGGTAACTGATCAGGGCCTCAGCCGCCTTCGCGTCGGCAGCTTCCGCTTTGGCGCTCGCCGCGACCGCTTCCGCTTGAAGACGCGCGGCGCGCTCCGCGAGGATCATCGCATGCGCGGCGGCAAGATCGGTGGGGAGCGATTCAGATGTGGTCACGACGATGATGGAATCACATCCACGATCCGCAAGCTCAAAGCCTCATCCGACCGATGTCGGCCGCCACGTCTCTTGTGGGTGCCGCCAGTCGATCCCGGACAAAAGATAGCCGAGCTGCGCCGACGAGATCGTCACCACACCCTCCGCGGGGCTCGGCCAGATGAAGCGCCCCCGCTCCAAGCGCTTCGTGAACAGGCAGGCGCCCTGGCCGTCATGCCAGATCACCTTCAAAAGATTGCCCCGGCGTGCGCCGCGGAAGCAAAACAGGTGACCGCCAAGCGGATCGCGATGCAAGATTTCCTGAACCTGCAACGCCAGCGACGGAAAGCCCTTCCGCATGTCGGTATGGCCGGTCGCGAGCCATACCCGCACGCCGGCCGGCAACGGGATCATCGTGGCCGTCCATCAGTCAGCGCTGCCACGACTGCGCTCAGCGTCGCCACGTCAACCGCGCCCGTGATCCGCATCCGAGCCCCGGCCGAGAACTCAATCTCGATCGTACCGCAGCTTCCGGAGGGACCCGTCAACGATTGCCGGTCGGGCGCAATGGAGACTGCCGCAAAACGGACTTCGCCATCCTGCCGCTGCATCGGCTCGGGCCCGCAAGCGAGGACGCCTGTGCGCGCCTGCCGCCGCCAGGCCGTAACCAGATTGCGGTGAACGTCATGTCGCCGAGCAACCTCGACAACACTGGCTCCAGGCGCCAGACTCTCCTCAACGATCCGAAGCTTCTCGGCGCTCGTCCACCGCCGCCGCCGCTCTGGACCGGACAGAACCGTAACCGTCGTCACGTTTGCTCATTTGCTTGCGAATTAATGAGCAAATCATCTCACGCTCGAACCCGATCCGGGAAGGCGGCCTCCACCGGAGGCTTACATCGCACGAGCATCTTGGCGCGGTGGTCGCCACTATGAAGCTCAGCAGCGGTTGGCACGACTTCAAAGCCAAACTGGATTAAGAGAAATTTTCGGGGAGCGAACGGCTACCCATCGGCGGCTGGGCCGGCAAGATCGCTCCGAGTTCGCCTTGCCGCATCCAAAAAGCCCGTTGATGAGGTCGCTGTGATGGATATTGAAGCAAGAGACAGCGCCATCAAGGCGTTGTTCGGCGAGATGCACATCAAGCTCAGGAAAGCAGAACTGGTCCTCAAAGCTGCCTGCGCCTGTGCGGACGCTTCAGCATCTCGGATTCCGTTCGCGTCTTGATGGATCAGCATCAACACGTCAAAGAGTTCAGCAGCCTACATGACGCAATCACTTTACTCGGGTGCTTGACTGGCACAATACTGCGATCACGAGTTGATAGGCGCCGAAGCTAAAAGGGGCAAGCACATTCGCCCGCACCAAACACTAGTTCGCACTCACCAGGGAACGAAGATTGCGACATACAAGCCGGCGGTAAGGACTAAGACAGCCGTGAGCAAGAGACCCGCAGATTCAAAGGGTTGGTGGAGACGAGCAGCGATGGCTGGTCGATCCTCCTGAACAACCTGCTGCGAGTGCAGCCCGCGATCTGCCATCACCCAACCAAACAATTCGCGTGCCTTCTCCCACCGACCCGGCCGACCGACCGCCGCCAAATTCTCAGCAGCTTGCCGACAATCTTCAGCAACCTTCAAAAACGCGGCCCGCTCAATTTCCGTGGGTGCGGCTAGCGCCTGATCCAAGCAGATCCGGTGCATTCTCCGGAATTCTTTCAGATCTCTGCTCATCCCGCCTGGTTCCTTTGATGAAGGTGGAGTCGCGAACGTATCCCAGAGCGCGAACGCTTTCAACGTGCGGCATCTCTTTTGGTCATCCCGATCTTCGCAAAATCGAAATGAAGAAGCTCCAACAGATACGCGCTCCCTGACGCAATTCGAGCGACATCACTGGGGCGCGCAACTGTCTAGATGTTCGTACAGGCGATAGGCTTGCCTCAAACCTTCCTCAAGGGAACTCTGCGCGCGCCAGCCGAGCTTGTCGAGGCGGCTGACGTCGAGCAGCTTGCGAGGCGTGCCGTCGGGACGCGAGGTGTCGAAGCTGATCTCGCCGCGATAACCGATGATCTCGGCGACCAGGCGCGCGAACTCGGCGATGGCGATGTCCTTGCCGGTGCCGATGTTGATCAGCTCCGGACCCGAATAGGTCTTCATCAGGTGCACGCAGGCATCGGCCATGTCGTCGACATAGAGGAATTCTCGGCGCGGCGTACCGGTGCCCCAGACCACGACGCTGGTTGCGCCCGACACCTTGGCCTCGTGAAAGCGCCGGATCAGGGCGGCAACGACGTGGCTCATTTCGGGGTGATAATTGTCGCCTGGGCCGTAGAGATTGGTCGGCATCACGCTGATGAAGTCGCTGCCATACTGGCTGCGATAGGCCTCCGCCATCTTGAGGCCGGCGATCTTGGCAATCGCGTAGGGCTCGTTGGTCGGTTCCAGCGGACCCGTCAGGACGGACTCTTCACGCAAGGGCTGAGGGGCATGCTTCGGATAGATGCAGGACGAGCCCAGGAACATCAGCTTCTCGGCGCCGTTTCGATGCGCGGCGTGAATCACATTGGCCGCGATCGCGATGTTGTCGTAGATGAACTCGGCCCGCAGCGTGTCGTTGGCGACGATGCCGCCAACCTTGGCAGCCGCGAGAAAGACGACCTGCGGCCGCGCCTTCGCGAACCAGTCGAACACCGCGGCCTGGTCGCAGAGATCGACCTCGCGCCGGTCCACCGTGACCAGCTTGACGTCCTCCCGCGCGAGCCGGCGCACCAGTGCGCTGCCGACCATGCCGCGATGGCCGGCGACGTAGACGCTCTTGCCTTTCAGCTCAAACGGAGCGTTTGCCATTTGCGACGTCCCGTTTGACCTCAGCCAGATCGCTGGCCACCATCTCCGCGACCAGTTCCGCAAAGGTCCGCTTCGGCGTCCAGCCGAGCACCTCGCGCGCCTTGCTAGCATCGCCGACGAGGAGATCGACCTCGGTCGGGCGGAAATAGGTCGGGTCAATCTTCACAACCGTCTTGCCACTCTTGGCATCGACACCCGTCTCGTCGACGCCCTGGCCGTGCCATGCGATGCGGCGGCCGACTTGCGCAAACGACAGCTCGACCATCTCGCGGACCGAGCGCATCTCGCCAGTGGCGAGCACGAAATCGTCCGGCTTGTCCGCTTGTAGGATCTTGTGCATGCCCTCGACGTAATCCCTGGCGTGGCCCCAGTCGCGCTTGGCCTCGAGATTGCCGAGATAGAGCGTCTCTTCCAGCCCGACCTCGATGCGGGCGACGCCACGCGTAATCTTACGGGTCACGAACGTCTCGCCGCGGATCGGGCTCTCATGGTTGAACAGGATGCCGTTCGAGGCGAACATGCCATAGGCTTCGCGATAGTTCACGGTGATCCAGTAGCCGTAGAGCTTGGCGACGCCGTACGGCGAGCGCGGATAAAACGGCGTGGTCTCCTTCTGCGGGATCTCCTGCACCAAGCCGTAGAGCTCTGAGGTCGAGGCCTGGTAGAACCGCGTCTCCTCCATGCCGAGGATGCGGATCGCTTCCAGCAAGCGAAGCACGCCTACCCCGTCGGCGTTAGCCGTATATTCAGGGCTCTCAAAGCTGACGGCGACGTGGCTTTGGGCGGCGAGATTATAGATTTCGGTCGGCCGGATCTGCTGCATCAGACGGATCAGATTGGTGGAATCCGTCATGTCGCCGTAGTGCATCTGGAACGGCACGTTGCCAAGATGAGGGTCCTGGTACAGATGGTCGACGCGGGCTGTGTTGAACGAGGACGAACGCCGTTTGATGCCGTGCACGACATAGCCGAGCGACAGCAGATATTCGGCAAGATAGGCCCCGTCCTGGCCGGTCACACCGGTGATCAGAGCAACCCTTTTGGTCATGGCCTGCCTTGTTCCCGCAGCAATTGAAAGAGATGGCCGCCGAGGAAGCGTATTCTCCAGCCTCTCTCTTGGACATGCGGCCATTCGCGGTCAACCCCAATTCGTTGCTTAGACACCCCTGCTCTTGACTAGCCTGGAGGAGGACCGCAATACCCGTCCCCAATGGATGGCACTTCCTAAACATGATACTGGAGATCACGGCCTCGTCGAACTGCATCGGCAGTTTGCTCCCCAAGAGAACGCAATGGTCAAGCTGGAATGTCCCAAAATCGTGAAAGCACATCATCGACCAACTGCCGCGCCACGCCGCGGGCTTACCGGGCCACGTCTTTCGGCACGGAAATCTCTTGGGCTTCATTATCCCGATCCTGGCGGTCACGCAACGCCGTGGCGAGGGTTCCGACATTCATTCTTGCGACGGAATTTTATCCACCGGATGGAAGCACAACCGCAACCTATCTCGGTGCGATTGCGCGTGCGATCGCACTGGATATGAAGGCAGTCGTCTTTTCCGGAACGCCCTCTTCTGCGAGCCGGGAACAGGCAGATCAGGCGACACCTGTCGTGATCGAAGTCGCGCACTGGAAGCCCCCCCAGCGCGCGCTTGGGAAGCGCTTCATCGCGAGTTCGGCGCTGGCCATACGGATGTTCTGGGCGGTCTACCGTCGAGCACGCCGGGGCGACGTCGTCATGTCGGTGACTAACCCTTTCACCCTGCCCTATGCAATCACGCTTGCGGCAAGGCTGCGACGCGCCAAGACGGCGCTCCTGATCAACGACCTTTATCCGGAAGCGCTCGAGGTCGCCGGTCTTGCCAAACGCAGCTCCCTGATTGCGCGCACCCTGCGTCTTGCCAATGCATGGCTGTTCAGGTCGCTGAGCGCGATCTTCGTCATCGGCCGGGACGTGCCCCCTCTTCTGTTGTGTTACCCGCGAGTCAGTGCCGACAAGATCCATTACGTGCCCAATTGGACATTGCTGCCAATCGGCTTCCGCGAGCCCGATAACGAAAGTCACTTCAGGAAGTCCTGCCCCGCGCAATTCGTTGTAGGCCTGTGCGGCAATCTCGGCTTCACGCACGCACCTCGCACCGTCTTCGAGGCCGCACGGCTATTGCAGAACGACAAGGGCATACACTTCGTTCTCTCCGGATGGGGAATAGGCTGGACCGAACTGAAAAGCCTTCAGGCCTCGGAGCATCTCAGAAATCTCACCCTGCTCGATCCCGTGGCCGAGGACCAGCTCGCAGAGTTTCTGTCGATGGCCGACACCTGGGTCATTCCCTACCGACGCAACGTCGCCGGCGTTTCGATTCCAAGCCGCCTCTACAATTTGCTAGCGGTCGGCCGAGCCGTCATCGTCGGAGCGGAGGCGAATTCCGAAGCCGGCATTGCGGTGACAGAGGAGGAAATCGGCTGGGTCGTGCCTCCAGAGGATTCTACTAGCCTCGCGCAGGCAATATCCGAAGCGGCTGCTGATCGCACAGCAACTCTCGAACGGGGCCGCTTGGCCGCGGGCGCCGCACTGAAATACAGCGAACACGCTTCGACGCTTCGTTACCGGGAAATTGTGCGACGCCTCCGCGAGGACGGCGGCTCGAATTAAAAGTTCTTGATTAACCGAGCAACCTCGCCCTGCTGCTCGCAGGTGATCTCCGCGAACATCGGAGGGAGAGGATCTTGAGAAGCTCGCTTGATGGATAACAAAGCAGGTGCCGGTAGAGTATTGAATTACTCTCTTCGGCGATTTTGATGGCACGCTGCTCGGTTCGGATCATCGGCATGTTCTATGCCTAATGTCCGGTTGAGAGCCCGCAGAATTGTCGGGTCCGGTCCCGGCTTGATTGGCATAATCGATGGCGCTGAAAGTCACGGCCGAGTCCCCGCGTCGGCCGTTCGCTGAGCGTCTTCGGAAGGACCGCGCCGCTACCGTGATGCTGCTTCGGCCGGGCCGGAGACTACCGATTTCGAAGGAGCTTTGGGCGGCCACCGGAGTGCATAGGAAAAGCGAAGGAAATGTGGTCAAAGCGGCACCAGCTCGCAGCTCCTGCTGGAGGTACCAGGCCAATGAACGCGCACCTTTCGATGGCCACCAGCCACAAACGGTAAGTCCTATACGAATCGGATCGAAGTCTTCCGCTCCCAATTGAGACCGTCTGCACCATCATCAGGCAGTTCAGAAGAAAAGTCCAGGCACATCGCTCCCAAATCGGCAATCGAAGGGCTCCTCGCCGTCAATATCGCCGGACTATCCTATGAGATGCAGCGCTATTGTGTGCTCGAGTTCGCCTAGAGCGGTTAGCGCCAGAGAGAAGTGAGATTACGCTTCTGCGCAGGAAGCGGCGGGCATCGCTCCTGAATTGCAAACCAGTGTGGACTTCTACAACGCCTAGGATTTGCCAATTCAATACGATTCACGAATAAGCACTCCATCAGAATGAAGTCAACGTTCAGGCGGCGTATCCTCGTCTTTAAAACGGCTTAAATGGCGCACAGCTTGGACCTCCTCCTAAGAACTCAAATTTGCGTCCAATCAACTTCCGTTTTCAAATTGGATAGCCCAGTCAGCTTGACGCAACATAACTGAGCACCGATACTCACCGTCTTATTTGGAAATGATCTATATGCAGGTCAGAAATCGCCTGAGCGCGGCCAAGCGCCGCCTGATGAAGTATCCTTTTTTCCCGGCAATCAATATGCCGTTTCGGGCTTACGAAACTGGAAGAGACTATATTGCTCCGGTTGTTGCAAACTGGACTAAGTGGCTTTTCAGATCGCGGGCTGACGCCAACTTTACCTATAACCTCACCGATAGGTGTCGGACCAATCTTGCTGCCGGCCTTAGTGGGATCGTCGGTGTCCCCTTCGAAACGATTCGATCATATTTCCGAGAAATTGAAGAGGATGTCGAGTTTAATAATCACATAAACGGGCTATGGAAAGACCATCCAGAGCGGTTTCGTACGGACCAGTGGCCTCACGTAGGACGCCGCATGGTCTGGTACGCTATCGCTCGATCGGTGAAACCAAGGGTTATTATCGAAACCGGTGTCGATCAGGGGATGGGAGCAGTGGTGCTGTGCGCCGCACTATTGCGCAACACAGCGGAAGGACACCCCGGTCGTTATTACGGAACGGATATCAACAAAGACGCTGGCTTCTACTTGAAGCCTCCGTATTCGTCCATTGGAGTTGTTTTATACGGAGATTCTATCCAGTCTCTCCGCGCCTTTGACAGCCGGGTCGATTTGTTCATCAATGACAGTGAACACAGCGCAAAATATGAGGCCGAGGAATACCAGGCCATAAAAGAAAAGTTGTCCGCTCATGCAATCGTTCTTGGTGACAACTCGCACGTCACTTCTAAGCTTGCTGAATTTTCAATGCGCGAGGGACGGCGATTTGTCTTTCTAGCGGAAGAACCTGCCGACCACTGGTATCGAGGCGCCGGCATCGGTGTCTCTTGGAAGGTCACCTAGGGCTCACAACATGGCCGACCCTCGCCTGCAGGACCACAGTGATCTGGCACCCGTTCCGTCATCCAATCTATCGTCTAATCTTATGGTGGCGGCAGCAATACGACACCTGCCATGTCCCCGCGCGCGACACCGGTTCCGATCACTTCGGCCCGTCGTCTGTTGACCAGCTTGAGGCGTTTGAGCACACGCCGCTGTCGCGCCTGGGAAGACTTCTCGTAGCGCTCCAGGCCGAGCAAGTTTTGCCTTTGCTCCGGGGCACCGATAAGCACCGATTAATCGGAACCTAAGATCTCGGATCCGATCCTGCCGAGCTTGGCTAGAGCAGGTCCTGCGCACCGACCTAGGCGATCTCGGCCATGATGCCATGATCGCCGCCGTCGTGCTTGGATCCGGCGGGTAGTGCTGGCTCGCGACGACTCACCGTGACTGCGCCCTTCTTGCTGCCTTATGCGGCGGTGGCTGCTGCAAATCGGCTTGGCGTCGCCGCTGCCTGCCGCAAGGTCACGGTCGAGCGCCTGGCAATACATTTCGGCGAAGCGCTTGGTCAGGCCCAGCATCGACACCGGTTCGATCGCCTTGTCGGCGTCGCCGGCAAGTACAGCGAAGACGTCGCGATCCAGCGCTATCGCGAAGTCGTCGGCGCTGCGGGAAGCAGACCCTAACCTTCGAACTTCCGGATCAAACCGACGACGTAGTTCTGCTGCTCCCGGCTGATCTCGGCGAACATCGGCAGAGAGAGTATTTTCTGCTGATTGCCAACCGCGTTTGGAAACTGCTCCGAGGTGTGCTCATACCGGCTGTATGCTGGTAACAACGGCAACGCCGTCGGGTAATTGATTGCCGTCTGCACGCCGTTTGAACTCAGGTAGCTCGCCAAGGCGTCGCGCTTCGGATGCTTGACGGTGTAGAGATGGTAGACGTGCGTGCGCCCGGGCGCGACCTGCGGCACCTGGAGATCCTCGATCTGCGTGAGGCCGGCATTATAGACCGATGCAGCTTTTTGTCGGGCCTCGGTCCAGGCTTTGAGATGCGGCAGCTTGGCCGACAGGATTGCCGCCTGCATTCCGTCCAGACGGCTGTTGATGCCCTCGATGTCGTGCTTATGCTTCACCACACCACCATGCCGGGCAAGCTTGGTCATGTGTTCGGCTAATGCGGAGTCACTGGTAACGACCGCACCCGCATCTCCCATCGCGCCCAGATTCTTGCCTGGGTAGAACGAGTAGGTTGCAGCCGCTCCGAACGTGCCGATGAGCCGGCCCTTGTAGCGAGCTAAGTGCGCCTGCGCGCAGTCCTCTATCACCCACAATTTGTGCTTCCGCGCGATCGCTATGATGGCGTCCATGTCAGCCGGCTGGCCGAACAGATGCACTGGGATGATGCCGACGGTCTGGGGGGTGATCGCCCGCTCGATCGCTGCCGGATCGATCGTGAACGTGGAATCGTCGGTATCGCAGAACACGACCTTGGCGCCGGAATGAGTGATCATCGCGGACGTTGAGATCCAGGAATGCGCCGTCGTGATCACTTCATCGCCCGACTTCACCCCGAGCGCGACCATCGCAAGATATAGCGCGTCCGTGCCGTTCGCGCAGGAAATGCAATGCTTCGCCTCGGCGGCCTCGGCGAATTCCGCCTCGAAGGCGTCTACAAAAGGCCCGCGGATGAATGCACCGTCGCGGATGACGGCCGCGATCGCGCCGTCAATTTCGGACTGCAGGTTCCGATACTGAAGGTGCAAATCGGCAAATGGTACTCGCATTAGACCTCCTTCCAACTGCGAGCCGAATTGGCCGCAAATCTCGCCTTGTACGACGGGAACTGCGCGACCATTTCTCGCTCCAAGTCAATAGGCATGCGCCGTCGCGCTGGATTAGTCGGATATTGAGCGCTCGATCGATTCGGCACCCTCAATATACTCATAAATTCGCACAGGACTTCAAGTTCGAGCTCATAGTGACGCCCGGCGAGCACCTCCAGATCGTCCTCCGGAAACATCGGCGTCTCGACGACCGCAAGCGTTTGCCCCGCATCCACCTCCGCGTCGATAAAGTGCAGTGTCACACCAAGTGGCACCCCATCAAGAATCGCCCATTTAAACGAATCGAGTCCGCGGGTGCTCGGAATTATGCCTGGATGGCAATTGACGATCCGCTTTCTCCCAATCGCAGCGTCGGAGAAAATGCCGGCGCCCGCGACCAGATAGTAGTCGGCCACATCTGGAATTGAATCATAGTTGCATGGCAGAAATTCAATATTGTGGAAGCACGCTAATTCGCGCGTGCTTGGCGCTCGAGTTTGATCCGGTCGATGCTGGAACAAAACGTTCCGTTCCGCGCGCTGAACGAATGGCAACGCCAATAGCTTCAACTCGTAGACCGGCCCGCGGGAGAGACGCGCTCTCAGGCGAAGACGATGAACGATCTGCTCCGTCTTCAGATGCGAGTGATCGTAGGTGATGATGCCGACGGAAATCGGAAGGTTACCCATGGCTCATCTTTGCCCCAACCTAACCTTCTGGGGAGAGAACCGAATCGACACTTCTCTGCCCGTTTCGATCGACTCATAGAGCGCCGAGATCAGCTCAAGGCTCTTTCGCCCCTCGAGACCGTCGACCAGCGCGGCGCGCTCGTGAAGCAAGCAATCCACCACATGCTGGTAATAGGCCTGATGGCCAAATCCATAGACGTTAGGCGGATTGACCGAGAATTTCTCGACGACCTCCTTGTCGGTCGGCAGCTCATCGACGAAACGCCAGTGCCTGATCTGGTTGACGGCGAAGCCAGCGATCTCGACCGTACCCCTCTCGCCGAGGATCGAGAGCGAGCCTTCGAGGTCGGTCGGACGCGCCGCGGTGGTCGCCTCGATGATGCCCAGCGCCCCGTTGCGGAATTTAAGCGTCGCAACGGCGGTATCCTCGGTCTCGATATTCGCGAGCGCGGTTGTGGCACGGGCATGGACGCTGACGACGTCACCGAAAAACCATTCGAGCATATCGACGTGGTGACTCGCCTGGTTCGTGAGCACGCCGCCGTCATAGGCCCAGGTGCCGCGCCAAGCATCTTGGTCGTAATAATCCTGATGGCGGCACCAGCGCACTCGGACCGTTCCGAGCGTCAGCTTGCCAAAGCGGCCGGCGTCTAGGGCCTCGCGCGCCTTGACCACCGGCACGTTGAAGCGATTTTGCTTGACCACGAATAGCTTAACGCCGGCCTGATCGCAGGCCCGGATCATGTCGTCGGCATCCTGGAGCCGGAGCGCCATAGGCTTTTCGACGACCACATGCTTGCCCGCCTTCGCACACGCGATAGCATGCTCGGGATGCAGGCCGCTCGGCGTCAGCACGGTGACGACGTCGATGTCCTTCCGGGCAAGGAAGGTCTCGATGTCATAGTATGCGGATACGCCGAATTTCGTCGCCACAGCGTCGGCGCGGTCACGAACCGGATCGCAAACCGCGGTCAGCCGGGCATTTTCGATCTGATTAGAGCCAAGCAGATCCGAGTGCCGTTTGGAGATACGTCCACAACCGAGCAAGCCGAATCTGAGCATAGAACTTCCCCCTGATCGCGCAGGTCGAGGCCAAGACACCTCAACTATCCTTCTCGCGGCCTAGAGGTCTATACGCAAAACCTCTTTTAGATCAAGCCAGTTGGGACGCTAGGGGGAACCGCGCTCCACTCCTCAAAGATTGTTTGCTAAAAGCGTCCCCTTGCTGGTCCAGATAACTGGAAACTGGAACTGAGAGCTAAGAAACGCTCCTGTCGGAACACCATTGCCGCAAGTCTGAGGGTGACAAAAACCAGAGAAGTATTAGAAGCGCAAGGCCATTGGTCGTCATTGTCACAGAAAGCGGAACGTTCAGAAGCGTAACAGGGATCATCGCTCCGGAAATAAGCACGAAGCGAGCGGGCAAATGAGCCGATACAGCATTTGCGAGAGTGAAAACGACGCCGCATCCGAACGAGACGAGAGGCGCGAACACTGGTCCGACCGAAGCGATGCCCTCGGTTGCGAGCAGCGAAGCATTCATGCGTCCCATGTCGAAGGCACGCTCCATCACCAAAGCCAACGGCTCACGATAGGGGCAGGCTGTTAGCCGCTTGACTAAGCCGATCTGGCAAAAGTGGGTCAATGGGTGATCGTGAAAAAATGCCAGATAGTGCTCGAGTGACAGCGAGGGAAAAGCAATGAATCGGAACGCTGGGATCATGAATGCGTCCCATCGCCAACAGGACGCCTTGATCGTTCCCCAGTCGACGCCAGCGATCGCAATTACGCCGATCAACAGCGGCAACAACAGAGATGCCATCACGGCCAGTCGAAGAGTAAGCCATCGTGAGGCAACTGCAACAAACAGCAAGAATGGAGCGGCAAAGAGTGCCGTCTTGGTTAATGTGACGGGATAATAGAGCAATGTCACCATGACTAAGACAGCGCACATTATCCAACGCCGCTGCTCAATAAAGCAAGCGAACGCGAATGGTATGGCCGCTCCGATAAGATTGCCTATGATATAGTTCATTCCGGCAGATCGAACGATGTCATCCCGATGTTCAATCATCCCCTCAATGCCAATCAGATAGAAACCATGGAACGAGCCGGCTACCAGTACGCCCGCGGCAATTATTAGGATGGCTTCGGGCGATCGCTTGGGTAACACGAAAGGACGCCGCTCGATGAAAACGTTTCTCGTTACTAGTGCTGGTATCAAGAACAGAATGAGAGAGAGAACCACCAACCAGAATGCCGCTGCTTGATCATAGTCAAGCATGCTGAATGTGTTGACCCACAAGTAGCCCGTGACAATTGAAAACAAGTAGTATCCGACGAAATATCCGAAATTGAAGCGGGCGAATACGAAGATTGAGCCCAGCAGCATCGCAAGGCAGGCTGGAAGCACAAGGACGGCGGCGCGATCATGAGGCAGGCCGATATGATAGTTATGGGCGTGAAAATATTCGGCCGAGCGCCATAGCAAGAAGTAAAGAGCTCCCACAAAAGAGGCGACGAGCACCAAAAGATAAAGTCTTTCCCGACTGATCAATCGGTCAGCGACAAGGTTTTTGCTCATCTTGCTGCCTCTTTTCGCGCTAGGCCGATGAGCTGCGATCCATACCCTGCGAACGCGAAAAGCAAGATCTCGTTTATGAGATGGCCGTGCGCCATGTCCATGATTGTCACGAAAGCGAAGCTGCAGAGCACAAAGTTGACCTCGGATGATCTATGATCTCGATTTGTCCAAAGTCCTCGCACAACCGATAGGATAACTAGCGCTAGAAAGAATGCTCCGAAGGGACCGAACTCAACTGCCGCTTGCAGAATCGAATTGTGAGGATCTCGTCCCAAACAAGAAATGCCGGCGAAAGAAGACAATCCAATTCCGAGCAGGCCGGCCCTCGGGATAATTTGGAGTGATTGACTTATCAAGGTTCGCCGCATCGAGACCGAATTGTTGGTTTCCCGGCATTCGGGGCCCGCGTTACTTAATCTGATTTGCCGAGAAACTGCCGTCGCCGCGATCGTCGCAGGGTCGGCAGTGCCCGCGAGAGACTGAGCCGGCGGTGTGCTGATGATCTCAGGAGCAGACAGCGATGGAACTGGAAGTAGCGCTTGAAGTAAGAATTCCGCGCTGGCATTTTGACGACAAATTAGCCCGATAACTGTAGATAGCACCACCACGCCAAGGACGGCAAATACGTAGAGTCGCTGCTGTTTCCTGACAATCAACCAACCCAGTGAGAGCGCGAGGCCCAGCGCAATAAAGGTAAAGCGGACTTGTGCAGCGGCGAAAACAGCGATCGGTATTGTTATCGCAATGGCTACGAAAGTCGCCTTTTTGGGTGTCAGGGTGTTCTCGACCACCAAGCCGATAATCAGGATTGCCAAAGAGAAAAGAAAAACGGCTGCCGCATGATCGAATAGACCGAACACTAGAGGTTTGCCATGCCTGTCGCTCCATTGGCTGATCAGGGCAATTGCGCTCACCACCGTGCCGACCAACACAATCATGGATGTCAGAACAATGAATGCACCGTGTTCCCGCCGCCGTGGCCCGAATCGACATGCCGGATAAGCCATAAGTGACAACGCGAAAAGTCCCAGCGATTTTTGCGGTGGAAGCCCATTGGCCACAATCGACGCGATTGCTGTTGCGGCAAAGGCAGAGAAAAACAGGTCAACTTCGTTTTTTTGAAAGTTTGACCATCGGCTAAATCCGAGTAGCCCAACCATCGGTACGCCTAGGAGCGCCGCGGTGATTGCGGGATTTCTTGTGTTTCCCGTCACGCCGGCAACTAAGATGGTGAGTGGCACGCTCGAAATCAGCGCGGCCAAGAAGATCTGCCAACCAACGGATTTCGATATGCATCGCTGAATGATGAGTGGATACAACTAGGAGCCCTCAAATTCTCAACGAAAACTCGTCTAGCATCGAACCCTCAACTGTCAATAACGGCAGCCGTGTGCATCGCAGCATCTTTTCGGATGCAAGCATTTCTCGTGTCTCATCATCAATCCGGTCGATCGATGACAAAGCAGCGCATTACGGCCGATCTGAATTCTTCTTGGATGGTGGTGGATGCTTGGGACGGCTGCTGCGTCAGCCGGTTCGACTGCGCGATCATACAATTTGCCGATGTAGAGCAGCATCGTCCTCGCTTGCACCGGTCTTCCTACTCTGGTACGTGAGCCTTCCATTCTTCGGCAAGCCAGAATGAAAGCCGCGGAACGATCCCTCGCACCGCTTGGCCTGATGATTCCCGCATCGTGGCGGGGACGCTTGTTGTTAATTTGGGTCCACCTCTTCGCCTGCTGCCTGTCGCTGGTCTATGTCGCCCAGTTCTACGGTTACACCGGAGCGGTCGCGTTCGCGCAGGCACGTTTGCCGATGGCGGGGCTGATCGTTCTGCTGCTCGCTGCAGTCGGCGCGCTTTTTGCGTTTGCCCGGTTCGGTTTCGGCTATTTCGTGGGCTTCTATCTGTACACTCTGGTCGTCGGCTATGCGTGGCTCAGCGCGTTCTCGAAATTCCCTTACGATCGGGCACTGCCTGTCGCTTCTGCCATTGTCTCGATCATCGCGTTCCTGGTCCCGGTTCTTTTTATCACCGCGCCCATCAAGCAATATGTTGTATTAAGCGATGATGCAGCGAAGAGGTTGCGGCTGGGCATCCTGATAATCGCGGCCACGACGGTCGCGACCGGCACATTTTACAATTTCAAGCTGGCAAGCATTGACAAAATCTATGACTTCCGGAATGCATTGGAATTTCCTGCTCCCCTACGATACGCAATCGGCATCACTTCAAACGCGCTGCTGCCGTTCGCCTTTGCGAGCTTCATCATGTGCGGCGAACGAGTGAAAGCTGCGATTGCCCTCCTCCTGCTGCTGGTGTTCTATCCTATCACCTTGACCAAGACGACTTTCTTCGCGCCGTTCTGGCTTCTCTTTCTCGCTGTCCTCGCCCGAAGATTCGAACCCAGAGCCGCCATTGTCCTCTCGCTGCTCCTGCCGATCTCAGGCGGACTCTTGCTGATCATTCCTTACAAGCTCGGAGCGATCCCCTACGATCTGTTCATCAAATACTTCTCGACAATCAACTTCCGAATGATCGCGTTTCCCTCGATTGCACTCGACGTCTACAACGACTTCTTTTCGACCCATCAACTAACGCATTTTTGCCAGATCCTTCTGGTCAAGACGCTCCTTGGCTGTGCCTATAGCGACCCACTATCTGTCTTGATGTCCAAGAATTATGAGCTTGGGAACCTGAACGCATCACTGTTTGCCACGGAAGGTATCGCGTCGGTCGGCCCCTTTTCGGCGCCCGTTGCGGCGGTCGCCTGCGGACTGGTCATTTCGCTCGGAAACCGAGCGGCCGCCGGCCTGCGTCCGAGGTTCATCATTCTATCGGGGGGAATGTTGAGCCAAGTGTTCCTGAACGTACCATTGACCACGACGTTGCTGTCGAACGGGGCCCTACTCTTGTTCGTTCTCTGGTATATCACGCCAAGGGCAGTTTTCACCGCCCAGCAGAACGTTCCGGCCGCAACTGCTCATTTACAAGGCCAATGCTAATCGTCGAGGTGTTGCATGTATAATGTTCTGATCACTGGAGGAGCCGGGTTCATCGGCCAAAATCTGGTGCATGCGTGGCGGACAGCTCGTCCAAACGACCGGCTGGTCGTTATGGATGCGATGACATATGCGGCCAACATCCGCAGCCTCGAACCATTGATCACGAACGGCAAGATCGTCTTCGTCAATGGCGACATCAGGGATGCCAGTCTGGTGCGCGCGCTGTTTGACGAGCAGAAGTTCGATCGCGTGCTGCATCTGGCCGCCGAATCACATGTGGACCGTTCCATTGCCGATCCCGAGGCGTTCCTCCAGACCAACGTGCTCGGCACGTTCACCCTGCTTAAGGCGGCTCTCGATGCCTGGCGCGACTCGGACATTATGCATCATGCCCGCTTTCTCCACATCTCGACCGACGAAGTCTACGGATCACTCGGACCCATGGACCCGCCCTTCTCCGAGTCAAGTCCCTATCGTCCGAATTCGCCCTACGCGGCCAGCAAGGCGGCCAGCGACCATCTGGTCCGCTCTTTCGTGGTGACTTACGGGCTCCCGGCACTGATCACCAATTGCTCAAACAATTACGGCCCCTACCAGCATCCGGAAAAACTGATTCCCCTGGTGATCATCCATGCGCTGGAGGGAAAGCCGCTGCCGATCTATGGGGATGGATCGAACATTCGCGACTGGCTGCACGTTTCCGAGCACTGCAGGGCGCTGATGACGGTCATCGAACGGGGATCTCCGGGCGAGACTTACAATGTCGGTGGCGGCAGCGAGCGGAGCAATCGCGAGGTCGTCGGCACGATCTGCGATCTGATCGACCGCGCGTTTGCCGAAAATCCGGCGCTGGCCGCGCGCTTTGCGTCATGCCCGCCGGCCGCCGGTCAATCCTGCCGCTCGCTGATCCGTTATGTCACGGATCGGCCCGGCCACGACCGTCGCTACGCGATCGATGCACGCAAGCTCGCAACCGAACTCGGCGAAAGCTGCAGCATCACTTTCGAGGCCGACCTTGATCAGACAGTACACTGGTACCTCGACCACCAAAGCTGGTGGGGTGAGATCGTAAGCGGCGGCTACAAAGACTGGCTCGACAAGAATTACAGCTTCCGGATCGCGGTCTAGCGGATGCGCATTCTCATACTCAATGCCGACTACCCGCGTTTCCTGGCGTGGCTGTACCGGCGCGAGGCTGCCCTGTCTGAAGCCTCTTACGCTGACCAGATGTCGGCTAGGAACGCGACCCTGTTCGGTGTGGCCGATTTTTACTCGCGCAACTTCGCGGAACTCGGCCATGCCGCGGCGGAGGTCCACGTCAACAACTCATATCTGCAATCGGCCTGGGCGCGTGAACATGGCATGGGGGTCGAAACACCTGCGGAAATCACGTCCGGTATGGGACAGCGGCTCCCTGGCTGGGTGCAACAGGCAGTCATCCCCTTCAAGCCGTTGCTGCGGCCGCTTGCGCGGCGCGTGGGCCTCAGTCCGCGTCTCGATCAGCAGGGCGAACGCATCCTGCTCGCGCAGATCGAGGACTTCCAGCCCGATCTCATTCTCAACCAGGACGTCTTCCATGTCGACACGCGGCTGATCCGCCGAATCAAGGCGGTGTGCAACTCGCTTATTATCGGACAGGTTGGCATTAAGCCGTCCCCCGGCGAAGACTGGGCCGCCTACGACCTAATAGTTTCGCTGTTGCCGACGATCGTCGAGTGGTTCCGTAGACGCGGCATTCGGGCCCAAGTCAACCATCTCGCTTTCGATCCGGTCGTGCTGGAGCGGCTTCCGGCGATGACGGCGGAGGCTCCCGTCGACGTGTCGTTTGTCGGCACGGTCTCCGACGACCATCGACAGCGGATCAAGCTGCTCGAGGCCGTGGCGCAACGGTATGACCTGAAATTGTGGGGCGCGCTTTCGCGAACGCTTCCCGCCTCCTCTCCTTTGCACGCCTGCTTCCAAGGCGAGATCTGGGGCGCCGACATGTACCAGGTGTTGCGGCGGTCGAAGATTACGCTGAATTCGCACATCGACCTCGTCGGCCACCAAGCCGGGAACATGCGTTTGTTCGAGGCGACCGGCGTGGGGACATTCCTGCTCACCGACTTCAAGGACAATCTTCACACCCTGTTCGAGCCCGATCGCGAAGTCGCCGTGTGGCGCACGGTCGACGATTGCCTTAAGACCGTCGAGCGATATCTCAGCGATCCCGGCGGCCGCACCGCCATCGCGCAGGCGGGTCACGCAAAGACCCTGGGCGAACACACCTATCGTCATCGCACGAAAGAAATTCTCAGCTACGTCGAAAGCTTGAGGCTGCGACCATGAAGCTGCCCCCCGCGATCAGGCAAATCGGCAAGCGGGTTGTCAACGCGTCGCCGCTGCTCCGCCGACAGATCCTGACGTCGACCGACTACAATGTGCTTGGCGGGGTCGAGGAAGCCCGGAACGCTCAGGCTTCATCGGGCGGTTGGCTCGCTGCGCGGACCGTGCGCCGCCAGGAGCGGGCCTATCTTGGCCTGATCGCGGCCATGAAGCGGGGAGAGCCGCGGCTCGACCTCAGGGTGGCCGCAGAGGCCGTTGCTGCGACCGGCATCGCGCAGCCTCGATTGCTCGAGGTGGGATGCGGCAGCGGCTACTATTCGGACGTGTTTGATACCTTGGTCAGAGGCGGTCTGCGTTACACCGGCATCGACTATTCAGCCGCGATGATCGAGCGGGCGCATACCAACTACCCTTCCGCAGCCTTCGAGGTTGCCGACGCGACCGCCCTGCCCTATGCCGACGCCGCCTTCGATATCGTGTTCAACGGCGTATCGCTGATGCACATCATCGATTATCCCGCAGCGATCTGCGAGGCGGCGCGGGTCGCCGCCGACTGCTGCATCTTGCACAGCGTGCCGGTGTTCGACGATCATCCAACTACGTATCTGCGGAAATATGCCTATGGCGCGCCCGTGGTCGAGATCGTTTTCAATAGGCAGGAACTGATCGGCTTGTGCGAAGCAGCCGGGCTGCGCCTGGAACGAAGCTGGCCATCCATCCCGTACGACTTGTCCAAGGTGACAGGTCATCATTCAAAAGCAGAGACCTATCTTCTCTCGAAAAGGTAACAATTGAGGTGAGAGGTTGTCGCTATCAACTGAACGTCACAGCGGCGCGACGACGGTCCTGACGTAGGGTCCCACGACGTTGTCGAGAAGCGTCATCTGCTTGATTTGCGACAAACTTGCCCAGCGGTAGGTGCGATCGTCGATCGTCAGCGCGGACGCGTCCTCCACGAACAGGATCATGTTCTCGTTCGACTTCTGCCAGAAGCGGCTGCCTTCCTCATTGTGCTTCGATCTGTAGATCAGACGAATATTGTCGGAGGGATCGAGGCATTCCGCGAACGGCGCGCGGCGAGCGCCTTTCAGGCCGCGGATGTTTTCCCACGTGCTCTGAACGGTCGGGCATAACTGCAGATGGCCTATGTTGCCCGGATCAGCCTTTGCCTGCAGCAGAAACTCCACGCCACGATCTCGCGTTTCCCGGCACAACAACGCGAGAACGCCGCCATCGCTCTGCGTGAAAATCGGCTGGTCCCACCCGGCTATCTCGCGAAGGCCAGGTGCGCTCTGCACCCTGACGCCTTCGATGCGGAAGAATTGTCCGCTCACATTGTAGATATTGCCGCCGTTGTCCTGTCGCCAGTTCGCAACATCGCGCAACGCGATCAAGTGGGCGGCAAACGGTACCTGCTTGCGCCGCCCTTCCAGCCATTCAATCAGTTCGGAAGGGTCACTGGCTTCCGCGTGCAGTGACGCCCGCAGCCTGTCCCTCAGCCAATCAAGGTTCTGGTTCTCGGCCATGCTAGATCTCCGCTCTCACGACATCAATGATTGCATCGACTTCGCCGTCCGTGAGGTGCGGATAGATGGGCAAGGAGAAAACCCTTCGCGCCTTCTTCTCTGCAACGGGGAACTGTCCAGAGCGATAGCCGAGATCGTGATAGCCTCGCATCAGGTGGATGGGCCACCTGTACTGTACGCCGCATTTGAGACCTCGCGCCTGGATTCGGGCCAGGGTCTCGTCGCGCTCACCCGGCGCCTCCACCACGAAAAGGTGGTAGACGTGACGGCCATAGTTGTTCTCGGCCGGCATCTCCAGACCGCAACCTGCAAAGCCGCGCCTGTAACGGGCGGCTACGTTGCGGCGACGCTCGATCCAACCTTCCACCTTCGGCAGCTTCAGCGACAGAATTGCGGCCTGGACCTCGTCCAGCCTCGAATTGAACCCGTGTCTTTCGGCGTAGTAGGTCTGCTCCATCCCATAGAAACGCAACGAACGAGCGAGATCGATGACCGCCTGATCGCCGCTGAGCACCATTCCGCCGTCGCCGTAGCCGCCGAGCAGCTTGGTCGGATAGAACGAGAACGAGGACGCATGACCGATGCTGCCCGACTGACGCCCCTTGTAGAGCGCGCCTTGCGACTGCGCGCAGTCCTCCATCACCTTGAGCCCGTGCCGCTCGGCCAGCGCCATCAGGGGGTCCAGATCGACGCACTGGCCATATAAGTGGACCGGGATGATCGCCTTCGTGCGTGGCGTGATTGCCGCCTCAACCTGTTCGACATCCATCAGGAAATCATTGTCCCGGATATCGACGAAGACTGGCCGTGCGCCGAGCGTCCGGATCGCCGATACGGTCGGAACCGCGGTGTTCGGCACCGTGATGACCTCGTCGCGGGCCTTCACGCCAAGCGCGGCGAGCGCAATATAGATCGCGTCAGTGCCGCTGTTGACGCCGACGCCTCCCGTCACTCCGACGGTTTCGGCCATCTGACGTTCGAACGCCAGCCCCTCCGGCCCGAGAATCAACTGGCCCGATCTGAACACACGATCGACTGCCGCGAGAATTTCGTCCCGCAACTCGTCATATTCACGTCCGTATTCCCAAAACGGCGGCAGCATTGGTCACCACTGATTCATGGTTCTTGACGCTCTGAAGTAGGTTCAAAGACGAACTAGCAAACCTCAACTTGAATGTCGACAGCGGCGGCTTCGACGGATCACGGCCAACGGCATCGATCGAAAGGTCCTGCCGTGCCCCCGAACACGGACGCCAGTCGGGCGCGCGGCTTCTCAGCGCGCAACTCCTTTGTAGACGAAAAAGGCCCGGCCGGTCACGATGTCGAGCAACTGCAAAATGCGCGTTGCCAGATTTCGCGCCTTGCCCTCCAGATATTTCCTGAGACCGACAATCGATGACCGCCCATGCGGCTTCATTTTGGGAACATCGATGAACGCGCTGGTACGTCTTTCGATCTCGAGCAACTCATTGACGTAGGGCTTGTAGATGTGTTCGCGCGCGTCCGTGCAGAAAGGCGCCCGATAGCGCCGGTGATTGTTAAAAATGAACCAGCCCAGCCCCTTCTTCAGCCCCTGAAAATGGAAAAATATCAACGGATGCGCCTTGTCGATGAGGACCGCGTCGTCGCCGAAATCGATGCGATAATTGCCGATGTTCCAGGGAGCCAGGTTCGCTCCAATGTTATCGACGACCTTCACCCGCGCCGACAGGCCGGGAAAGGCATCAAGATAGCCCTGGTCGGCAAAGCGCCCGTTGTCCACGTAATCATAGCACCATTCGATGCACTTCTTTCGCCACCACTCGATGACCGCCCGACCGTCCGGTTCGTTGCGAACGCCAACCCAGCCGACATTGTAAGTGCCGAACTTCTTCAGCCGCGCGATCTTCCGGGTATAGCGGTGGGGAATGATCGCGACCGACGAGCCTACGAGCTCCTGATAGATCGGCTCGGGCGATGCGTAAAAATATAGATCGCCGTCGAGATACGTCACCCATTCCGCGTCTTGCTCTCGTTTCAGCACGAAGAGCATCCAGGCGGGCGAACAGGTGAAGAAATATTCGATCATGCTGCGCGTCGACCGCGTCGCCGTCACCTCAGGATCAGCGGCCTCGAAATCGGCGAGTCGGCACGGCACGAGATGCGGAAGGTCGAGGGCTAAGAGTGCGCGGTAGCAGATGTCGTTGAGACAAAGCACCCACAACCGCGCACCGGGCGCATGCCGTTGCAGCGACTGATACAGGGCGATGCCTCGCGGCAGGTAGTTGTGGTCAAAGTAAGTGCAGTAGACGCGCTTCGCCATGGTGCCCTGTCGGTCAGCCGGAAGGGACGCGGCGGGTGGAACGTCGTGCCGGAGACGCCCCCGCTCCATTCCTAGCCCGGAGATGGAGGCCTCGCAATCAGCCTAGATCCAGCCTAAAACCTTGCAACAATTAACGATTTCCTCTAGGTACGTTGTCGGCGTCGGCACGGTTGGCCCTGACCTTTGAGTTGGCTCCGGCGCGTGCTAACGGACCACCTGAGCGGCCGTGAACAATCGACATAGAGTGCGAGCACATGAAACGCAAAGGTATTATTCTGGCTGGCGGTCGGGGAACCCGGCTCTATCCGTTGACGCTAGCGACCTCGAAGCAATTGCTGCCGATCTACGACAAGCCGCTGGTCTACTATCCCCTGTCCACCCTGATGCTTGCCGGAATCCGCGAGCTGCTGATCATCACCACTCCGGAAGAGATCGATCAGTTTAAACGGCTGCTCGGCGATGGCCGGCAGTGGGGAATCGAGCTGTCCTTCGCCGTCCAGGATCATCCCGGCGGCATCGCACAGGCATTCCTGATCGGCCAACAATTCTTGGCAGGCAGCCCCTGCGCGCTGATCCTGGGCGACAACATTTTCTATGGCGACAATCTAAGCGCCCTGCTGCGCGATTCCGCCGAGCAGACGCGTGGTGCAACGGTGTTCGCGAGCTGGGTCGACGATCCCGAACGCTATGGCGTGATCGAGTTTGACGCATCGCACTGTCCGGTGGGAATCATTGAGAAGCCAAAGGCGCCGAAATCCAACTATGCCGTGACGGGCCTTTATTTCTATGACGAGCGCGTCGTCGACGTCGCTCGCGAGATCAAGCCTTCGGCGCGCGGGGAACTTGAGATCACCGACGTCAATCAATGGTATCTTGACCGCGGCGAGCTTCGCGCCGAGCGCTTTGGTCGCGGTTATGCATGGCTCGACGCTGGCACCCACGAATCACTTCTGGAAGCCTCCGAGTTCATCTACATCGTGGAAAAGCGGCAGGGACTGAAGATCGCCTGCCCCGAGGAAGTCGCCTTCATCCAGGGCTTCATCGACGCTCAACAGCTCGTGAAGCTTGCCGAGCCGTTGAAGAATACGGCCTACGGCAAATATCTCATCCGCCAGGCCGCACTTCAGGAGTAGAATCGTCAGTCCGCTAGTCCGGAATGGACGTCATGAGTGGCTCGCGCACGCCACGCAACCAGATCACGCCGGCGACAAGGCCCATCGCGAACAGCCATAGCACGCTTTCGCCGACGAGACGTGGGAAGCCCGCAAGCGGCAGAGAGGACCTGATGAACGCGCCGAGGCCGTACCCGAGGAGAATGATAGCCGCGGCGACAACTCCGCTGAACAGCAGGTGACGAAATGCATTCTGCAGGGTCTGGCGCATGACGATGAGGCCGAGCACGCCCATCTGAACCAGCAGGTCGCTCAGGACGATCGCAATGGCCGCTCCCAACAGTCCCAGCAGGGGGATCAGCGTGACGGAGAGAACGAGGAAGGCAACGAGCTGTAGGCCCTTCGTGCGAACGAGAAGGTCCCGGCGATTGCTGTAGTTGGCGAAGGAGAGCGCGAGCAGCGATGGGGCCGTGGCGACGGAGCCAAGCAGCAGGCTCGCCGTGAGCGGGGCGTCGTAGGGAACGCTGCCGTGCGTCCATAAGGCGAAGAAGTCGGGCCAGAACGGCAGGAGACCCGATACGATAAGGCTGCAGAGTACCGTGATAAGCAGCGAGCCCCGCGCAAAGAGCTGGCGCAGACGCTCCCTGTCCCCGAGGGCGTGGTCGTGCCCGAGTTCGGCGGCGAGCGGCAGGCTGACCTGGACGCACAATCCTCTCAAGAGCCCGACGACCACCCTCGTCAGTCCCCACTGCGCCACAGCAATGCGATCGATCAGGAGGGCGCTGACCAAGAGCACGGGTGCGTTGAGCAGCGCGAGTTCGGTCACGTTGGCAACCGCGAACGGAAACGCCAGCCGGAATTGCCCGGCCGACCAGCGCAAAGACTGACGCCGGAACACGAGCGCCTGCTTTCGGCGAAGAAACGGAAAGAGGCGCGGCGCATCGATTGTGACGAGGAAGAGAGCCATCGCAACCTGCGTCGAGAGGAAGGCGACGGCGACGGCGACCAGCGTACCAAACGTCAGGATGGCAGCGAGCTGAGCCACCTGTGCGACGAACATGGCGCTATTCTGAAGCCACACCGCGCGACCATACTCGCCACGCGCCCGGTACAACGCCGACACCAGATTGGACGGCAGGATGAGCAGCACGCCGATCGTCATGATCGGAAGGGCAGCATCGAAGTCCCCGACTCCCTGGAATCCCAGCACGGCCGACGGCGGCGCAAGTTGCGTGAGCGCCAGCACGACAACGCTGAGCGCGCCGGCAACGGCGAAATAGATCCGCCGTATGCGCCCGTAGAAGCTTGCCGTGCGCCCATCGGGGTCGACGCTCGAGTTGAAGCTCAGGAAGCGGTTGATCGCGTGGAGCTGCAGGCCGGCATCTGCGACGAGCATAAGGTTTCCGGCGGCGACGATTGCCAGCCAGGCCGCGAGCACCTCGCTGCTCCAGAAATGCAGGAAGACCGGCACGAGGAGGACTTGTTGCGTGATGCCCAACGCCAGCTGGACCAGATTTGCCGACCAGCCTTGAACAAGGCGGCGAACCCGGCTATGACCCCCGGGATCGGCCGACCCAAAGCTTCCGCTCGCATCGGTTTTTTGCTTCAAGGCCATCTCTCTCCACGGGAGCGAGCTAGCAGCCTGGTGGATGGATGTCGATATGATTCCGGCGAGACCTCGAAGGTTGGATGAGTGAGGAATGGGATCCGAGTTCATACCTTTTAATCGGCCGCATCTGACCGGAAACGAGCTTGGCTATATCGAGCAGGCGCAACGGAATTTCCACTTGTCGGGAGACGGTCCATTCACAAAGCGCTGCCACGAATGGCTCGAGCGGAAGACCGGATCTGCCAAGGCGCTGCTGACGCACTCCTGCACGTCCGCTCTCGACCTTGCCGCATTGATGCTCGACCTCAAGAGCGGCGACGAAGTCATCGTGCCCTCCTTTACCTTTGTCTCGACCGCGAACGCATTCGTTCTTCGCGGTGCGGTGCCCGTGTTCGTCGATGTTCGCGAAGACACGCTTAACCTGGACGAGCGGCAGATCGAAGCCGCGATCACGTCGCACACGCGCGCGATCGCCCCCGTGCATTACGCCGGCGTCAGCTGCAACATGGACCCGATCCTGGCGATCGCCGAGCGCCACAACCTCAGCATTGTCGAGGATGCCGCCCAGGGCATCATGGCCGACTACAAGGGACGCCCGCTCGGGGCGATCGGGCGCATCGGAAGCTTCAGCTTTCATGAGACCAAGAACATCATGTCCGGCGAAGGCGGATGTATCCTGGTGAACGATCCCGAATTCGACACTGCCGCCGAGATCATGCGAGAGAAAGGGACCGACCGCAGCCGGTTCTTCCGCGGCGAGGTGGACAAGTACAACTGGCAGGATGTCGGCTCCTCCTTCCTGCCGAACGAGATCACCGCGGCGTTTCTCTGGGCCCAACTCGAGCAGGCAGAGCGCATCACGGCCGAGCGCCTAGCGATCTGGAATCGCTACCATGACATGCTCGCCGGGTTAGAGCAGCGGGCCGTGCTGCGCCGGCCCATCGTGCCTGACGCCTGCCGCCAGAACGGACACATGTACTACGTCCTACTGGCACCGGAGATCGACCGCGGCGCAGTCCTGGCCACGCTCAAGGAGCGCGGAATTCACGCGGTGTTCCATTATGTGCCGCTTCACTCGTCGCCGGCAGGGCGGCGGTTTGGCCGCGCGGCCGGCGAGCTCAAGATCACGACTTCGGTCTCGGAGCGACTGATCAGGCTGCCGTTCTGGATCGGTTTGAGCGAATCGCAGCAGCAGCGGGTCTGCGAAATGCTGCGGGACATTCTCTTGCGCTGATCCGGTGCGTAGCCCTGGTTGCTACGGCTTCACCGTATTGGCTCGCTCGCACGCATCAGCAGCAGCCTTCAGGTTTCGCACCGGCTTGTAAAGGCGCTGCTCGAATTTGACCGGCGCGAAGGCCCGGACGGACTGGACCGCCCCGACTTCCTTGTAGTCGCGCAGGACGTCGATTCCGAACGGACTGAGCTCGTCAAACGAAAATGAATCCCGCGAGCCGGGCTCCGTCAGCAGCCAAGACGAGACGAGCTGTGCGCACCCGACGTTTGCCAACGCAGCTTTCAGGAAATTGCTGCTGCCGGGATATCCGGCACTCAGCCAGGCGGCGCCGGGGGCCTCCCCCCCAAGAGCATAGACAGCGCCGGGACTAACGCCGCTCAAATCGATCACGGGGCTACCCGGCGCAAATCCGTTGTCGGCCGCAATGGTCTTGAGGTTATGAACATAGGCTGCCGCTTCAGAATTCAGCAGAAGGTGTTGATTGCCGATGCCGAATTCGGTCACCGTATTCTGCATCCGTAAGGGTGCGATCTGGCGATAGGGATGCTCTGCTGAAGCAGACAGAATTCCAACCGTTGCAAGCAAGGCCGCCGCAAGGACGGGGTTAAGGCGCCGGGAGAGAGCCCCCTCTTTCGCACCCGGCGCGGTGTTGAGCACGACAGCTGCCAACAGCCAGAAAAATCCGGCTCGCGCGCCCTGTTGCCAATAATTGTTGTTGGTCCCAACGGCGTATACATACGGCAGGACGACAAAGAATGCGGTGGTCGCAAGGATCTCCCGCGAAAGAAGCGCACTCCTCCGCTGCGAAAAGGGCAGTGCCGCGACGACTGTCGCAAACAGGATCGCGCAGAATAGCAATGGCTGAAAGGGCTCGTACGAGATCGTCGGAGTCATCCACCCGAGACTCACACTGACCACAACTGTTGAAGCAATCGCGGCGATGATCGCGGACGCGATCCTGAGCGCCGATATCGCACTGGCGGTGAGCGCGATCAGGACGAAAGCCAGGACGAGGAGCTTGCCAAAATTGTTGCGCTGCTCCTGGCTTAGGGTAAAGACATCCAGGTGAAACAGATTTCCGACGGACTGACCGGCCGCCATCACAGCGCTGAACTCGAAGCCATGCTGCATCCGGGCTACAAACCCTTGGGGCGAGCCATCGACGGCGATCGCGACGAAGATCAGGATCAGCAGTGCGGTCACAATGGACGCGAGCAATCCGCGAATCGAGAATTTGCCGACTGCAACCGTGAATGCGAGCACGAGGGCGCCGAGAAGAGCCGCCGCGGGCGGCTTGGCAAGAAAGGCCAACGCACCTCCCGCTCCGACGACAACCCATCCGCCGAGGCTCAGTCGTGTTAAAGCGCGGCTGCTCAGGAGCACCCCGACGGAGGTAATCATCAAGGATACGAACGTAAGGGAATTGTAATTCGGAGTCGGCAGCCACAGGTCAAAAAAGGTTAACGAGCCGCTAGCGATTACTAGCGCGGCGGCGAATAGACGGCCCGCCGGTACATCTGATTTCCCAGATGGACTTGCGAGCAGCGTGTGGAGGGTAGTGAAAGACAGTAGGAAGCCACAACAAAAAATGATCAATACGTTTGCTTGCCTGAGCAGCACAACATCCTGTCCGACAAGTCGGAATAGAGGATTATATACAAATCCAAACTGCGAAATCGATGCGCGATACTCTTGCGGAACTGCAATCCAGTTCAAATAAAAACCTTCGTCGGTGAAATCGAGCCCGTGCTGGCAGAGGCGCAGGATCCAAATCAGAACGGAGAAGCTAGCAATCAAGCATGCGCAAAGGGCCGTTGCTTCGAACACCTTCGCCGATCGCACACTTCGCATATTTTCTGTTGCGGTCGATGACCTTTGAGCGTTGAGCAAGGTTAAATCCGAAGGCGCAATTCGTTGATCTCGGGTGCTGACCGAACTCGATGCGAACATCGAAGACCGACACACATCTAGCAGGTGATGTTGCGGTTCACCACGCCAAATCACATATGTCCTGACAACAATCCAGTCCATGTCTGCAGTCGCGGTATAGTTTTTTGATTGCTTTTCGAGAGGCCATACGGTTATAGGTCAGTCGAGGTACTTACCTTTCCGCTTTGATGACCGCCATGGACCGCATAGATCACGTTCGGCCGCACGATGGGCATACGCGGTGTCCAGGTCTATTGCGCCGACTATCGCTGCAGCCACACCGTTGCGCTGAGCGCCGGCATCGACGCGCGATGACCCGCCTCGACTAAGTGCAATTCTTGAAGTACTCGATTGCTCGTTCTCCCGGCTTGCGACGAGGGTCCTACATCGAGCAAAGCTCGTCGGAAAAGTCATCAGCAAAGAAATAATCAGTCTCCGCGTTCGAGGCCTTCGAGAATGATATCCGCTCCACCCAATCTATGGCTTGGGCGTCCTGACACTTGCGCCTTTCGCCGTGCGCCGTCGCAGAAGAGGCAGTAAATCGAAGTTTCCTCACACGATTGCGGTCAAACGCCGGCATTTCCTTGATAGCAAAGCCCGCCGAACAGGCTCTCCTGAACGTCTATTGGATGGAGAACTTTGGGACGCCGCTACGAACGTCGATTGCAAGTCAAGCAGAACTGTGGACCGTTGTGAACGCAAAGTGTACAAGCCCGGCCGAAGAGTAAGCCGTGCCAGCCCGACAGGAAGGGAGCGCAGAGCTTCAACGTAGACACACGTGTTCTTTATCCTCGGCAGGACAGAAATCTACCAGGTGCCATAAAGTGAGAATCGCTATCATTCAGTCCTGCTACATCCCATGGAAGGGATTTTTTGACCTAATCGGGCGATGCGATGAGTACGTGATCTTCGATCGCATGCAGTTCGTAAAACGACACTGGCACAATCGAAACCGCATCAAAACTGCCAAGGGCCTCGAGTGGCTCACGATACCTGTGGTGACCAAAGGGCGGTTCGACCAGGCAATCGACGAAGTCGTGATTGAAAAGCCGTGGGCCGAGAAGCACTGGCGGGCACTCGAACTAGCCTATTGTCGCGCACCGTTCTTCGACCTGCTCGCGCCAATCGTGCGGGCCTGGTACGAGCGGGCCGACAAGGAGACGCGTCTCACTGATGTGAATGAACTATTCACTCGCGAAATTGCAGGCCAACTTGGTTTAAGGACCCGCATTGTCCGGGATATCGTCTATCCCGCTGACGGTACAAAAACCGCGAGGCTTCTTGCGATCGCGCGCGCCGCAGGCGCGGACCGCTATCTGAGCGGCCCTTCCGCACGAGCGTACCTTGACGAGGCCCTTCTCGCCGCTGACGGAATCGCCACCGAGTGGATGAGCTACGACGGGTATCCGGAATATCCGCAGCTCCATGGTAGCTTTGAACATGGTGTGAGCGTGCTCGACCTGCTGTTTGACACGGGTCCTGGAGCATTCCGGTTCACCCAGCGTCGAGGCACGGACTGACGCACAAACCGCAATTACGGGCAAAGACACCCCGGTCGTGGTTGGAGACTTAGGCGGCTCTCATTGCTTACCCGAAATTGCTGATGCGCTACCCCTACTGGACGCCGCTCCGAGCCACGTAGTCGCCAGGTCCAGGTTGTTAGCACAAACAACTGTTCGCCCGTCGCATTATCCCTGACTGGCCGCCACACTTTGGCTACACAACCTTTGGTCAAGTAAGTGCATCAATCGATAAGACGGTCGGGAGAGTTCCGGATTAATGCCGATTCTGGCGCCCGGCTCCGGGAGCAGATCGGGCCAACTCAGAAAGCTTCCGGCGAAAAGCGGGAGCCACATGCCTTGAAGTTCGCGATTTAGGAGCTCCGCACGTTTGCGCGTACTGCTCGCCTGTCGTATGACAACTCGACGGTCGGTCATTCCCAATACCCAAGTATTGCAATGAAGCATCGGCGACTCTTATACTATTCGCGGCCAGCGGGCCTCCCCAATCAGAGGAGCGGCTGATGAAGCTTTCGATCGTCACCACCCTCTATCGGTCCGCATCCTACGTCCAAGAATTCCATCGGCGAACGATCGAAGCTGCTCGCAAGATCACTCCCGATATCGAACTGATCATGGTCAATGACGGTTCTCCAGATGAGAGCCTGGAGATAGCACTAAAGGTGCAGCGATCGGACCCTCGGGTCGTCGTCGTCGATCTCTCCCGCAATTTCGGCCACTACAAGGCCATCATGACCGGATTGGCTCATGCCTCCGGCGACCTCGTGTTCCTGATCGACAGCGACCTCGAGGAGCAGCCGGAAGACCTGACTCTATTTTACGAACGCTTTCGTCAGGGTGATTGCGACGTCGCGTATGGCGTGCAGCAGGCCAGACGCGGCGGGTTCCTGGAACGCACGGGCGGCGCGGTGTTTTTCGCGCTGGTCGACGCGCTTGGCGACCGTCCTTTGCCGCGAAATCTTGTGACCTCGCGATTGATGACCGCCGCATATGTCAAGGCGCTGATCCGGCACCGCGATCGGGAATTCGTCATGTCCGATCTCTGGGAGGTCACTGGATTTCGCCAGTTCCCGATGACTATCGCAAAGCTCTCGAGTTCGCCCTCGACCTATTCGATCTGGAAGCGAATCGATCTTGCGGTGAAGCATCTGACGACCTCTTCGACACGACTGTTGTATCTCGTTTTTTATACCGGGCTTTTGATCTCGATGACTTCGGTTTGCGTCGTGATCTACTTCCTGGTTCGTTACCTCACGAATGGTATCGGAGTGAGCGGATTTACCTCGCAAATCATTTCGCTGTGGTTTCTCGGAGGACTGATCACATTGATCCTGGGAATATTGGGAATCTACATGGCCAGCATTCTGGCCGAAACCAAGCGCAGGCCCTACACCATCGTGCGTTCTGTTCACCGCTCCACCAACCTGCCTGTCGGGGAGCAGAGGCAGCCCGCCTCTCTCATTGGAGTCGAAAGCCAAGAGTGACAGAGCAAAGGCAAGATCAAATCCTGTCCGACGTCGCGGCGTACTATAGCGCCCGGCTCGAGGCCCACGGGGCGACACCACGCGGCGTCGATTGGAATGGGACTGAGTCGCATCAGCTTCGCCATCGCCAGTTTCTCCGGTTAGTTCGGCATGACCAAGACGGATCGATCATCGATCTCGGCTGCGGATTTGGGGATTTTCTAGGCTTTCTCAGAGGTGCGGGTCATCGTGGACATTTCAGGGGCTACGATGTCGCGCCGAGCATGATCAAGGCGGCTCGGGAGCTTCACGGAGAGGGCGGCGATCGGTGCTGGCACGTCGGAGCGTCACCCAATGAAACGGCCGACTTTGCCATCGCCAGCGGCATATTCAATGTCAGGGCTGACGTCGGAGATGAAGTGTGGCTCGGATATATCCGCGAAACACTGGACGTCCTCGCCTGCGCCGGACGGAAAGGATTTGGCTTCAACGTCCTGAGCCTGTCGAGTGATCCTGACCGGCGCAGACCGAACCTTTACTATGCAGATCCGTCGGAGATGCTCAGCTACTGCCTTTCGCGCTACGGCCGATCGGTCGCGCTCTTGCAGGACTATGGACTGTACGAATTCACGGTCCTGGTACGGCATCCAGAGGTGAAGCCTTGATCGAAGTGGCCTCATCGACCATACACTGCCCGCTTTGCGCAGGCGGCGCCGCCGCGCTGAAGCTCCCGCATCCGTCCCGATCGATGCTCAGCGACGGAAGGTTGATCCCCCGCGCATTGGCCAAAATGTCCTGCCTTGCGTGTGGCTCGGCATTTCATGCGTCGAGCACGGCAGATGACGAAATTCGCGCTATATACGAGGATGACTACGAGCTCGCTACTACTGCCCCGAAGTCGGATGCTGCTCGGGCCCGGGCATACGGGGACTGGATCCGCGGCGAATTCAACCCGCCGAATGCTGTTCTGGAGATCGGCTGCGGCTCCGGAGCGCTGCTGTCGGAGCTCCTGCGAAACTGGCCTGATGCGCGTGCGTGCGGCGTGGATCCAGCCTTGCCGGCGACCGCCCAATCACAGCAGAGGCTCAGGCTTGTTCGCGGATTTATCGAGGATGTACCGGCCGACATCGGTCCTTTCGATCTGATCGTCGCAGTCAATGTCATTGAACATACGATCAATCCGAGCGGGTTTCTCCGGTTGCTGCGTGATCATCTTGCACCGAACGGACGCATCGTCATCATATGCCCGGACGGACATTCGCCGAACGTGGAGCTGATGTTCTTCGATCATCTCTACAGCCTCACGCGAGACGGCCTCCGGATCTGCGGCAGAGGCGCCGCTTTGGCGACGGAAAAGCAAATGCCCGCGCCGAGCAACCTCGGCGATTTCCTGATGTCGATCTTCGCCGTGCAGACCGACCACCGTGACACCCCTCCCGTGCGCGATACGGATCCGGCCCGTCTCCATTCCGAGCGGCAAATCTACCTTGAACACTGGCAGACGTTGGACCGGTTCCTCCTCGATCAGTCCCGATCCGCCGCAGGCCTGTTGACCTTCGGCGCCGGCCAGACTGCGGCCCTGCTGCGAGCCTATGCGCCAGAGACCTGGGCGCTGATCGACGCGCTCGTGCTCGACGACCCGCCCGAGGCCTGGGATCTCGGGCGACCGGTTGCGTCCTACCGGGATGCGGTTCAGAATCCCGGCCAGGCGACCCTAATCGCGACCGCGCCTCACGCTCAGCAAGCTGTTGCCAAGCGACTGGAACGTGATGGCCTCCATCCAATCACCTGGAACGAGCTGATCCCGAGATGAATACGCCGCAACATGATGCGCCCCGACGCTATGGTGTCCTCGAACAGGCGCAGTCGATCAATGAGGTCGAGAGGACATGCGAGTCCATCCGCCAACTGGGATATGGCGTGATCGACGGCGGCTATGGCCGCGAACAGTTGGCAACGTTGGCTGGCGCTTTTGATCGGGCGCAGGAGGCTTATGCGGCCGGCCACGGCGGCATCGATGCGCTCAGGTCGATTGACGAGCATAACACCATCCGGTTGCCTCTGGCTCACGATCTGGCTTTTCTCGAACTGGCTGCCAACAGCAGAATTCTGGATATCTGCAGTCGGCTGATCTCCGGCTACGCGGTGCTCAACCAGCAGAACGGCATCGTGAATCCGCCGAATGGGAAGTCGTACAATCAGGGCGCATGGCATCGGGACTTGCCGTATCAGCATTTCGTATCTTCTCGTCCACTGGCCATCAATGCCCTGTTCTGCCTCGATGCGTTCACTTTGGAAAATGGAGCTACGATGGTGCTGCCGGCCTCGCACCGTCAGGAAGCCTTTCCATCGGATCATTTCGTGACGACCCAAGCCTTGCCCGTTGCCGCGCCTGCGGGCTCGTTCATCGTGCTCGACTGCATGGTATTCCATAGCGGCGGCGTCAACACGACAGGGCGGCCACGGCGTGCAATCAACCACGTCTACACCATTCCGTTGATCCGCCAGCAGATTGACCTGCCAAATGCGTTGGGAGACGAGTTCACCGGCGACAGTAAGCTACGCAGATTGCTAGGCTACGATGTACGTCAGCCTGGCTCAGTCGCTGAGTACCTCGCCAGACGCCCGAAAAACCCCTGAGGGCCTCTAAAGAGGAAAAGGACCTTCCCACACCGCTAGACCGAAGCCGGTCGCCCCGTATCCGTTGCCGTTGTACGCCAACCACAGGCGATCGCGATGCCAGAACAGGGAAGGATAGCACGTCATTTCGCTATCCCAACCGCGATCCGAGGCCTCGAGCCCCATCCCGGCGTCGAGCCGCGTCCAGCTCACCCCACCGTCGCTCGAAGCGGCGGCGCCGATACGGTAGTTCTGACCGCGACACGCAAAGCACATCAACAGATTGCTACCGACCTTGGTCACGCTCGGACGGGCCAGCGCATACTCAGCTTCGTTCGCGAAACCGATCACAGTCCTGCCGTCCCGCCTCCAGTGAATTCCATCAACTGATCGCGCCTGCTTGATCACGTGCTGCATGTCGGCATTGCCGACCGCAGGCAAAAGATTTGACCCGTACCACATCCGCCAGTCCTCGGGCGCGAACGGCAGTACGCAAGGGTAGGACAGCGTGTACGGGTCCTCTGGCGAGCGATCCAGAATCGGACCAAGCGAATATCGCGTGAATGTACCGCCGAGGGATGAGGATCGCGCGAGGCCGATGGAATTTCGCCAAGGCGAGCGAGTTCCGAGATTCCAGCCCATATAGTAGATCGAAATCCCGCTATCGGTAGCGACGACGCTCCCGATTCCGACGCCGCTGTCGTCGAATGCGCCATCCGCTCCAGGTGCAAGCACGGGGCTTTGCGCGACATCGTGGACGCGAGGCGCCTCGCACACCTCCACGTCTGCCCATCCGACATGCGAGCGCATGTCCGCATCGCGCGAACTGCAGAAGAAGCGAAAGATGTCTCCTCTCAGATGTGAGGGAGTGGGCAACGCCGCATGGCTCCGCGCCCAAGGCAGCGTTCCGCTCGAAGCATAGACAAGACCCAGGCGTTGCCACGGCATCGCGCGACTCAGAGCTTTCGGAGACGATTGCTGGGCACCGGTGAGCGTTCGGATCCGCGCGGCGCAATCACCGAAAGGTCCGGCTGATCTTCGAGCACCAGAGCGCCTGCGCCAAGGACGCATTTCCTGCCGACCGTCACATGATCGCGGATCGTGACGTTCACGCCTACAAAACTTGCCTGCCCGATCCGCACGCCGCCAGACACAACGATATGCGACGCGAGGAACACATCATCCTCAATCGTCGAGTGATGGCCAATATGATTGCCGCTCCACAATGTCACGTTGGCGCCAACCGTCGCAAAGGGCTGGATAGTATTGTCTTCAAGGATAAAGCAGTTCTCCTTGAGCTCGAAACCGGGGAACACCGTGGCGCGGCTGCTCAGGTAACTTGCGAGCCGATAACCCTTCGACCTGGCGGCCGCGACTTTTTCCGCCCGGACCGCGTTGATCTTGGCGTAGCTGACAGCAACGAAGAAGCTAAACCCGTCGGGCGGAAACTCCTCGGAGATCTGTTCGAAGGCGACGACCGGACGTCCACGAAATTCATGCTGCTTCAGAAACGCGGAATCGACCGCGAAAGCCGCAACCTCGTAAGCGGAATCGTGCGTAAAGTAAAAATCCGCCAACTCGGCGATTTCACCGATCCCGAAAACAACAATACGCTGCTTCTGCACAGATTCTCCTGCTGCAACTTCCCACAACGATTTTGCGCGCATCCTGATTGTGGGGCGCAAATTCCTGCTGTCCTCGCGCCCGGTCGGTTAGCTGGCCAACCGGTCCCGACAGTTGCCTCTACGCCCACGCTGACGCCCGACTTTTCGATAGATGGACCAGAGGATCACGTCCAGCCCCACCTGTCCGTATCTTACTCTGAAGAGAACTATCGCGTCCAACAGGATTTGTCTGGATCAGGTGTCCCCCGGATTGAAGCCAACTTCCGTCGAGGATAGGCGTTCGGCACCGCTCCGCTCGCTTGCGCTACTCTTTGACATTTTTGGGCCGATAGGCGGCGCGTCAGCACCACACCGGCGTTACACGCCTGTCGGAGCTGCACACGATTCAATGATGAAGAATAAACCCGGCCAGCAGCTCTTGGTGAAGAGCGAGTTGATGTCCGACGCCATCGGCAATGTATTCGCCGACGCTTCCTATGCCGACAAAGTCCGCTGGGTTGACCGCGAATTTGACCGGGTCCGGGGCGGTCGTTAGCTGCGAGAAATCGAAGCCGCCGGAGTGCCACTGCTCACCGGTGCCTGCTCCGAACACGAAGCCATCTCTGGCGGCGGCAACCTGTCCGGCAGTATTCGTGCTAGTAGGAATGCCGATCGCTCCATCGCCATTTAGGTCTTGATGGAAGCTAGCTTCAAGCGTTTCCAGCGCCGTGCTGTTGCCCGGCCCCGGCATGTAGAAGTTTCCGATATAGTTGCCGTTGGTGTCCGTGCTCCACACCGAATACTGGCTCGTGGTGGCATTCTTCCAGGCCACCTCGTAGCCGTTCGTCACCGGCTCCACGCCGATTGGAGCGTAACTGCCGAACTGACCTGCGGTAACGGCGGCCCCTTGATATTTCAGCATCGGTCCCGTGCCACCGGCAACGGGATTCAGAAGATAATTGTTGCCTGACATTACCAGGGTGCTCGTTCCGATCGCCTCGATCACGGACTGGACGATGCCGATCGTGCCGTCACCGTTCAGGTCCTGATGGAAGCTGGTTTCGAGCGTTTCCAGCGCAGTTCCGTTTGCCGGACCCGGCATGTAGAAATTGCCGGTATAGTTGCCACTGGAGTCCGTGCTCCAGACAGAATACTGACCCGTGCTCGCGTTCTTCCAGGCTACCTCGTAGCCATTCGTCACCGCCTCGGTGCCGATCGGAACATAATTGCCGAACTGGCCGGCCGTGACGGCGGCCCCCTGATATTTCAACATCGGTCCGGTGCCGCCGGCAACTGGATCGAGAAAATAATTGTTTTCTGACACGATCAGGGAGGTCGTTCCGGTTGCCTCGAGCACGGACTGGACGATGCCAATAGCACCGTCACCGTTCAGGTCCTGATGGAAGCTGGTTTCGAGTGCTTCCAGGGCAGTGCTGTTGCCGGGACCCGGCATGTAGAAATTGCCGGCATAGTTGCCGTTGGCGTCCGTGCTCCATACTGAGTACTGACCTGTGGTTGTGTTCTTCCAAGCCAGCTCGTAGCCGTTCGTCACCGCCTCCGCGCCGATCGGAACATAATCGCCGAACTGTCCCGCAACGACCGACGTCCCGCTGTATTTAATCGACGGACCGGCACCGCCGGCTGTCGGATTTACAAAGTAATTGCTGCCGGCCTGCACTAGGCTCGTCGCGCCATAGGCCTCGATCGTCGTCGGTGAGCTGACGGCAAGATGGAATCCCAGCGCGTCGAGCTGCTTCAGATCCGTCTTCGTCAATCCCTGAATGGTGGTGCTGGTGTAGTATTCGTTGAAGGGATCGTTAGGCCCCTGCACGCCGCCGTTCAGGAAGTCGCTCGGGTCGGAGTTCCGGCCGTAGTCGGCGATCTTGGTTACGCCGTTATCGAGGGAGAAATACGCCGCAGGTGCAGTCGCGCCCCCCTGAAAGAGTCGGGCGTTGGGGCTGGTGAAGCGGAACAGGTCAAACACGTCGGGCGCCGAACCATAGGGCACGCGGCCCATCGCATGGGTGAGTTCGTGCAGCGCGACGCCAACCAGCAGGTTGGGATTGATGTCGGTGGAAAAATTTGCGCTTGCGTCGTCCGTCGTGGTGTCGTTGGCGCCAATGACGCCCCAGAGCTTGAGCTGCGCATTCCAGACTGCGACGTTCGATTGTCCCTGTATCGTGGTTCCGGTCGGCAGGCTGTTGAACGTGGTGTCGCCGGCGCTCGCATTGTTGACCAACTCCGAGCGGGTCCACGCATAGGTTTCATAGTAGCCGCTGTCCGGGCCGGCCGCAGCGCCGCCCCCCGTGCCGCTGTAGTCGATATTGATGTTGACGGTGATCTTGTCGGTGATGTCGGCAGCCAGGATCGAGACCGCCTGCTGCAGGCCAGCCTTGAAGCTGGCGGGCGCAGCCTGTGCCGCCGCGTCGAGGATAAGGTTGATGATGATGCCGCCGGAGGTGACCGACATGACGGAGCCCGTCGTGGTGGTCGAGCTCGCAGTGGTTCCCGCGGTGTCCGGGAAATAGCTTCCCTGAATGCTATTACCGACAACAGTATAGAAGGGGTCGTCGGAGAGCAGGCCGTCCTGGGTAAATGTCGATCTCATCGTCTCGTCTCGACTTTGGGGGTCCGGCGTACATGCAGCGCAACAGCAATCCGCATTTTGCGTCAACCCTATCAGCGTCACCTAAAGAATTGATCCGCCACTGTTAATTTGTGGTTTCGGCGGAGGGCAAACACGACCGGGCCCGGCAACCATTTGTCCACCCCGCCGACTCGACCGGAGCTAATTACCAGTAATTGCGGGAGGTTTGTGGCAAAAGCCGGGGTCGATAAGCCGTGTGGCCTGTTCCCCAACGCCGGCCATTGAGTTTCCGCTAGATTTGCCTAATCAGAAGCCGGCGTATCGTCCTTACGTCCGGAGTTCCCCGCAAATGCCCTTCCCACATGCCTCGGAAGCCCTGTCGCGCTTCACCGTGCTCGATCTGACCCGCGTCCGGTCTGGCCCAACCTGCGTGCGACAGCTCGCGGACTGGGGCGCCAATGTCGTCAAGGTCGACGCGCTGACCGAGGACGCCGGCGGCGAGCAGCCGGGCGGCCCGCGCCGGGGAGCCGATTTTCAGAATTTGCACCGCAACAAGCGGGCGATGACGCTGAACCTGAAGGACGAGCGCGGTCTTGCCGTCTTCAAGCGCCTCGCCGCCAAGGCCGACGTGGTGGTCGAGAATTTCCGGCCCGACGTGAAGAAGAAGCTCGGGATCGGCTATGAGAGCGTCGCCAAGATCAATCCGCGCATCGTCTATGGCAGCATCTCCGGGTTCGGCCAGGACGGTCCCTATCACAAGCGTCCAGGCTTCGATCAGATCGCGCAGGGAATGGGCGGCCTGATGTCGATCACGGGGGCGCCGGGCGAGGGCCCGATGCGGGTCGGCATTCCCGTCGCCGACCTCACCGCGGGCCTGTTCTGCGCCATGGGCATCCTCACCGCGCTGCTCGAGCGCGAGGTCTCGGGCAAAGGCCAGTGGGTGCAGACTTCGCTGCTCCAGGCGCAGATCTTCATGCTCGACTTCCAGGCCGCGCGCTGGCTGATGGAGAAGGAGGTGGCCCAGCAGGCCGGCAACAATCACCCGACCAGCATTCCGACCGGCGTGTTCAAGACCTCCAACGGCTACATCAACATCGCCACCACGGGTGGCCGCATCTGGGAACGCTGTGCGCAGGCAATCGGCGCGCCTGAGCTCTACAGCCATCCCGACTATGCGACGGCGCCGTCCCGCTCCAAGAACCGCGCCGCACTTAACGCCGAGATCGAGAAGCGCACGGTGACGAAGTCGACCGAGACTTGGGTCAGGGAGCTCAACGAGGCCGGCGTACCTTGCGGACCGATCTATGCGATCGATCAGATGTTCGAGGATGCGCAGGTCAAGCATCTCGGCATCGCCCAGGACGTGCCGAACGAGGAGGGTCGACACATCCGTCTGGTCGGCCAGCCCGTCACGCTGTCGCGCACGCCGAGCAAAATGGTGGCGCGGCCGCCGGAATTCGGCGAACAGACCGATGAGGTACTAAAAGAGTTTGGCTTCGGCCTCGAGGAGATCACCAGGCTCCGGGACGCCAAGGTGGTCTGACGCAGCACCGGCTCCCGAGCGGGACGTCAGCTGGTCAGCTCTTCTGGAGCGAGTGCTTGAAATAGGCGATCGTCTCCTTCAGGCCGTCCTCGAGCGCGACCTTCGGCTTCCAGTTCAGGACCGCCTTGGCCCTGGTGAGGTCGGGCTGACGTTGTCGCGGATCGTCCTGCGGCAGCGGCTTGAAGATCAACTTGGAACGCGAGTCCGTGAGCTCGATGACTTTCTCTGCAAGCTCCCGGATCGTGAACTCGGAACTGTTCCCGAGATTGATCGGACCGGTGACGTCATCCCCAGTCAGCATCAGCCGCATGATGGCCTCGACGAGATCGTCGACATAGCAAAACGAGCGGGTCTGTTCGCCGTCGCCGAACACGGTGATCGGCTCGCCCTGGAGCGCCTGGACGATGAAGGACGACACCACGCGCCCGTCATTGGGCTGCATGCGCGGGCCGTAGGTATTGAAGATGCGCGCGATTTTGATCGGGAGGCCGTGCTGGCGCCAATAGTCGAAGAACAGCGTCTCGGCGCAGCGCTTGCCCTCGTCGTAGCAGGAGCGGATGCCGATCGGGTTGACGTTGCCCCAGTAATCCTCGGTTTGGGGATGGATCAGCGGATCGCCGTAGACCTCGCTGGTGGATGCCTGGAATATGCGCGCCCTGAGTCGCTTGGCGAGCCCCAGCATGTTGATGGCGCCATGCACAGAGGTCTTGGTGGTCTGCACCGGATCCCGCTGGTAGTGGATCGGCGAGGCCGGACAGGCCAGGTTGAAGATCGCGTCGACCTCGACGTAGAGCGGGAAGGTGACGTCGTGCCTGACCGGCTCGAACAGCGGATTTGCGATCAGGTGGGCGATGTTGCGCCGGCTGCCCGTGAAGTAATTGTCCGCAGATACCACCTCGGCCCCTGCATCGAGCAGTCGCTCGCAGAGGTGCGATCCGATGAAGCCCGCACCCCCGGTCACGAGGATACGGCTGGTCTTGTAGCTTGCGAAAGACAATTTGGCCGCCATTTTGATCGAAAAGGTCCCGATAGTCAGCCGAGCAGATACCGTATCGACGCCAGCTGCAAGCGCCACAACTGTCCGCTCGATCAGAAAGATACCGCAAGGGCGCCTCTTGGTCCGTGGATGTGGTTTACCGCCGTTCGATGCCGGCTACGCCCGTTGCGTCCATCCAATGCAGCCCAACAATCTGTCGATCACCGGCCAGAACAGCAGCAGGATGGCCAGCGTCGTGATCGAGCCGACCAAGCCATTCGACCAGAACACCTTGAGGTCGCCACCAGAGCCGATCATCGACAGGCGGAAGGCATCCTCGGCGCGGTTGCCGAGCACCAGCGCCAGCGTGAATGGCGCCAGTGGAATCCCGATCTTCTTGAAGACGTAGCCGACGACGCCAAAGCCGAGCATCAGCCAGATGTCGAACATCGCGTTCTGGATCGCATAGGCGCCGATCGCGCAGGACACCACGATCATCGGTGCCACCGCGGCGAATGGCACACGCAGGATCGAGGCGAAGATCGGCACCGTCGTCAGCACCAGCACGAGGCCGACGACATTGCCGAGATACATCGAGGCGATCAGGCCCCAGACGAAATCCTTGTGTTCGATGAACAGCAGCGGACCCGGATTGAGGCCCCACACCATCAGCCCGCCGAGCAAGATCGCGGCGGTGCCGGAGCCGGGAATGCCGAGCGCCAGCATCGGCAGCAGCGCCGAGGTGCCGGAGGCGTGTGCCGCCGTTTCCGGCGCGAACACGCCCTCGATGCGGCCCTTGCCGAAACTCTCGGGATCATTTGAAAAGCGCTTGGCAAGATTGTAACCCATGAAGGACGCGGCAATCGCACCGCCCGGCGTGATGCCGAGCCAGCAGCCGATGAAGGAGGAGCGCAGCAGCGTCACCCAATATTTCGGCAGGTCCTTCCACACGCTCAACACCACGCGCAGCGAGATGCTCGCGGCATGACCGCGCAGCGCCAGGCGCTCCTCCATCGTCAGCAGGATCTCGCTAATGCCGAACAGGCCGATGACGGCGACCAGGAAGTTGATGCCGCGGAGCAATTCGGCCGAGCCAAAGGTCATGCGCAACTGGCCCGACACCGTGTCCATGCCGATGCCGGCAAGCAGAAGGCCGAGCGACATCGAGATGACCGTCTTGTGCTTGGCCTCGCGTCCCAAGCCGACGAAGGAGCAGAACGTCAAGAGATAGACCGCGAAGAACTCGGGCGGGCCGAACTTCAGCGCAAAGGACGAGATCATCGGCGCCAGGAAGGTGATCAGGAGCACTGCGACCAGCGAGCCGATGAAGGAGGACGTGAACGCTGCGGTCAGCGCCTCAGCCGCCCTGCCCTGCTGCGCCATCGGATACCCGTCGAAGGTGGTCGCGACCGACCAGGCTTCGCCGGGAATGTTGAACAGGATCGAGGTGATGGCGCCGCCGAACAAGGCGCCCCAATAGATGCAGGACAGCATCACGATCGCCGAGGTGGGATCCATCGTGAAGGTGAGCGGCAAGAGGATCGCGACGCCGTTGGGGCCGCCGAGCCCCGGCAGCACGCCGACGAAAATGCCGAGCACCAGCCCGACCATCATCAACACCAGCGTCTTCCACGTGAGCAGGACGGCGAAACCGTGGATCAGGAGACCGAACGCTTCCATCGCAACCTGCTCTAGTAGCCGAACGCCGCTTCCAGCGGGCCCTTCGGCATGATGACGTCGAAGGCGATGTCGAAGGTGACGAACATGATCGCCGTGAAGAGGAAGGCGGTGAGCAGCGACTTCCACAGCGCGATCTTGCCGACGAGGCGCATGAAGCCTGTGATCAGGAAAAAGCTCGCGACATAGAGGCCGAGAAACTGCGTCACCAGGCAGAACAGCAGCGTCGGCACGAACACCGCCATCACGCGGCGCGCCTGCGCGCGCGTGACGAAGGTCTTGGACGCTTCACGACACGCGAGTGGTGCGGTGACCAGACCATAGATGCTAGCGCCGCTGAGGATAATGGAGAGGTAGAACGGGAAATATCCGGGCTCGGGCCCGGTCGAATCCCAGGAGGCGCCAGTGCGCCAATTGTCGTAGCCGAGCGTTGCGGCCAGCGCGAGCAGCAGAAGGTAGACAACGATTTCGACCGTGCCGGAACTCGCAACGGCAGGGGAGTTATCTTCAGGCGCGGTGGGATCGTCCACGACGATTTCAAGATCGGTTTCGGACATGAGCTCTGGTGTAAGGCTGGGAATTGTTCACCTCTCCCCGTTCTTGCGGGGAGAGGCATAGGCCGCCGACGGCGGCCGTTCTCGAAGACGCCGAAGCAAAGCTTCGGTACTGGCGAGGCGCCGGGTGACGGGCTCGCTTCGTGGGTTCGACTCACGGAGAACCCCCTCACCCCTGCCTCTCCCCGTAAGGACGGGAGAGGGAAAAGTGGAGAGGAGCAGCTACTTCGCGACGAATCCCGCTTCCGTCATCAGCGACTTGTTGAGCGCATCGTCTTCCTCGAGGAATTGTACCATGTCCTTGCCGGTGAGGAAGATCGGCTTCAACGCCTGCTTCTCCATGTAATCCCTATACTCTGTGGTCTGCGTCACCCTGTGGAACAACTCGACATAGAACGCCTGCTGCTCTGGCGTGACCTTGCCGGGCAGGAACATCGCGCGCAGCATCAGATACTGGACGTCGACGCCCTCCTCCTTGCAGGTTGGGATGTCGGCCCAGGACTGCGTGTCCGTCACCTTCGCGGTGTAGGAGATGCGCTCCTTGTCGAACACGCAGAGCGGACGAACCTGTCCGGCGCGCCAGACTTCGAGATTCTCGCTCGGATTGTTGACGTTGGATTGGGTGTGGTTGCCGACAAGCTGGGTCGCGGCTTCACCGCCGGACTTGTAGGGCAGATAGGAGAATTTCGCTCCGGTCTTCTGCTCGAGGAACACCGTGAGCACGTGATCCTCTCGCTTGGAGCCGGTGCCGCCCATCTTGAACGGAGCGCTTGCGGCCTTTGCGGCCTCGACGAACTCTTTTACCGTCTTCGGACCGGCACTGTTATCCCACAGCACGAACTGGTCGAGTGCGACCACCGACACCGGGGTCAGCTCGCGCCAGTTGAACGGAATCTTCGCCGACAGCGGCAGCATGTAGATCAGCGAATAGGCGATCAGCACCTTGTTCGGATCACCTTCGCTGGACTTCATGTACATTAGCGCCTCAGCCCCTGATGCGCCGCCCTTGAGCGAGACCACAATCGGCTGCTTCATCAGATTGTTCTTCTGGATCGCGGCCTGCATCATGCGGGTCATCTGATCGGAGGCACCGCCTGCGCCCGCCGCCACCACCATCTCGACCGGTTTTGTCGGTTCCCAGCCGGCAACGGCAGGGGCGCACAACAATAGCGCTGCCGCGGCGCCGACAGCCTTCACTGGAGTTCGCACGAGTTTCGTCCCCTGGTTATTTTGGTTTTGTACTGCCGAGATCTATCTGAGCATTGTGCGGAGTAAAGCTGGCGGGTTCAAGCAGGCGGGCATCCAGCTGCATATGACTTTCGGCTGAGGCCAGGCGGAGAGGGGCTACTTGCCCTTCCAGTTCGGTGTGCGCTTGTTGAGGAAGGCGTCCATGCCCTCGCGAAAATCTTCGCTCATATAGGCCTTGAGGATCAGATCCTCGCCCTCTTCGCGCGACAGTGTGCGGCGGATGCGTCGCACCGCTTCCTTGGTGGCCTCGAGCGTGAGCGGTGCATGGCTTGCGACAAGCTTTGCGGTCTCATCGGCGCGGCGCTGGAGCGTCTCGACGTCGGGCACGACCTCGTTGAGCAGACCGAGCGCCAGCGCCTCCGGTGCCTCGACCAGGCGCGCCTTGAAGATCAAATCCTTGGTGCGGGCCGGACCGACCAGCGAGACGACGCGGCTGATGTTCGACATCGACAGGCAGTTGCCGAGCGTGCGCGCGATCGGAAAGCCGATGCGGGTTGTTTCGGTGCCGATGCGGAGGTCGCAGCAGGCGGCGATGCCGGCGCCGCCGCCGGTGCAGGCACCTGCGATCGCCGCGATCACGGGCACGCGGCACTGCTCCAGCGTTCCGAGCACGCGGTCGATCCGCGCCTCGTAATCGAGTGCGTCCTGCGCGGTCTTGAACGCACGGAACTGAGAAATGTCGGTGCCGGAGGCGAATGCCTTGTCGCCGGCGCCGGTCAGGATCAGCGCCTTGATCCAGCGGTCGCCGTTGATCTCCTGGCAGATCTCCGCCATGCGCTCATACATGGCGAAGGTCAGCGCGTTACGTGCCTGCGGGCGGTTGAAGGTGATCCGCGCGATGCCGTCCGTGACGGAGTAGAGCAGGTCTTCGCTGGTCGTCGTCGGTGCGTTCATCGCGCGCTCGCTTCTTCTTCAAGTTGGATCGATCAGGCCACCTGAGCCTTGGCCATCGGCACCGCGTCGCGTCCCTTCAGGACGTCCATGGCCGCCAACACGCCGCCGCTCCGGTGCGGGATCTTGGCAAGGTCCAGGCCCATCTCGACGCCGGCGAGCGTACCCATCAGCATCAGATCGTTGAAATGCCCGATATGGCCGACGCGGAACAACTTGCCCTTGACCTTGTTCAGGCCGGTGCCGAGCGACATGTCGAAATTCTCCAGCACCACCTTGCGGAAGTGATCGGCGTCATGGCCGTCGGGCACGCGCACGCCGGTCAGCGCCGGCGAATGCGCAGCCGGATCGGCGCACTGCGTCTCCAGGCCCCAGACCTTGACCGCGGCGCGCGTCGCTGCGCTGTGACGCTTGTGGCGGGTCCACACGTTCTCGAGGCCTTCCTCCTCCAGCATCTTGACGGCCTCGCGCAGGCCCATCAGCAGATTGGTGGCGGGCGTATAGGGGAAGGTGCCGAGCTTGTTGAAGCTGATGACTTCCTGCCAGTCCCAATAAGAGCGCATGCCCGGATTGGCTTTGGCGACGGCGAGCGCCTTCTCCGAGACGGCGTTGAAGCCGAGCCCGGGCGGCAGCATCAGGCCCTTCTGGGACCCTGCGACCGAAACGTCGATGCCCCAGGCATCGTGCTCGTATTCCATCGAGCCGAGGCCGGAGATGGTGTCAACCATCAGCAACGCCGGATGCTTGACGCGGTCGAGCAGCTTGCGCACCTCGAGCGGCGGCGTCACGCAGCCGGTCGATGTCTCGTTATGGACGACGCAGACCGCCTTGATCTTATTCTGCTTGTCGGCGATGAGGCGCTGCTCGATCTCGGCAAGGTCGGCGCCATGACGCCAGTCGCTCGGGATGAAGTCGACGTCGAGCTTGAACTTGTCGGCGATACTGCGCCACAGCACGGCGAACTGGCCGGTCTCGCACATCAAGACCTTGTCGCCGGGGGCGAGCACGTTGACCATCGCGGCTTCCCAAGCGCCGGTGCCGGACGATGGGAAGATGATCACGGGCTGATTGGTGCGGAACACGCGCTGCATCGCGGCAAGCGCGGCGAAACCGAGCTCCGCGAACTCCGCGCCACGATGATCCAGCGTCGGCATGTCCATCGCCCGCAGCACCCGGTCGGGCACGTTGGTCGGTCCTGGAATCTGGAGAAAATGCCTTCCAGTGTGCACGGTCATCGGCGTCCTTCCCGGTCTTTGAGTCTGTCTTTTGAGCCTGTCTTGGCTTTGAGCCCAGCTTGACTTCGAGCCCTTCTGGCCTGAAGGGGGCTGCGCGAGCCGCTCGAATATCACTATTCGCCGGGCTTGTCCCTCGCCCGGCGGGGTCCGTCAATGCACAAGAAGCAGGGCTCGCCTTGCCAAGGACCGTGACCGTAGGCAAGACGGGGGCGGCGAATAGGCAAGAGCGGACCATGGCGGCGGAAGTACCCGGGAAATCACAGGAATCGGCCAAAACGGACGGCATCGCGGCACGTCTCGCCCGAGAGATCACCGGCGACGTCCTGTTCGATCCTTTCAGCCGCGGCCGCTATGCCACCGACGCGTCGTTCTACCAGATCGTGCCGGCGGGCGTGGTGGTGCCCAGGACCATGGACGAGGCGCTGCGAGCGCTGGCGATCGCCCGCGACGAGGGATTGAAGGTCACCCCGCGGGGCGGCGGCACCTCGCAATCCGGCCAGACCGTCAATGACGGCCTCGTCGTCGACCTCTCGAAGCACCTGACCCGCATGCTCTCGCTCGACGTCGACAACCTCATTTGCGTGGTCGAGCCTGGAATCGTGCTCGACGACCTCAACCGCCAGCTCAGGAAGCACGGCCTGTGGTTTCCCGTCGACGTCTCCACGGCGTCGCGGGCTACCATCGGCGGCATGGCCGGCAACAATTCCTGCGGTGGCCGTAGCTTGCGCTACGGCACCATGCGCGACAACACCCTGTCGATCGAGGCGGCGCTCCCCGCTGGCACGCTGGCGCGCTATGGCGAGGTCTCGCGCGATCTTTCCGATGTCGATGCGGGCAACGGCGCCCGCGCGCTGTTCCGCGACATGCTCGATCTCGGCGCCCGCGAGGCCGACGAGATCGTGGCGCGCTTTCCCAAGGTGCAGCGGCGCGTCGGCGGCTACAATCTCGATGCGCTGGTGCCGCGCAACGCGCCGAACAACATGGCGCATCTGCTGGTCGGCTCCGAAGGGACGCTGGCCTTCACCACCAAGGTCGAGCTGAAGCTGTGGCCGGTGATCCGCAATAAGGCGCTCGGCATCTGCCATTTCGGCAGCTTCTACGAGGCAATGGACGCCGCCCAGTATCTGGTCAAGCTGAAGCCGATCGCGGTCGAGCTGGTCGATCGCACCATGCTCGCGCTCGGCCGTGACATCGCGATGTTCCGGCCGATCATCTCGGCCGCGATCAAGGGCGATCCGGACGCCGTGCTGGTGGTGGAGTTCGCCGAGGAAGACCAGGCCGACAATCTCGTGCGCCTGAAGCAGCTCGGCGAATTGGTGGGCGATCTCGGCTTCGGCTGGAACAACGACAGGCGCAAATGGGGCGGCGTGGTGGAGATCACCGGGCCCGCGCTGCAAAGCGGCATCGCCGATTTCCGCGCCGCCGGCCTCAACGTCATGATGTCGATGAAGGAGGCAGGCAAACCGGTCTCCTTCGTCGAGGACTGCGCGGTGCCGCTGCCGCATCTCGCCGACTACACTGCGCGCTTGAATGAGGTGTTCGCAAAGCATGGCACCAGCGGCACGATGTATGCTCATGCCTCCGAGGGCTGCCTGCATGTACGTCCCGTGCTGAATTTGAAGCTGGAGAAGGACGTCAAGGCGATGCGGGCCATCGCGGAGGAAGCGTTCGCGCTGGTGCGCGAATACAAGGGCTCGCATTCGGGCGAGCATGGCGACGGCCTGGTGCGCTCTGAATTCCATGAGAAGATGTTCGGCGAGCGTCTCGTCGCCGACTTCAAGGAGGTCAAGCGGCGCTTTGATCCAGCCGGCGTCCTCAACCCCGGCAAGATCGTCGATGCGCCCAAGATGGACGACCGCTTGCTGTTCCGCTACCGGCCGGACTATCGCGTCGGCGAGCTGAACACCAAGCTCGATTGGTCCGCTTATCCCGGCGCCGGCGGCGGCTTCCAGGGCGCGGTCGAGATGTGCAACAACAACGGCGCCTGTCGCAAGCTCGAGGGCGGCGTGATGTGCCCGTCCTACCGCGCGACGCGCAACGAGAAGGATGTCACGCGAGGGCGTGCCAATACACTGCGGCTCGCGATCTCCGGTCAGCTCGGCCCGGATGCATTGTCTTCGGATGAGATGATGGAGACGCTGAAACTCTGCGTCTCCTGCAAGGCCTGCCGCCATGAATGCCCAACCGGCGTCGACATGGCCAAGATGAAGATCGAGGTGCTTGCCGCGCGCGCGGCCTCGCATGGCCTGACCTTGCGCGACCGGCTGGTCGGCTACCTCCCGCGCTATGCCGGCATGGCCTCGCGCTTCGCGCGGCTGGCGAACCTGCGCAACCGAAGTCCGTTGCTGCGAAAGCTGTTCGAGCGCGTCGCCGGCATCAGCGCGCGCCGCGCGCTGCCCGCTTTCCGCAGCGACGTGTTCGCGCCGTCCGCGGATGCCGTTGGTCCGGAGGCCGGGCACGAAATCGTGCTGTTCGCCGACACTTTCAACCGTATCTACGAGCGCGAGAACCTCGAGGCTGCTCTGCGCGTGCTCGGGGCCGGCGGCTATCGCGTGCATCTGCCGAAGCCGTCAAGCGGCGGCTGGCCGCTCTGCTGCGGCCGCACATTCCTCTCGGCCGGTCTCGTCGACCAAGCCAAAGCCGAACTTGACCGGCTGGTCGCCGCCTTCGCGCCCTTCGCCGCCCGCGGCGTGCCGATCGTGGGCCTGGAGCCGAGCTGTTTGCTGACGCTGCGCGACGAGCTAGCCTCGCTGCGCAAGGACGATGACGCTAACGCGGTCGGCGCCCATGCGCTGACCTTCGAGGAGTTTCTGGTGCGGGAGGCCGAGGCCGGCCGGCTGCAACTGCCGCTCGGTGCTGTCGCCGACAAGGCCCTGGTACACGGCCATTGCCATCAAAAATCCTTCGGCGCCTTCAAGCCGGTCGAGCAGGTGCTGCGCCTGGTGCCCGGCCTGAAGGTCGAAACCATCGAGTCGAGCTGCTGCGGCATGGCAGGCGCCTTCGGCTATGGCAGCGACACCTACGATGCCTCGATCGAGATGGCCGAACTGTCGCTGCTACCCGCCGTGCGCGGCGCGGACCCGACGACGCTGGTCGTTGCCGACGGCACCTCGTGCCGGCACCAAATCCAGGACGGCACGCAACGCGAAGCCCTTCACGTCGCGCGCGTGCTGGCGATGAGCCTCGATCGCGCCAAAACCCACTCCACCACTCCCGTTGCAAAGGAACCCAGCCATGGCTGAACTGACCCTCGACACCGCCCGCAAGATCCTCGACGCCGCCTTCGCAAAGGCCACGGAGTTGAAGCTCAAACCGCTCGTCGTCACTATTCTGGACACGCGCGGCGTGCTCAAGCTCGCCGCCGCACAAGACGGCACCAGCCTGATGCGCGCCGAGATCGCCCACGGCAAGGCCTATGGCGCGCTCGCCATGGGCATGGGCTCGCGCGCGCTGTACCAGCGGGCGCAGGAGCAGGCCTATTTCATCGACGCCGTGAACACGATTGCAAAGGGCGCGCTGGTGCCGGTCCCCGGCGGCGTGCTGATCCAGGACGGCACGACCCTGCTCGGCGCTGTGGGAGTCTCCGGCGACACCTCCGACAATGACGAAGCATGTGCTGTGGCAGGTATCCAGGCGGCGGGGTTGAAGGCCAACGCGGGGTAGCATCCGTGAAGGATGGATCTTCGGGACCGGTGATGAACGACAAACTCCCGAAAGATGTGGGCGACGATACGCTGCTCGTTTTCCGCCCCCGGCCGGATCACGACCCGATCAGTCTGCAGATGCTTGCGTTTGCCTTTAGCAAAGATGCCCTTTGAACAACCGCTTTCATCGATCAGTTCTCGTTCGAGGCCGAACCCCGCGGACTGCCTTGCTTGAACCGAGATTAGCGACGCGGCAGGCGCCAGCATGGACCTTGACCGAAAATTCTCGTGAGTATTCGGCCGCCATTACCCGTTTGAGATTCTTCACGATGCTCGCGATGACGCTACCCTTATTGTCGAACTGCTCCGCACAATAGCAAACCTTGATCCCCGCCTGGCGGCAGGTAAACTCGTAATACGCGCTTTCATCGATATCTTGAAATCTCCCCCAACGGCTCACGTCATAGACGAGGATGTGGTCGAAAATCCGTCCGGCCGCAACGGACGTCATCCATAAGCTCGATCAACCCTTCGCGGTGCTGGATGCAAAGACCGCTTCGCACTTCGTCCGTATAGGTACGCACAATGAGGAGATCACGCTGTGCGGCATACACCGCGATTGCGGCCGCCTGGATCTGCGTTGAGTGACGCTGATTGTCCGTTGACATCCGGATGTATTGGGCGGCCCGTCCGCATTTGTCGGACATAGCAGATCGGACCCGGGGCGAATGATTAGGGCGTCGGCCATGCGCGCCCTCCGCTGCGGAGCTGCTCCACTTCGGTCTGGCGCGGTCACCAGAGCAATGAAAAGCCGTGCTTGCTCAGCCGGCCTAGCACGGCGGAACAGACGAGGGAAAACAGGCCGCCCCACAGCCAAGAACGCCCGCGCGCGGCACTGATAGATCTCAGATACAGGAAGGCCCCAAGCAGGGTTCCGTAGTTCCTTCTGAAGTCGCCGTTGAGCTTAGCGATTCTGGACAGATCGCAGGAGATATTGACCTCGTCAGCCATCACACTGGTCTCCCAATAGTTTAGAGCCAGCGCCTTATGAAGCACTGATTTGCCCAACGGAGCAAGCCAAATTTCGGTATTTCGAAAACGTTCCTCAGGGCCAGCCGGTCGTCCTTGACCAACACCTGGCCCGATCTCGCGGGATCTCTCTAGCTCTAGCGACTTGACTCCATCGCCTCCGACCTCCGATGCAGATGCGCCTCGGAAAAGCAGCGCGTCGCCCCACTCACCGGGCTAGTGACCGCCTGAGGCGCGCAGCTCTTCCAAAGCTGGCCGCCGCCGCTGTCGACGATCAAGGCACTAGGGGCTGAGACGGCGCCGAGGTGGTGGGCAGCCACTCCGATCCGAACTCCGTGTCTATGACGCTGCTCGGAGCGGCGGAGCCGAGGGCAGAGCGCAGTTTGTATCCGGAGGCGCTCAACTGCGCGCACATCGACTGCACCGCGTCCGCTGTCATGTTATCACCTGCCGCCTCGAGGCCGACCAGCCGTTCAATTCGTCGATCAGACGCAGTCCTTCGCTCTGGAGCAGGACAGCAATGGCCCGGCTCTGTCGATCTTCAATCAGCAGCTCAAAAATGAGTGCAAAGATCCATCCTGATTCCGAGCGTAGCGGGCCAGGCCAGCCGCGGCTGACTCGCGGCCGTCGTAGTTTGAGAATTCCGGCAACTCCCGCAGCAGCTGCTGCGGGACTGTCCGTGGTTGCGGGAGGCGCAACCGCGGATAGCAACACTCGCGCAAATTGCGAGCTGATCGAGGCCACCCCTGCGTCCCGAACGCAGTGGACATGTTCTAAGTTATTGATGTTTGTGCTTTAGCAGTCGTTCTCTTCCCGTTTTGTTCACGTACGTTTCACCCAAATTCCTTGCGATTTCGTTGCGGCGTTACCCTACGAGAACAGCGCTTGCTAGGGCGTTGGAATCTTCGGAAGTTCAATGCGTTTGGCCGGAGTCGGAGCAAGCCCGGCGAACAAGCGGGGCCGTTGAGACGGCCGCCTCGCAAAGACTCGTGCCGCGACCACTTGTACGCGACGCCCCAACTTAAGACCGCGAGAATGACCTTTTGTCGTGGGTTCGATTCCGGCCAGGGGCACCAACTAGGCTGTTCAAGCCAGTTCGAAATCGTCCGCAACCATCCGCGCAGTGCTCAGAAGCCCTTGAAAAATGGGCCTTTCTGCGTACATACGCGTTCGTCACCGTTTGTTCTTATCCGATCCCAGCCGGCCGGTTTGCTGGTATTTTTGCTGGTATCGGGAGAACAAATGGCCGATACCTTCGTCGAACTGCAGAACAATCCCGAGGCGGCCGAGATGCCGCACGCCGATTGGCTCGGCCTCCTCGTCGATCGCGAGGTTACCGCCCGCGACAACCGCCGCCTCACGCGCCGCTTGACCAGTGCCAAGCTCCGTCAAGCCGCCGCCATCGAGAACGTCGAGTATCGCACCGCCCGTGGTCTCGACCGTTCGCTCTTCCAGAACCTTGGCACCTGCCAGTGGATCCGCGACAGCAACCACCTGGTCATTGTCGGCCCAACCGGCACCGGCAAGTCCTGGCTGGCCTGTGCGCTCGGGAACAAAGCCTGCCGCGACGGCTTCTCCGTCCTCTACAAGCGAACCACCCGCCTGTTCGCCGATCTCGACCAGGCGCGCGGCGAAGGCCGTCTGGCGCGCCTGATCGCCGCGCTCGAGCGCGTCAATCTCCTCATCCTCGACGACTGGGGACCCGAACCGCTCACCGCCGACCAGCGCCGGGATCTGCTCGAGATCGTCGATGATCGCTACGACAAGGGAGTCCCCGTGTCGCAATGGCATGACGTCATTGCCGATCCTACCCTCGGCGATGCGATATTGGACCGCATCATTCACAATGCCCATCGCATCGAGCTCAAGGGCGACAGCCTGCGCCGTCAGGCTGGCGAAAAGAGAAAACCGTGAGCACCTCGCGCCCGATCGCCCCGCCGGCCCACAGGCCCTCCCGCGCGCGTCGCTGCGTCGCTCGTGGGGGCACTCCGCGCCGCGCACGGGTCCCTCCCATGGACCGCCGGGACAATCTTCGAACCAAGCCGCCAGCCTTGACGAGGAGGCCATTTCCAGCACACTTAAACCCGTCAGCCGTGTTCGCCTCCGCACCTGATCACGATCACTGGAATCCGTGATCACCATCGCCTGGAACACCTGATCACCATCCCTGGAATGTGCATTCAAAGGGGGAAAGAGAGCGCCGAACGCGATCACCACAAGCGACGAGCGCAACCACCGTCAGCCCGATCGTGCCGGGGAGCCGCAGAAGAGTCCGGTTAAGGAGCCCGAATGTCGACGCAAGACACAACAGCACGGCTATGAATGAAAGTGGTGCCATGCTCTCATCCGCTCACGCGCGGCGCGTCCTGGACTGGCGGGTCTGGTTGCTTCCGCAGTCCGGATGCCGAAGGCCTTCCTGCGGCCGGTAAGGATGCCGGGTCGCGCCGGCGTTGCCTACTTGTGCCCGCCAGCATTCTGATGGCTGGAGGAGCCCGTTGCCGGAGAAGCTGAATTGGCTGCGCCTGACCCCGACCCGACGGTGCTGGAGCCCGAACTCATGGCCTCGAAGACCGACATGCCGTGCGGTCCGATCGTCATGACCACCGGGTTGCCGTCGCTGGATTTGGCTTGGACGACGAATGACTGCGCGACGATCTTCACGTCGGTAAACCCGGCATTCTCCAGATCCTTCCTGATCTTCTGAATCGCAGCCATGTTCTGTGCTGCCCGGCCGCCGTTCTGGGCTTGATCCCCCGAGTTCTTCTGATCGCTGGCGCTGGAGGCCGCGTCCATCTGCGAGCTATTAACCGGAGCTGAGGTCTGCGCGAGCCCAGAAGCGGCTGAGCATGCGAGCAATGCTGCGACGAGGATCAACTGTTTCATGACGTTCTCCTGGCTTGGACAATTTAGGGGGCACCGATCGGCGCGGCCCCCACATGCTGCGCTGGTGGTCTCGCTCATGACGGTACGATCGGAAAAGCAGGAGTTGATCAGATTGTTTCTAGTAGCCGATCCTCAACGATCATTGCCAGATGTGCACAGCGGGACAAAACGATGAGACAAATAGAAACCCCTGCGCGGCCAATTCATTGGGCTCCCAGGGATCACAGGAAGAACGCAATGGCTGCACATGCTGGAGAAGCCGCGGAGCAAACCGGCGATTTTCGCTGTGAGCGATGCCACGAAACGACGCACGTTGCGAAGGGGCCCAAGATCCCAAAGTGCCCGAATTGCAGGAATACGAGCTTCGACACGCGTCGGAACGAACCGTAGGGCGCGCGGGTCTCACGAGCGAACCACGCCTTCGCGCCGTGAGGTTCACGCCAAAGTGGCTTGCCTAGGCGTTGAACTGACCGAAACCAACAGTGTCGGACCTGTCGGTCATTCCCGTTGCGCTCTTTCTTTAAAAAAGCGGTCGATATCCGGTGGTCGGAGATTCACGCGGTAGCCGCGCCTATCCCATGATGTAGCTTGCACTCCTCGGCTGCACGTTGTCGCAGCGGCTGCGTCGCTTGCCGGCTGACGGGACGCCCGGCAGCCGCGAGGCGCATCTCCCGCGGCCGAGCCCCCTTGTGGGGTCGAAGGAGAGGATGGTTTAAACGCTACCTCGGAAGAGCACAGCGGGCACACTTTTGAGGGACTTGCCCCGGCAGATCCCGAGCCGAATAGTAGTGCATGAATAAGGTCGATCTCAGCCGCACGCGCGACTATCAAAAGTCGACTGTTCGCCACGCCGCCGTAGCAAGGGGCGCTGATGAGGATGAAGGTGTACGCTTTTTTCGTGGCCTGATAATTGGGGGTGCGATCAGCCTACTGCTCTGGGCTGGCCTCTTTGTTTGCGTCAAAATACTCATCTTGCTTGCGTCAAAATGCTCACCAGGCCTGATCTGCTTTCCTGAAGATTGGGCGGATAGCGGACTAGTACCCCTTTCCTTAGAGGGTGAGTGATGATTCAAGATCGGGATGGTACCCGAAGGAAGAGAAGTTCAGCTTTCGCGGAAAGATCGCAAGGTGTGAGGCGCGTTGTCGCTCGCCGGTGACATTGCAGCGCGATTTAAAGCGGGCGCGGATCGTTCTATTGGCGGCGGAGGGACGCAGCACCCGGTCGATTGCCAAGGAAGTTGGGGTCCAGCCGCGGATTGTCAGCCGTTGGCGGCATCGCTATGC
>NZ_JBVVOZ010000012.1:0-213089 GCF_055807395.1 Bradyrhizobium sp. Kon10 | reverse complement strand
GACCAATCGACAATTATCCGGGTGAGACCCTCCCTCACTGTAGTTCGCGCCCTCGGGGCGCACGGTCATTCGCGTCGATTTGCTCGCGTCGGCCCGAGGTCCGGTCTGGCCTCGACTGCCGACGTGCCGGACACGACGGCGATCTTCGCCTTCGGGCCAATAGACCACATCGCAACGGCGCGAGCGGCCCGCGCTCGGTGAGCGATCATGTCGATGGCGCCTCATCCTCAAATGGGCTTTCGCCTTCCAAATTGGCCGTATCGCAACGTTGTGATACAACCGTTAGCTGTTGGGACGGCCGTTCCGTCCCGCATTTGGGAGGTACCTCATGAGATCGTCACTAGGCTTCGCCGTGCCGTCAATGGTCGTTACCTTGTCAGCTATCTTGTTGTGCAGCACAAGCGGTACGGCAATGTCGCAGCCCACACCAAACTCCTCGCTTCCCGCCGTCTCAGTCGAAGCGCCGAAGGCAAGACCAACGGTTGTGCCGAGGCAGGGGCCAACGACCGCGACATCCCATCGGGCAACCGGCCATCGTGCGACCGGCCTGTCAGCCGCTCAAAATCCGGTGTTCGGGCCGAATACGGCCTTGGGCAGGCTTGCCAAGCTCGAGAGATCGGCCAGCAGTTGCAACGGTGGTTGCGAAACAAGTTACAGGGTCGGCAACGCCCCATGGGTTGGATGTAGCCTTTCCGGCCAGGGAGGGGTTGATGGTAGCGCGTTCTCGCCGACCTGCCGAGACACACTCAACTACAACAGCTACGCGCACTGCGTAGAGACCAAGGGTTTCCTTGGCGCGACGCCCAGAGAGTCTCGGTGGATTTGCACCAGCCTGCTGGCTGGCGGCAAGTTGCCCGGCGAAAAGCTAGTCGCCGAAGCCAGGCAATCGGGCCACCGTTAATCGACCCTCCCGGCAGCAATGTCCCAAACATCGACAGCATGGCTCGAAAGCTTCGAGCCATGCGGAAATGCCCGCTTCGGGTCAAAATGCGAAGAACTCAACCTGAGCAAATCTTGTCCGCCATACCTCAGTAAACGGACGTCACGGTGGGGTACTATCTGGAGAGAGGCGCCGGAACCAGTGGCCGCTTACGGTCAGCCGCGGCGTGACAGGAAATCCAGCACGCCGGTCTTGTAGACCTTGTCGCCGACCGCGCGCATGTGGTCGCGGTTGGGGATGTCGAGCACTTCCGAGCCGGGGATGATGGCCCCGAGCGCGCTCGCGGATCCCGCAACGTCGTCGGCGGTGCCGACCGCGATCAGCACGGGCACCTCAATGCGCGCGGCCTCGTCCCGCGTCATCAGCTCACGCGTGCCGCGCAGGCACGCGGCGAGCGCCTCCCGGTCGGAGCGGGTCTGATCGGCGAACGCGCGAAACGTCCGGCCGACGGGATCAGTGACGTCATCGAGCGAGGGTGCTTCCAGCGCCTTCGCCACATTCTCGCCGGGCCCGCTGCCCTCGATCAGGCCGCCAATGCCGATGCCGCCGAGGATCGCCGAGCGCAGACGCTGCGGCTCGTTGAGCCCGAGCCACGCCGTCATCCGCCCGCCCATGGAATAGCCCATGATGTCGGCCTGCGGGATGGCGAGATGGTCCATCAGCGCGAGCACGTCGCCGGCCATGGTCGGGATCGAATATTGCGCGGGCTCGTAAAGCTTCGCGCTCTCGCCATGGCCGCGATTGTCCAGCGCGATCACGCGGCGGCCGTTCTTGCGCAGCTCCGAGACCCAGGTCGGATAGACCCAGTTCACGTTCTTGCTCGAGGCAAAGCCGTGCACCAGGAGGATCGGATCGCCCTCGCCTTCGTCGAGATAGGCAATTTCAACGGCGCCGTTGTGAAAGCTCGGCATCAGCAGTTCCGCAAGTCGTTGAGGGGAAGGTTGATGTTGAAGGTTGATCTTGAAGGTGGATCTTGGAGCATGATCCGGAAAACTGTGCAGCGGTTTTCCGGCAAGATCATGCTCAAAAGAATAGGCTGAAGCGCTTCGCGCTTCAGGCCGCGACGGCAGCGCTTGCCAGAGCGGCTTCAGCGGCGAGCTGCGCCCGGCGGAGCCGGCGCGCCCGTTTGCGATCGCACCAGGCCAGGGTCAGGCGCTCCGTCGTTGCCTTGATGGAAGCCAACAGGCCGAACAGCGTCAATGCCGCGCCGAACAGCCAGAGCGCCAGATCGAACGCGCCGCCGATCAGCAGCAAGGCGCCGCGCCCGAACAGCTTCATGATCGCGCGTGTCTTACCGCCCTGCGCTTTCGCGAGCCGCGCCGCTCGGGCGACGTCCTTCGGGCCTTCGGCAATGCGCAGCGTGTCCATGGCACCGCGCGTTCCGGTCTTCTCGGCGACGCGCGTGACGTCCTTGCCGAGCCGGACCAGCGCACCGGCCTTCTCGGCGCGGAACGCGGCCTTGATCGCGCTCACGGTCTCGCCCGGGCGCAACACAGAGCCCGAGGCAACCGCGTTCTGGAGCATTGGCGTATCGACCACTTCGCGGGCGGACCTGCCGGCCCAAGCAGCAAGTCCCTCGCCGAGCCGCCCGACCTTGCGCGCATTCTTCACCAGCGTCAGTCCCGCGCGTACCGGCGCCGCGCCGCCAACGGACACATACGTTGCGGCGGTGACAGCAAGCCCGGCGGTGGCGAGGCCCAGCACCAGGCGGTCGGTGTCCTCGCCCATGGCGAGATGCTTACCCTCGCGCACGACATCCCTGATATCACCGATGACGAAGAGATCGCCGGCCACCGTCCCGGACAGGCTCGCAACATCGTCTGCATTGCCGGTGACGAGACCGATGGCGAAGCGCTTTGCAAAATGCGAGCTGGAGCCCTCCTCCTTCACCGCATCGCCGACGCGGCTCAGCAGGTCGTCGGGAAGCGCCACGTTGCGGTCGCGCGCGAGCGCGACAAAACTGTCGGCGAGATCGGAATCGCCCGCGGCAAGCGCGGCCTCGATGTTGTCCTGGATCAGCCGGTCGTTCTTCCGCAGCGCCGCGTCGAGCTTGAGTTCGGAGAGCGCGGCCGGATCGTCCCGGACGGTGAGAATCGCTCCGGCCTCACGGGCCTGCGGCGCTACCTGCGCGAGCACGAGGCCGCACGCCGCGATTCCGGTCAACGCTGTGGTGATTCGCAGCCACTTCATGCCAAAGCCTGGACGGTCCTAAGATCGGTTGCGCCTGATGGTTCGTCTTTTGCCGCAATTACACGCGTCCAGGGACATAGTATGCCAGAATTGCGACACAACGTCCCCGACGAAAGAAGGGCTTCTCTCAGGCCGCAAGATTGTGTCGAATTTGCATGAGCAAATGAGCATGGGGCATTGCGGACCTTTCGGTTCCGCTGGACTAGCAATCATCTGCACCCGCCAGTATGGTCCGCGGCGCCTTAAAGATGCCGCGCCAGTCGTTGATTGTGTCTACCGCCGTTGCCACTCCAGGATGAGTTACGATGTCCGATCATGTCGTCCCGCACTTCCATAACGATGCCGGTGTTGCCGTCATCGAGATCGGCTCGCAAGAGTTCATGTGCGTGGGCGCCAACCCTCCGTTCGACCATCCGCACGTCTTCCTCGACCTCGGCAACGACAACGAGATCATCTGCCCCTACTGCTCGACGCTTTACCGCTTCGCCGCCGACCTGAAGGCTGGCGATGCCCGGCCGCCGGAATGCGTCCTGAAGGACAAGGTGGCCTGACCGGTTCTATCGGTCAGGAGTGGCGCTCTCCCGAACAATCGTCATTGCAGGTGCCGGAATCGGAGGACTGACGGCCGCGCTTGCGCTGGCGGCCCGCGGTTTTCGCATCGTCGTGCTGGAAAAGGCCGAGCGGCTCGAGGAAGTCGGCGCCGGCCTGCAACTCTCCCCCAATGCCAGCCGCGTGCTGGTCGAGCTCGGCTTGACCGAGCGGCTCAAGCTGCGCGCGGTCGTCCCGGAGGCGGTCTCGATCATGAGCGCGCGTGCCGGCGGCGAATTGGTGCGCATGCCGCTCGGTGAAGCCGCCGCCAACCGCGCCGGCGCGCCCTATTGGGTGGTGCATCGCGCCGACCTGCAAGCTGCGCTCGCGGGCGCGGTTTCCGACCATCCCGATGTCGAGTTGAAACTCGGCGCGACCTTCGAGGATGTCGCGCCTCACGCCAAGGGACTGACGGTCGTCCATCGCAGCGGCACGATCCGCCGCAGCGATCTGGCCAGCGCGCTGATCGGGGCGGACGGTATCTGGTCGACGGTACGCCAGCAGATCTTTCCGGAGGTGCGGCCGCGCTTCTCCGGGCTGATCGCCTGGCGCGGCACGCTCGATGCCACGCAGTTGCCGAAGGATTACACCGCGCGGCGCGTGCAACTCTGGATGGGCCAAAACGCCCATCTGGTCGCCTATCCGATCGCCGGCGGCCGCCAGATCAACGTCGTGGCGGTGCTGCCGGGCACCTGGAACAGACCGGGCTGGAGCACGCCGGGCGATCCGTTCGAGGTGATGGACGCCTTCGCCGCGCCGCGCTGGCCACCGACGGCGCGGATGATGCTCGCGGCCGTCGACAGCTGGCGCAAATGGGCGCTGTTCGGCGTGCCCGAGGGCTGCCCCTGGAATAAAGATTCGGTCGCGCTGCTTGGTGACGCCGTGCACGGGATGCTGCCGTTCGCGGCGCAGGGGGCCGGCATGGCGATCGAGGATGCAGCCGTGCTCGCCCGCCAGTTGAGCCTCGAGGCCGCCGAGAGCGCAGTCGGCATTGCGGTGGCGCTGAAGCAATACGGCCGGGCGCGTCAGGCCCGCGTCAGGCGGGTGCAGCGGACCGCACGGCAGCAGGGCCGCATCTATCATCTCGGCGGCCCGCTTGCGCTCGCACGCGATCTTGCGATCCGCGCACTCGGGCCGGAGCGCATGCTGGCCCGCCAGGACTGGATTTACGGCTGGCGTCCGTGACGCACGAGCGCCGGCGCAGCGTGCTCAGCGAGCCGTGCCTCTGGATTGCGGGGCGGGCTTGATGTCCGGCCGCTGAGGCGCCGAGGCCGCTGGGACCGCATCAGGCGGCGTTTCTCGGCACCTGTTGCGGCGCCAAGCGTCTTCGGCAAGCTGCGCCGAGCCGCGCACGGCGATGTAGTCGTTGCGATAGGCAAGTTCGGACACCACAGCGCCGCCGGTCCCGGTCTCCGCCTTGTCCATCAGCCTCTGCAACTCCGCGGTGCGGGCGGCGAGCCCCTTGCGCTCGGCCTCGATCTGTTTGCAGTCGTACAATTCGTACCTGGCGGGATCGGCAAAGGCTGGAGCGATCGTCTCGCTCACGCTGGCGCAGCCGGGCAACGCGAAGCCGGCCGCGAGCAGCGCGGCAGTCGTGCAACACAGGCGCAGGCGATAGGAAGGCGAAGCAGACATGCCGGATGAATAGTCCCCGTGGATTGAGAATGCCTAAAGCAGGGCCAGATGTCCGGATTGAGGCTTTGCCTTGTGCGGCCGGCTCGCTTAAGGAAGAACCGCCTGCCCGGGCCACCACAAGCGCCAATTCCAGACCGCCGGGCAGGACTTAAGTGTTTGATCTCGTTGGATCAAGCGGGCATGGCGGAATTGGTAGACGCAAGGGACTTAAAATCCCTCGGTGCGCAAGCGCTGTGCCGGTTCGACCCCGGCTGCCCGCACCACCAGAGCTGACGGCGCGAACTGTGCCAACAGCATGATCCAGAAGCAGATGAGCGCGACCGCGACCTGGACAAAACCGCCCTCGATCGTATTCCCCGTGATCGACACCAGCGTCGGAACGGCAATGCCGACGGTCAGCACGGCCGCAAGGGCCGCGGCCGGAAGATCGACGATGAGGACGGCGGCATAGACCGCCAGTTCGAAAAACGCGTATTCCTTGAGGCGCGGCGAGCAGAGATAAAGCCCGTACATCGCGAGCACGGTGACGCGCATCGCAGCATCCGGATGATCGATCAGCCAGCGGTCGAGGCGGCCCAGTAACGATCCCTGATTGTTGCGGATGGCGCGCAGCAGCGACCAGCCGAGCGGCGCGAGAACGGACGCGGCCGCCGCCAGCGCATAGACGGCGAACACGATCGGCTTGCTGTCGGGGAGGCCGACGCGGTCCACGACGCTTTGCGCGAGCAGCAGTAGCGACGGATTGGTTTCCTCGAGCTGGACCGAATGCTGATCTGGGATCCCTCCGGTGATCGCGAGCAACCAGCTCGACCACAGCTGTGAATAGAAGAGGATCGAGATCAGGATCGGCAGCGCGAAGCCGAGGCCCGCCACCGCGATCAGGACGATTTTCCGCCGCCGCGGCAGCGGCAGGAAATACAGCGCCGCCAGCACCGGGCAGAACACCAGCTTGAACGACATGACAAGACCGAGCAATGCAGCCCCTGCGAGACGAGGGACGTCAGCTCGATCACCATGTGCCGCAGACATCGCTGGACGAAGCAGAAGCGCGAGCGCGGCGGCGGTCAGGACGCCGCTCAGGATCGCAAAATTTCCCGACGCCAAAACCCACTCGAAGCCGACGAAAGCGCCGAGCGCGCAGAGCACCCTGAGCCCGATGTCCCGCAAGCTGCGCGGGCGGCCGAGACCAGGCAGCAGCAGGGCACAGAGCAGGGCAAGGACCAGAAAGACGCCCCTGTGATCACCGACGAGAATGCCGCCCGCGCACAGCGGGCGGAAAACGTCCAAGGTCACAGGCAGGTAGGGATAAGAGAGTTTCGTGCCCTTCAAATTCTTGACGAAATAAGGATCGAGCGCGTCGGCATGCGCATCGACCGCCGCGCAATTGACGCGAACATCCCAGCCATATCTCACGTCCAGCGCCGTGTCGTTGGCGAGATTGCCGAGCACCAGCAGCGTCACCAGCGCGATCAGGCAGGCAAGCCAGATGTTGCGCCTCGCCGCCATGCCGGCGGGCGGCTCCAACCAACGTGCTGTACTGGTGGTGTCGGACACGGCGGTACCTTGTTTGGCGGCGATTCCTCAGCGCCTTGCCGGCGCTCATTCGGGTCACAATGGACAGGATGGGTTGCGGATTCATCTCCTCCGTGTGCGGTCCCGCCCCTATGGTGAATCCCTGGTTTCCAGCCAGTAGCGCGAACGCCGCCAACGTCTGGAAGCAACGGCTCCTCACCAATTCTTGTCCGACACCGACCTGCCTGACAGCCATCCCAAAACATGGGTTGTGCATTGCAGCATGGCCGATAGATAACGCCTCTGAAATCAGAGGTGAGCTTCTTGTCCGACGTCAATGCCGATGACTGGGTGTCCGCGGGACACCGACCGATGGGCTTTCCCGAGTTCGTCATCGTGATCGCGTCCATCATGGCGCTGAATCCGCTCGCGATGGACATGATGCTGCCGGCGCTGCCCAATATCGGAGCCGCCTTCGACATTCCCAACGCGAACCATCTCCAACTCGTGCTGTCGACCTTCCTGATCGGTTTTGGCGCGGGCCAGTTCGTGATGGGGCCGCTGTCCGACCGGTTCGGCCGGCGCCCGGTGCTGCTCGGCGGCATGGCGGTCTATGCGGTCGCGAGCGTGCTTGCGGTGGCGGCGCCCTCGTTCGAGACGCTGCTGCTCGCACGCGCGCTGCAGGGGCTCGGCACCTCGGCAACGCGCGTGATCGCGACCTCGATCGTGCGTGATTGTTACGCCGGCCGCCGCATGGCGAGCGTGATGTCGCTGGCGATGATGGTGTTCATCGCGGTGCCCGTGATCGCGCCCTCGTTCGGCCAAGCGGTGCTGCTGGTGACGCAGTGGCGCGGCATCTTCGTCGTGCTGATGTTCTACGGCCTGCTGGCGCTGGCGTGGAGCGTGTGGCGGCTGCCGGAGACGTTGCCCGAATCGGAGCGCAGGTCGCTTGCACCTGCCGACGTGCTCTCAGCCTTTCGCCAGACCGTCACCAATCGACAGACCATCGGCTATGCGACGGCGGCCGGCAGCGTCATGGGCGCGCTGTTCGCCTATGTGTTCTCCGCGCAGCAGGTTTTCACCGGCATCTACCACCTCGGCCATTACTTCCCGCTCGCCTTCGCCGCGATCGCGGCCGGCACCGCCATTGCCGGCTTCCTCAACGCGCGGTTTGTCGGGACCCTCGGCATGCGTGTGATCTCGCACGGTGCGCTGACGCTCTATACCGCTGTGGCCGGCGTGATGCTGCTGACGGAAAGCCTCGGCATATTGCCGCTTGCGCTGTTCATGGTGCTGTCGGCCCTGATGATGTTCTCGTTCGGCATGATGGTCGCGAATTTTACCGCGCTGGCGATGGAGCCGCAGGGCCACATCGCCGGCACCGCGTCCTCGCTGTACGGCTCGATCACGACGCTGATCGGCATCGTGGTCGGCACGGCGATCGGTCAGAGCTTTGACGGAACCTTGCTGCCGTTCTCGGTCGGCTTCTTCCTGTCGACGCTTGCCGCATTGGCCATCGTGCTGGTCGTGGAGAAGGGGCGGCTGTTCAAGCCGCATCATCGCGCCATCGCGTGAGGAACGACGCGCGCTTTTCGATGTTGTCCTGCAGCAATTCGAAAGGCCGCCTTATGGAACCGGAACTCAACGAAGCCGATCAAGAGACGGACGTGGCTGAGACGCAGCGTACGCCCGCGGAGCCGCCCGTCACGCCGCCCTTCGCCAGCGAGGGGCTTGAGGGCGTTCGCGACAGCCACTGCTGAGATGCGCTCTAGTCCGAACTGCGCTTGCTGGCGCTGAAATCCTGTGCGGCGCTTTCAGGCGATACGTCCCTGTTCGCACGTGGCGGCACCATCAGCACCATCATATCGCGCGTCAAACCGGGTTTTCCCCACAGTGACGCCTGCACCGTGAATTCGCGCCTGACAAAATTTCCGGCGCGCGAGGACACCCATTCCATCCAGCGACCACAATCGTCCTGGTCACGGAAGCAGAGCGCGGCCCAGCCGCGATGGAGCGTCGTCTTGCGCGGTAGCCCCCATTCGTCTTGATGCGCGAGGGGCCGCGCGTAACGCGGGTGATCCGGGCTGTAGAAGGCAGTGGCGAACGCCAGCGAATCGTCGCCGCTCACCGCGCCGAGCGGCTCGCCCGTCAGTTCACGCCATTGCCGGGTGAGCTCGATCGCTGCCGGCGCATAGAAATTGCGGCCCTCTTCGTAGCCCTGGCTGTTGCGGTACACCGCGTGGATCGGCGCGGCAACGAACACGGCTGCAGCCGCGACGACTGCCGTAACGACCGTGAGGTTGGCGGTATAGAACCGCTCGATCGGGTAACCGGTGCCGCACACGACCGGCACCACAAACAGGAACAGCCCCTGCAACGCCCACAGCGAGGGCAGATCGGTGCCCATCGCGAGCGACGTCACGACCGGCAGCACGATTGTGCCAATCGAGACGTAGACGAGAAGCCGCAGGCCCGGGCTCATGGCAGCGAAGTCAGCCGGAAACTGCTTCAGCCGCGTCCCCGCGATGAGCACCCAAACGACCGCGACCGCGCTCATGGCCGCCAAAAGGCCCAACAGGAAGTTCTTCACGTCACTGAGCGAGCTCACCGTGTTGCCATTGGCGTGGGTCAGCGCATAGGCGAAGGTCGAGGCGCCCGTGGTTGCGAGCCAATGGATGTGCGGCGACAGCACAGCAAGCCCGGTGACGACAGAGATCCAGGGCGAAGCAGAGGTGAAATAGGCCCGTCGCGCCGGATGGGCCAGTGCGGCAAACGCGAAGCTCGCCACCAGGAACACCGAATAGTACTTGCCGACCATTGCCAGCGCCGTTGTGCAGCCGACCGCAACCGCCCAGAACGTGCTGCGGGTCTCGAAAGTGCGCAGGAAACACCAGGTCGCGAGCGGCCAGACCGCGAGCAGCACGGCGTTGGCGTTGAAGCGCTGGGCGTGGAATTGATAGGCCGGCGTCAGCATCAAAAGCAGCAGCACCAGGATGCGCTTGTGCCCGGTCACGAACTGCCGCGAGACCAGATCGACGAAGAACAGCGCGAGCCCGGCATTGGCCATCGCCATCAGTTGCAGTGACCAGTCGCTGAGCGGAAACACCGCGGTCCAGGCCGCGGCACTCCAACCCATCAGCGGCGGATGCTTGAGATAGCCCCACGCGAAATTCCGTCCCAGCGTCCAGGCCTCGAGCGTGTCGGGATGCAGGCCGCCGCCAGCATAGGCGACGGCGAGGTAAAGCGTCCAGACCGCAACGAAACAAACCAGCAGCAACGGCACCGCCCAGCCCGCCTCGACACCCTCGAGCCAACGCAGCAATGGCCGCCGCCAGCGCGCCGGGGCGCGATCTGATCGTTCGGCCATCGCCTGGAATGCAAAATCGATCGGCACGGGATTCGAATCGAGGGAGGGAAAGCAAGTCGTCTGACGACGGACCATCTAGGTCAGATTGGAAACAAATAGCAACAATCGCAGACTTGAACCGTCAAAGCTCAGAGGCCTGCGGCACAACGCCCGCGAAAGACAACGGCGCCGCTGATGACAGCGGCGCCGCGTGACGATGGGACGAAGGGCAGGACGCCCTGTTTCTAGTCGGCGTTGCCTTACTCCGACTTGTCGATATTCCAGAACACCGGGGTCGCCGGGCCGTCGAGCACGCCGCTCAGCGACTTCCGCCACGCGCTCGGGGCCAGATACTGGCCGAGCGGCACGTAGATCACCTGATCATAGGCTTCCTTCTGGATCTCGGTCGCGATCTTCTTCTGATCGTCGAGCGAGGCAGCGCGGACGAAGTCGTCCTTGAGCTTCTCGATCTTGGCGTCTTCCGCCCAACCGAACCAGCCGCCCTTCTTGCCCTGCCCGCCGATCGAGAGATTGGAGATCGGGTTGGAGACGTCGGCGCTGACCCAGTTGGTAAAGAACATGTTCCAGCCGCCGTCCTTCGGGGGCTTCTGGCTGGCGCGACGGCTCACCACCGTCTGCCAATCGGTCGCTTGCGCGTCGACCTTGAAGCCGGCCTCACGGAGCAGCTGCACCGCGACAGTCGGCTGCGCCTTCAACGTCACGACGTCACCGGGCACCATGACCACGACGGGGGTGCCGTCATAGCCGGACTCGGCAAGCAGCTTCTTGGCTTCCGCCATGCCGTTGCCCTTGACCAGCGATTCGGATCCGACATCGGTCGCGAACGGGGTGTCGCAGATGAAGAAGGCACCACAGATCTTGTAGTATTTGGGATTCCCGACCAGCGCGTCGAGCACGTCCTTCTGGTTCATCGCCAGAAGCGCTGCACGGCGGATCTTCGGATTGTCGAAGGGCGGATAGAGGAAGTTCATACGCCCGAGCGTCTGGTAGCCGAACTTGTTCAGCGTCTCGACCTTGACGTCGGAATTGCCTTCAAGCACGGGCAGGAGATCCCACGGCGGCACTTCCATGAAGTCGATGTCGCCCGATTGCAGCGCGTTCACCGCGGTCTGCGCATCCGGCATGGTGATCCACTCGACGCGATCGACCTTCACCACCTTGCCGCCGGCGGTCCAGCTCGGCGGCTCCTTGCGCGGCACATAGTCGGTGTTCTTGACGTAGACCGCCTTCACGCCGGGCTGGAATTCACTCTGCACGAACTTGAACGGGCCGGAGCCGATCTGCTCGGGGATCTGCTTGTCCGGCGGCGTCTCGGCCAGACGCTTCGGCATCATGAAGGCCACGCGCGAAGACGGCTTGCCGATCGATTCCAGCACCAGCGAGTAAGGCTCCTTCAGCTTCAACGTGATGGTCTTGGCGTCGGTCGCCTCGATGCTCGCAGTGAACTGCATCATCTGCTGGCCCATGCCGTCGACCGCAGCCCAGCGCTTCAGCGAAGCGACGCAGTCTTCCGCCGTCACCGGTGCGCCGTCATGCCACTTCAGACCGTCACGCAGCGTGAAGGTGTAGGTGAGCTTGTCGTCGGAGATCTTCCAGTCCGCCATCTGCGGCTGGATCTTGAAGTTTGCGTCCGTCGCGATCAGCGTGTCGTAAACCATGTAGCCGTGGTCGCGCGCGATGTAGGCGGTCGTGAAGATCGGATCGATGATGCGGAGATCGGAATGCATCACGGCGGTGATGGTCTTGCCGGCCGCAAGCACTGGCGAGGCCAGCACGGTCGAGAGCGCGAGGACCGACAGCGCAAGCTTGGAGGCGAACGCGCGACGCCCCATGCGCATCAAATCGAACATTGAAAGTTTCTCCTGACGTGAAACCGGTCAAAGGCAGGTTATTGGTTGAGCATTCGGATTGTTCTTTAGGCGAACTAACCTCATGCAATGCCTTTATCTTTTCGAGACTTGCAGACAGCGTCGAGCGCGTCAATCCGGTTTCGCTGCAGTCCACGGCGGCGCGCGCATGGGGCTCCGCAAGCAACGGATTAGCTCTACAACGCTGTCCCCTTGCCCTAGCTTTCGCGGGTGCGATGCGCGCTTCATCTTTCAAAGCTTGAGAGACCTTCCGATGAATCCAACCAATCTTCCCTTTGATTCCGACGCCATGCTCCAGGGTCTGCGCAGTTGGGTGGAGTGCGAAAGCCCGACCTGGGACGCGAACGCGGTCAACCGCATGCTCGATATCGCAGCGCGGGACATGGCGATCATGGGTGCGACGATCGAACGCATCGCCGGCCGGCAAGGCTTTGGCGGCGTCGTCCGCGCGCGTTTCCCGCATCCGAAGCAGGGTGAGCCGGGAATCCTGATCGCCGGGCACATGGATACCGTTCACCCCGTCGGCACGATCGAGAAGCTGAAATGGCGGCGCGAAGGCAACAAGTGCTACGGCCCCGGCATCTACGACATGAAGGGCGGCAACTATCTCTCGCTGGAAGCGATCCGGCAGCTCGCACGCGCCTCCTTCACGACGCCGCTGCCGATCACCGTGCTGTTCACACCGGACGAGGAAGTCGGCACGCCCTCGACCCGAGACATCATCGAGGCGGAAGCTGCGCGCAACAAATATGTGCTGGTGCCGGAACCCGGGCGCGCCGACAACGGTGTCACCACCGGACGTTACGCCATTGCGCGATTCAATTTAGAGGCGACCGGACGGCCCAGTCACGCAGGCGCGACACTGTCGGCGGGACGCTCGGCGATCCGCGAGATGGCGCGGCAGATTCTTGCGATCGACGCGATGACGACCGAGGACTGCACCTTCTCGGTCGGCGTCGTGCATGGCGGCCAATGGGTCAATTGCGTTGCCACGACCGCCACCGGCGAGGCGCTCTCGATGGCGAAGCGCCAGGCCGATCTCGACCGCGGCGTCGAGCGGATGCTGGCGTTGTCCGGCACCAGCAATGACGTGAGTTTCAAGGTGACGCGCGGCGTCACGCGGCCAGTCTGGGAGCCGGATGCCGGGACCATGGCGCTCTATGAAAAGGCGCGCGGCGTCGCCAAATCGCTCGGCACTGAGCTGCCGCATGCGAGCTCCGGGGGCGGCTCCGACGGCAATTTCACCGGCGCAATGGGCATCCCGACGCTCGATGGCCTTGGCGTGCGTGGCGGCAATGCCCACACGTTAGAGGAGTATATCGAAGTCGAGAGCCTCGCCGAACGCGGCCGCCTGATGGCGGGACTGTTGGCCACCCTGGAATGACGCCGCGGGGAACGTCGCGCTGAAAACGACGGGCCGCACTGCAATATCTGTGGCCCTGATGGCACGGGAATTGCTGAAATGTTAGGCTGGTGGCAGAACAGGCCACGACCGCTGCCCCCGATTTGACTCTCATCTGACGGATTCAACTTGCTCGGATATCTCGTTCGCCGAATCTTTGCCGCGGTGCCTGTGATGGGCGTCGTCGCGCTGTTCGTGTTCCTCCTGCTCCGCCTCACGCCCGGCGATCCCGCCGCGATTCTCGCCGGCGACAATGCAACGCCGGAACGGCTGGAGCGCATCCGTGCCTCGCTCGGCCTCAACGAGCCGCTGATCGTGCAGTTCATCACCTGGGTGAACAAGCTGCTGCATGGCGATCTCGGAACGTCGCTGATCTCCAACCTCCCGGTCATCAAGATGATCGGCCAGCGCGTCGAGCCCTCGATCTCGATCGCGCTGTCGACCATCATCCTCGCCGTCGTCGTCGCAGTTCCCCTGGGCGTGATCGCAGCCTGGAAGCACGGCACCTGGATCGACCGTTTCGTGATGGGTCTTTCCGTGCTCGGCTTCTCCGTGCCGGTGTTCGTGATCGGCTATGTCCTGATCGAGGTCTTTGCGATCGATCTGCGCTGGGTGCCGGTGCAGGGCTTCAAGAGCATCAGCGCGGGCTTTGGGCCGTTCTTCGAACGCATCATTCTGCCGACCTGCGCGCTCTCGTTCATCTACGTCGCGCTGATCGCGCGCATGACGCGCGCGGCGATGCTCGACGTGCTTGGCGAGGACTATGTCCGCACCGCGCGCGCCAAGGGCATCAACGAGGTCGCCGTGATGATGCGGCATGCGCTGCGCAATGCCGCCGTGCCCGTGATCACCGTGATCGGGACCGGCTTTGCGCTTCTGATCTCCGGCGTCGTCGTCACGGAGAGCGTGTTCAACATCCCCGGCATCGGCCGCCTCACGGTGGACGCGGTGCTGGCGCGCGACTATCCGGTGATCCAGGCGATGATCCTGCTGACGTCGCTGATCTATGTCGTCGTCAATCTTCTGATCGACGTCGCCTACACCCTGCTCGATCCGCGGATCCGGTACTAGGGCCAAGGATAAGGACAAAATGTCGGTCGATACCCTTCCCCAGTCGTCCATTCCGATCACGTCGCCGCTGCGGCCGCGCTTCGGATTCCTCACCTCGACGCCGATCATCGCCGCGGCAACGGTCTTGCTGGCGCTGATCGTGCTGATCTCGATCCTGGCGCCGCTGATCGCGCCGCATGATCCGATCCAGCTGTCGCCGTCGCTGCGGCTGAAGCCTTCATCGGCCCAGTTCCTGCTCGGCACCGACGCCTATGGCCGCGACCTCTTGTCACGCGTCATCTATGGCGGCCGCGTGTCGCTCCTGATCGGCGTCGGCTCGGCGATCCTGTCGATCGTCATTGGGCTCGCCATCGGCCTCGTTTCCGGCTTCTTCAAGCTGGTCGATTCGGTCTTGATGCGCGTCATGGACGGCCTGATGGCGATGCCGAGCATCCTGCTCGCCATCGCCGTGGTGTCGCTGTCCGGCGCCAGCATCTGGACCGTGCTGATCGCGATCACCATCCCGGAGATCCCGCGCGTGGCGCGCCTGGTGCGCTCGGTCGTGCTGTCCGCGCGCGAAGAGCCTTATGTCGAGGCGGCGATCTCGCTTGGCTCCTCGCTGCCGAAGATCATGTGGCGGCATTTGATGCCGAACACGATCGCACCGCTGATCGTCCAGGGCACCTATGTCTGTGCGTCCGCAATCCTGACCGAGGCCATTCTCTCCTTCCTCGGCGCCGGTATTTCGCCGGAGACCCCGACCTGGGGCAACATCATGGCCGAGGGCCGCCAGTATTTTCAGCTCAAGCCGACACTGATCTTCTGGCCAGGCCTTCTGCTCTCGATCGCCATCCTGAGCATCAATTTGATCGGCGACGCCGCCCGCGACGCACTCGATCCCCGCATGAAGCAGCGGGAGGGGAAGTGAAACAATTTATCCCGTCATTCCGGGGCGGTGCGAAGCACCGAACTATGGTGCGCAGTTGCGCACCTGAGAATCTCGAGGTTCCGGGTTCACGCTTGCGCGCGCCCCGGAACGACGGTGGAGACCTCGCATGACCAACCCAATCCTCGACATCAACAACCTCGTCGTTTCCATCGGCAAGAAACCGAAGGGCGCCAACATCATCGACGGCATCTCGGTCCAGGTCCACCAAGGCGAGACGCTATGCCTCGTCGGAGAAAGCGGCTCGGGCAAGTCGGTGACCTCGCTCACCACCATGGGCCTGCTGCCGAAAGGCACGCTGGTTCCGACCGGCGGCAGCGTCAAGCTCGTCGGCGAGGAGATTCTCACCGCGACCGACCGCCGGCTGCGCCAGCTCCGCGCGACGCAGATGGCGATGATCTTCCAGGAGCCGATGACCGCACTCAATCCGGTGGTGCCGGTCGGCCGCCAGATCGACGAAGTGCTGCGCGCCCACACCGATCTCGATGCGAAAGCGCGCAAGAAGCGCATCCTCGACATGATGGAGCAGGTGCGCCTGCCCCAGGTCGAGCGCATCTTCGCCTCCTACCCGCACCGCCTCTCCGGCGGCCAGCGCCAGCGCATCATGATCGCGATGGCCCTGGTGCTCGAACCGAAGCTGTTGATCGCGGACGAGCCCACCACGGCGCTCGACGTCACCACGCAGAAGCAGATCCTGACCCTGATCCGCGATCTCCAGCGCGATCACGGCACCGCCGTTTTGTTCATCACCCACGACATGGGCGTGGTCGCGGAAATCGCCGACCGGGTCGCGGTGATGCGCCAGGGCCGGCTGGTCGAGACCGGCACGCTGGATTCCATCCTGCGCAACCCGACCATGGAGTACACCCGAAATTTGCTCTCGGCGGTGCCGAGCCTGGTGCCGCGCGCGCCGCGCGAGGACAGCAGGGAGCCGGTGGTGCTCGAGGCCAACGAGCTCGGCAAAGTCTACAAGGAGCGGGCGTTCTTCGGCAAAGGCCGCGAGGTCGTCGCCGCCGACAAGGTTACGCTGACACTGCGCAAGGGCCGCACGCTCGGCATCGTCGGCGAAAGCGGCTCGGGCAAATCGACGGTGGCGCGCTGCATCGTCCGCCTGATCGATCCGACCTCCGGCGGCGTGCGCCTGGCCGGCCGCGAGATCTCCGACATCTCGCGGCGCCTGTTGCAGCCGCACCGGCAGAAGATCCAGATCGTGTTCCAGGATCCCTACCGCTCGCTCAATCCGCGTGTCACCGTCGGCGAGAGCATCGCGGAAGGCCCGATCAATTACGGCACCTCGCATGCGGACGCGATCAAGCGCGCGCGCGAGCTGCTCGAGCTGGTCGGCCTGCCCGCCGACGCGGTGTCACGCTACCCGCACCAGTTCTCAGGCGGCCAGCGCCAGCGCATCGCGATCGCGCGTGCGCTTGCGCTCGATCCGGACGTGCTGGTTGCGGATGAGGCCGTCTCGGCGCTCGACGTCTCCGTGCAGGCGCAGGTGCTGGAACTGCTCGACGAGATCCAGAAGCGGCTCGGCATCGCGATCCTGTTCATCACCCACGATCTGCGCGTCGCCGCCCAAATCTGCGACGAGGTCGTGGTGATGCAGCACGGCCGCGTGGTCGAACAGGGCCCGGCCGCCGAAGTGCTGACTCATCCGAAGGAGGCCTACACCAGGGCCTTGCTCGAGGCCGCGCCCGGCCGCGGCTGGGACTTCGCGAACTTCCGGCCGGTCGCGGAAGGTGTGGCGGCGAGCGTGTAATATCTCTCGGCCGTCATTCCGGGGCATCGCGAAGCGATGAGCCCGGAATCCATCGGACCGCAAACTCCGTCGCGCAATGGATTCCGGGCTCGCGCCTAAGAAGGCGCGCCCCGGAATGACGGTGGGAAGATTCGCACCATTCCCAAAACAGCTTGAGGCCATGCGTGGCGCGATTGTCTGGTCGCTTGCTCTTGCCGCGAAGGCAGGTAACGTCGCGCGCATCATTTGGCGTGGGACTGAACTGGATGACACGTATCGCCGTCGGCGGCTTTCTGCACGAGACCAATACCTTCGCCCGGACAAAGGCGACGTTCGCAGAGTTTCAGCATGGCGGTGGCTGGCCGGCGATGACGCAAGGCGCCGACGTGCTGAAGGTGATGCGGCGCATCAATGTCGGGCTTGCCGGCTTCGCGGACGCTGCCGAAGCCAACGGCTGGGAACTCATTCCGACGATTGCCTGCGGCGCGAGTCCCTCGGCGCATGTCACCAGGGACGCCTTCGAACGCATCGTGAAGGTCATGGTTGACGGCATCGCCGCCGCTGGCCCGCTGGATGCCGTTTATCTCGACCTGCATGGCGCCATGGTCACCGAGCATCTCGACGACGGCGAAGGCGAGATCCTGGCGCGTGTGCGCCGCGTCATCGGCCACGACGTTCCGCTGGTCACGAGCCTCGACCTGCACGCCAACGTCACATCGGAGATGATGGAACATGCCCACGCGCTGATCGCTTACCGCACCTATCCCCATGTCGACATGGCCGAGACCGGCCGCTCCTGCGCCAAACATCTCGCGCTGCTCCTCAAAACAAAACAGCGTTTTGCAAAATCATTCCGCCAATTGCCGTTCCTGATCCCGATCAGCTGGCAGTGCACCAACGACCAGCCGACCAAGGGCATCTACCAGAGGCTTGCCGCGCTGGAGAGCGATGCGATTCCGACACTCTCCTTCGCACCCGGCTTCCCCGCCGCCGACTTCCACGATTGCGGGCCGAGCGTGTTCGCCTATGGCTTGAGGCAAGAAGACGCCGACCGCGCAGCGGATGCGATCGTCAAACTGATCGAAAGCCACGAGGACGATTTCGACGGCAAGATCTGGTCGCCCGACGAGGGCGTGCGCCACGCCATGGAACTCGCGAAGGCCGCGAGCAAGCCAATCATCATCGCCGACACCCAGGACAATCCGGGCGCGGGCGGCGATTCCGACACCACCGGCATGCTGCGCGCGCTGGTGCGCAACAACGCGAGTGCCGCGACCGGCGCGATCTACGATCCGGAATCGGCCAAGGCCGCGCATGCGGCCGGCGTCGGCGCCACCGTGACATTGTCGCTCGGCGGCAAGTCCGGCATTCCCGGCGACGAGCCCTATCGCGAGACCTTCCTGGTCGAAAACCTCTCCGACGGCCGCTTCATCGCGCCCGGCCCTTATTACGGCGGCCGCGAGATGGAGATGGGCCCCTCCGCAGGCTTGCGCATCGGCGACGTCCGAATCGTCGTGAGCTCGCACAAGGCGCAACTCGCCGATCAGGCGATGTATCGCTATGTCGGCATCGAGCCGACCGAACAGAAGATTTTGGTCAACAAGAGCTCGGTGCATTTCCGCGCCGATTTCGAGCCGATCGCAGCGAAGCTGATGATCTGCGCCGCGCCCGGCGCGATGCCGGCCGACACGGCCTCCCTGCCCTGGACGCGCCTGCGGCCGGGCATCCGCATCAAGCCGAACGGCCCCGTTTTCAATCCTCCATCACGCTAACTGGACAGGACAGATGCCCACCATTGACCGCATCGACGGCTATGCCGACGAACTCACCGCGATCCGCCGCGATCTCCACGCCCATCCGGAGATCGGGTTCGAGGAGATCCGCACCTCGGGCATCGTCGCCGACAAGCTGAAGAGCTGGGGCGTCGAAGTGCATCGCGGCCTCGGCGGCACCGGCGTGATCGGTGTCATCAAGGGCAAGGGTTCGAGCGGCAAGCGGATCGGCCTGCGCGCCGACATGGACGCGCTGCCGATGGAAGAGAACACCAATCTGAAATGGCGCTCGACCGTTCCCGGCCGCTTCCACGGCTGCGGCCATGACGGCCACACCACCATGCTGCTCGGCACCGCGCGCTACCTCGCCGAGACCCGGAATTTCGACGGCACCGTGCACCTGATCTTCCAGCCGGCCGAGGAAGGCCTTGGCGGCGCGCGTGCGATGATCAAGGACGGGTTGTTCGAGAAGTTTCCCTGCGACGAGCTTTACGGCCTGCACAACGCGCCCGATCTCAATCTCGGCGAGATCGCGATCCTGCCGGGCCCGGCGATGGCCGGCGCCGATTTCTTCGATCTGCGTATCCGCGGTTATGGCGCGCATGGCGCGATGCCCGAGCGCTCCAAGGATGCGGTGATCATCGCGACCACCCTGGCACAGGCGATCCAGACCATCGTCAGCCGCAACGTCGAGCCGCTCCAGGCCGCCGTCGTGTCCATCACCCAGATCCATGCCGGCTCCGCCTACAATGTCATCCCCGGCGAAGCGCATCTCTGCGGCACCATCCGCACTTTCTCGAATGAAGTCCGCGCGCTGATCAGCGAACGTGTGCGCACGATCTGCGCCGGCATCGCGGCCGCGTATCAATGCGAGATCGACGTCGACATCCGCGACACTTTCGGGGTGCTCGTCAACCAGGTCGAGCAGTCCAAGGTGGTCGAGGAGGTCGCGCGCACCGTGGTCGACCCCGCCAAGGTGATCACCCGCACCCAGCCGAAGATGGGCAGCGAGGATTTCGCCGACATGCTGGAAACCATTCCCGGCGCCTATTTCTGGGTCGGCCACGACGGCTCGGTGCCGGTGCACAATCCCGGCTATGTGCTCGACGACAAGATCCTGCCGATCGGCGCCAGCATGTTCGCCCGCATCATCGAGACGCGCATGCCGGTGGGTGCCCATGCGTAAGAAGGGCGTCGAAGAGGCGGTCACCCCGCTGCACGATCTCTCCGCGGTCGATCTGATCGCCGGCTATCGCGCAAAGCAGTTCTCGCCGAGCGAGGTGCTGGAGGATGTGCTCGCGCACGTCGCCGCGTGGGAGCCGCACCTCAAGGCGCTCTATGCGTTCGATCCCGACTCCACGCGCGAGGCCGCCAAGGCCTCGACGGCGCGCTGGTCCGGCGGCGAACCTTCCGGCCCGCTCGACGGCGTGCCGGTCACGGTGAAAGACAACATCGCGACCAAGGGCGTGCCGGTGCCGCTGGGGGCTGCCAGCGTCAAGCTGGTGCCGGCGGAGAAGGACGCACCGCCCGCGGCACGGCTGCGCGAGGCCGGCGCGATCATCTTCGCCAAGACCACCATGCCCGATTACGGCATGCTGTCCTCCGGGCTCTCCAGCTTCCACGCGCTCGCGCGCAATCCCTGGGACCTCAGCAAGAATCCCGGCGGCTCCAGCGCGGGCGCCGGCGCTGCAGCCGCCGCCGGCTACGGTCCGCTGCATCTCGGCACCGATATCGGCGGCTCGGTGCGCCTGCCCGCGGGCTGGTGCGGCCTGGTCGGATTGAAGCCGAGCTTTGGCCGGGTGCCGCTCGATCCGGCCTATGTCGGCCGCGTCGCCGGACCCATCACCCGCACCGTCGACGATTGCGCGCTGATGATGAGCGTGATCGCAAAGCCGGACCGGCGCGACGGCACCAGCCTGCCCGCCGAACCCCTCAACTGGAAGGGGCTGGAGAAGTCCCCGCGCAAATTGCGCATCGGGCTGATGCTCGATCCCGGCGTCGGTCAGCCGCTGGAGAAGCCGGTCCGTGACGTCGCGGTGAAGGCCGCGAAAGCGTTCGAATCCGCCGGCGCCGTCATCACCGAAGTCGACGGCATCCTCACGCGCGAGATGCTTGACGGCCTCGACATTTTTTGGCGCGCGCGGATGTGGGACGATTTGTCCAAGCTGACGCCCGCCGACCAGGCCAAGGTGCTGCCCTACATCTTCAAATGGGGCGAGTCTGGCGCAAAGCTGTCCGGCGTCGACGTGATCCGTGGCTTCAACCAGACCATGGCGATCCGCGCTGCCGCGGCAAAACTGTTCTGCGAGCTCGATTATCTGATCTCGCCGACGGCGCCGAACGTCAACTTTCCGGCGGAATGGGCTTCACCCCTCAACGATCCGATGAAGCCGTTCGAGCATATTGCCTATACCGTGCCGTGGAATATGTCCGAGAATCCCGCCGTCTCGATCAACGGCGGCTTCGATGCCAAGGGTTTTCCGATCGGCGTGCAGATCGTCGGCCGCCGCTTCGACGACATCGGCGTGCTCGGCATGGCCAAGGCGTTCGAAGGCCTGCGCGGCCCGCAGCGGCCGTGGCCGAGCCCGCCGGCGTAACAAACACTCTCTCGTCATTCCGGGTTGCGCCCTCTTGGCGCAAGCCCGGAATCCATTCATCCGCATAGTCGTGTGGAGAAATGGATTCTCAGGTGCGCAATTGCGCACCTGAGCTCGCGCTTCGCGCGCCCCGGAATGACATGCTAGAGAGATCAACAAAGAAACAAGGGAAGGAAACCACTATGGCGTATGAGACGATCAAGTACGAGATCGCCGAGCAGATCCTCACCATCACGCTGAACCGGCCCGACAAGCTCAACGCCTTCAATGCTCAGATGCAGGCCGAGTTGATCGACGCGTTCGACGCCGCCGACAAGGACGACAACGTCCGCGCCATCATCGTCACCGGCGCCGGCCGCGGCTTTTGCGCAGGCGCCGATCTTTCCTCGGGCGCCAACACTTTCGATCGCGACGCGCGGCGCGGACCGGTGAAACGCTTCGCCGACGGCAAGGTCGACTACAGCGATCCGCAAGTGCGCGACGGCGGCGGCCAGGTGACGCTGCGCATCTTCAAATGCCTCAAGCCGGTGATCGCGGCGGTCAACGGCCCGGCGGTCGGCATCGGCGTCACCATGCTGCTCGCGATGGACATCCGCATTGCGTCGGACGCCGCGCGGTTCGGCTTCGTGTTCTCCCAGCGCGGCATCGTGCCGGAAGCCGCCTCGAGCTGGTTCCTGCCGCGCATCGTCGGCATCTCGCAGGCGCTGGAATGGTGCTATTCGGGCCGCGTCTTTCCCGCGCAGGAAGCGCTCGCCGGGCGTCTCGTCAGCAAGGTGGTGGCGCCGGAAGATCTGTTGCCGACCGCGCGCGCGCTCGCCAAGGAATTCGCGGCGAAGACCGCGCCGGTGTCGGTGGCACTGATCCGGCAGATGATGTGGCGCATGATGGGCGCGGACGATCCGATGGAAGCCCACAAGGTCGACAGCCGCGGCATCTACGCGCGCGGCCGCTCCGAGGATGTGAAGGAAGGCGTGGTGTCGTTCCTGGAGAAGCGCCCCGCGCAATTCAAGAACAAGGTATCGAGCGATATGCCGGATTATTTCCCGTGGTGGAGCGAGCGGGAATACAAGTGACGCGAAGCGTCATCCCGGGGCGATGCGAAGCGTCGAACTCTGGTGCGCACTTGCGCACCTGGGGATCTCGAGATTCCGGGCTCGCCCTGCGGGCGCCCCGGAATGACGACGGTAGAAGCTAATCCATCACCAGCGCCACGCGCCCGATCGCCTTGCGATCGAGCAACAGCCGCATCGCCTTGGCATAGTCCTGCAGCAGCAGGCGGTGCGACACGTTCGGACGCAGCTTGCCCTCTTCTGCCCATGCGAGCAGCGCCTTCAGGCGCACCTCGCCGAGCGCGGGATTTTTCCGCACGGCTTCGCCCGCGCGTACGCCGAGGACGCTTGCGCCCTTCATCAGCAGCAGATTGGTTTTCGCCGAGCCGATGCCGCCGGTGAAGCCGATCACCAGCAGCCGCGCGCCCCAGGCGATGCAGCGCATCGAGTTCTCGAATACCTCGCCGCCGACCGGATCGAACACGACGTCGGCGCCGCGGCCATCGGTGATCCGCTTCACGGCGTCGCGAAACGGCTCGCGGTCGTAGCGGATAAGATGATCCGCCCCGCGCGTCTCGGCAATCGCGAGCTTCTCGTCGCTGGAGGCGGTCGCAATCACGGTGGCGCCGAGCATCTTGCCGATCTCGACGGCCGCAAGGCCGACGCCGCCGCCGGCGCCATGCACCAAGAGCACCTCGCCCGGCTCGACCCGCCCGCGATCGATCAGCGCGTGATAGGCGGTGCCGTGGCCGGCGAGATAAGTCGCGGCTTCCGCATAGTCGAACGTCGACGGCATCGGCGTGAGCTGCGACGGCCTGACAACGGCTTCATCGGTGAATGCACCGTGGCGCATCTTCGCGATGACCTTGTCGCCTACGGCGACGCCCCTCGCCTCCGCGCCCACCTCGGTGACATCCCCGGCGGCTTCCATGCCGGGCGTGAACGGCAACTCGGGCTTGAGCTGATATTCGCCGGCCGCCATCAGCACATCGGGAAAATTCAACCCGGCGGCGCGGATCGCAATGCGCACCTCGTCCGGCTCGAGGGCGCGCGATGGAAACTCCTCCAGCCGCAACGTCTCGGGGGCACCGAGCGCGCGGCAAACGACAGCCCGCACCATCAGGCCGCGCTCGCCTTGCTGCGCAGCAGGGCCTCGCGGATCAGCGGCAGGCGGTCGTTGCCGAAATACATGTCGACCTTGTTGACGAAGATCGTCGGCGAGCCGAAGCCGCCGCGCGCCACGACCTCCTCCGTGTTCGCCTTGAGCTGGTCCTTGATCGCCTGCTCCGAAATGCCCGCGAAGAAGTTTTGCTCGTCGATGCCGACTTTCTTGCAGATCTCGGCCAGCACCGCATCCTGCGAAATGTCCTTGTCGCCGCCCCAATAGGCTTCGAACACAGCGGTCGCGAACGGCACCATGTCCTTGCCGAGCCAGATGCAGCCGCGCATGGCTTTCACGCTGTTCACCGGAAACACCGTCGGCGGCATCTTGATTGCGAGCCCCGCCGAGCGCGCCCAGTCGGCGAGATCCTTCTTCATGTAGCGTGCCTTCAGCGGCACCGGCGTCTCGCGCTGCGCGTAGACGCTCGGGTTGACCGTGTTGAAGATGCCGCCGACCAGGATCGGCCGCCAGATGATCTCGGCGCCGAGCTCCTTGGCCAGCGGCTGGATGTTGTGGAACGCGAGATAGGTCCAGGGACTGGAACAGTCGAAGAAGAATTCGATCATGGCGTTTCCTGTTTTGTCGAGTGTCTTTCGCTTTATCCTCCGTCATTGCGAGCGCAGCGAAGCAATCCAGAATCTTTCGGCAGAGACAATCTGGATTGCTTCGCTGCGCTCGCAATGACGATTACGGTCCGAGGCGCGACTTTTGTTGTTCTGTACCTCGACGTTAAGACATGGCAGGAAGGGGCGCAACACAACCCCGCCGGAGGGCCGCCATGCTGTTTCCAACCACGATCGCCGGCTCCTTGCCGAAGCCGGAATGGCTTGCCGAACCCAACATGCTCTGGGCGCCCTGGAAGTCGCAAGGTGACGAGCTTGTCCGCGCCAAGCGCGACGCAACCATGCTTGCCGTGAAAATCCAGGAGGACGCCGGCATCGATATCGTCACCGAGGGCGAGCAGGCGCGGCAGCACTTCGTGCACGGTTTTCTGGAGAAGATCGAGGGCATCGACTTCGCCCACAAGGTCGAGATGGGCATCCGCAAGGACCGCTACAAGGCGATGGTGCCGCAGGTGGTGGCGCCGCTCCGACTCAAGGGGCGCGTCCATGCCGACGAGGCGCGCGTGGCGCGCACGCATACCAGGAAAAAGCTGAAGTTCACCCTGCCCGGCCCGATGACCATCATCGACACCATCGCCGACCGTTACTACGGCGACCGCGTCAAGATGGCGTTCGCCTTCGCCGAGCTTCTGAATGAAGAAGCCAAGGCGTTGCAGGCCGATGGTGTCGATCTCGTGCAGTTCGACGAGCCCGCCTTCAACGTCTACATGGACGAGGTCAACGATTGGGGCATCAAGGCGCTGGAGCGCGCCGCGCAAGGCCTGACCTGCGCCACTGCCGTGCATATCTGTTACGGTTACGGCATCAAGGCCAATACCGACTGGAAGGAAACGCTCGGCACGCAATGGCGGCAGTATGAGCAGATTTTTCCGGCGATCGATGCGAGTCCGATCCAGCAAGTGGCGATCGAGTGCCGAAATTCGAAGGTGCCGCTCGATCTGCTCGCGCTGCTCCAGAACAAGATCGTGCAGGCCGGCGTGATCGATGTTGCCAGCGACACGGTCGAGACCGCCGAGGACGTCGTCAAGGTGATCGACGCGGTATCGAAATTCGTGCCCAAGAGCAACATCATCGCGACCACCAATTGCGGCATGGCGCCGATGCGGCGCGACATCGCCGAAGCCAAGCTGATGGCGCTCGGCGCCGGCGCCGCGCTGGCGCGCGAGAAGTTGGTGTGATGCCGGCGATCCGGCTGCGCTTTGTTGTCGCAGCGCTTGCGACGACCACGATGCAGACGCACGCGGAAGATCGCTCCGTGCTGCGCAACTGCAAGGCCATGGTCGAGCGCGCGTCGAAGGATGCGCATGCTGCGAGCGAAGCCGAGCTGACCCGCTGCCGCCAGGTGATCCGCGAATGGGCGCTGCGCGACGCGCGGACCAGCGTCGACGAAGACGGTAAGCCGCTGCGCTAGCCGCGCGCCGTCGGATGCAACACAGGCCGATATCCCGCGATCATTGCCCGCAGCGTGGAAGGTGCCGTCAGCAACATCGGGCGATCAAGGGTGCCCGCATGCGGGGCGTAGCCCGCGGGTGACCACAGCAACGTCTTGCCACGCGTCACCAGAAAGCTCTCATCGCCCTGCTGGATCATCGCGCCATCGGGCAATTCAGCGAGCGGCATCGGCAGCGCATGCAGCCGCTTGTTGCCGCGATCGAGCCGCTCGCGGTGCAGCACCGCGTCCATGGCCTTGGCGCTGAGGTCGGTTGCACCATTCCCCGCTTTCCATGCGTTGCGAAACCGGATGGCATCCTCGCGGCGACAGAAGAAGCAGGGCCGGTGGCCCGCGGCAAGAGCTGTCGCCTCATCGAGAAAGAACAGCTCGGTCCAGCTTCGCCGCGCCATCACCGGCCGCCGCCAGCCGCGGAATTCACACAGGCACGTGATCCAGGCCGGCGATGACCAGCGCCTTTTCAGCAGCGTCTTGGTCGCGGGATCGTGGATGATGCCGCGATTGCCGGTGAACATCCCGCGATGTGGCGTGGCGATGATGTCGCCGGTCGGCGTGACGCGATTTTGCAGGGGCATGGCTGCCTCTGCCCGTCATTGCGAGCGAAGCGAAGCAATCCAGACATGCATCCGCGGAAGCAGTCTGGATTGCTTTGTCGCGGAGCCTGTCATCGGGCCGCGCTTTGCGCGGACCCGGTGGCTCCTCGCAATGACGGCGATAGTCACGCCGCGCCATCACGCAGCGGCGGGTGATACGACAGCGCGGTGTCCCAAGGGAAGAAGATCCAGGTGTCCTGCGACACTTCGGTGATGAAGGTGTCGACCAGCGGGCGTCCCTTCGGCTTGGCATAGACCGTGGCGAAATGCGCATCGGGCAGCATCTCGCGCACCAGCTTGCCGGTCTTGCCGGTGTCGACGAGGTCGTCGACGATCAGAAGCCCCTTGCCGGTGCCGCCGCCGAGCTTCATCGCCGCGTCGGAAATGCCCTTGAGAACCTGAAGGTCGCCCTGCTTGGTGTGATCGTAGCTGGCGATGCAGACCGTATCGATCACGCGTACCCCGAGCTCGCGCGCCACGATCGCGGCCGGCACCAGGCCGCCGCGCGTGATCGCGATCACCGCATGAAACGGACCGACCTCGTTCAGGCGCCAGGTCAGTGCCCGGCAATCCCGGTGGAACTGGTCCCACGATACCGGGAAGGCCTTGCCCGCGCGCTCCTGCGCGCTCAGTTCGGGTGGTTCACCAGCCATTATCGTCTCCTGCCATTCGTCTGCCGGCGGCTCCTGCTACCGGGTGATGTTCAATCCTGCCAGCATTTCCTTCACCGCCGCCATCGCGGCTGCGAGCTTGTCCGCATCGCGCGAGCGCACCACGAGATTGGTGTTCGGCTTGGAGTCCTCGTCCATGAAAGGATAGCTGCCGATGATGGTCTCGGGGTGCTCGGCGGCAATCGCCCGCAGCGGGCTGCCGATGTCGCCCTCCCGCGCGTTGGCGCGGACCGATTCGGAGAGCATGCGGACGCCGGACTTCAGCTTGGGCGAGACGATGTCCATCATCGCCTGCATGATCGACGGTACGCCGGCCATCACGATGACGTTGCCGATCTTGAAACCGGGGGCGAGGATAGTGGCACTCTGGATCAGCTCGGCGCCATCGGGGATGCGGGCCATGCGCAGGCGGGCCTCGTTGAGGTCCTGCTCGCTCCAGCGCTCGCGGAAGCGGGCGACCACCTCCGGGTGATGGTCGATGCCGACGCCAAAAGCCTTGGCGACACTGTCGGCGGTGATGTCGTCGTGGGTCGGCCCGATGCCGCCGGTGGTGAAGACGTAGGTGTAACGATGCCGCAGCGCATTCAAGGCGGCGATAATGTCGTCCTCGTCATCGGAGACGATTCGGACTTCCTTGAGGTCGATGCCGATATTGGTCAGATATTCGGCGATGAAGCCGATATTCTTGTCCTTGGTCCGGCCGGACAGGATTTCATCCCCGATGACCAGAATGCCCGCCGTGACGATCTCGCTCATAAATTACGTCCCTTACCTGTCGTGCCGAATTTGCCGGGGTAACGCGTTGAAGTCACGCGGTTTTGCTGCCGAAATAAGCAGTCCTCAGCCATTTTTTCAGGCAAGCCCCAGGCGATATCAGCCAAATGTCTCAAGTCCATGCTTATCGCGCTGGCCCGGCCCTTGCTACCGCCTAGGAAAGTCATGCACTCTCGCCGCATGGCCTCGGGACGTTGCGGTCTTCACCAGGACCGACACGACCTGAGCAATGGCGCAGCGCCTGGGGAAAACAGTCGGGATCTATGGCAGTCGCGTTTGATGAAATGAACATTCCCGGCGGGGACCTTCGCCCCGCCTATCAGGAGCTGGCGCGCTGGCTCAAGGAGACGCCTCCGGAGGCGCTCGAATATCGTCGCCAGGAAGCCGAGCTCCTGTTCCGCCGGATCGGCATCACCTTCGCCGTCTATGGCGAGGCCGAATCGACCGAGCGCCTGATTCCCTTCGACGTCATCCCGCGGATCATGTCCGGCAAGGAATGGGCGCTGCTGGAAAAGGGCCTGAAGCAGCGCGTGCGCGCGCTCAACATGTTCCTGCGCGACATCTATCACGGCCGCGACATTCTCCGCGCCGAGATCGTGCCCGACGACCTCATCTTCCAGAACCCGGTGTTCCGGCCCGAGATGAACGGCCAGCAGGTGCCGCACGACGTCTACGTGCACATCGCCGGTATCGACATCGTCCGCGTCGACGCCAACGACTTCATCGTGCTGGAGGACAATGCACGCACGCCGTCCGGCGTGTCCTACATGCTGGAAAACCGCGAGATCATGATGCGGCTGTTTCCGGATCTGTTCGCCCGCCACAGGGTGGCGCCGGTCGAGCGATATCCGGACGAGCTGCTCTCCGCGCTGCGCTCGGTCGCGCCGCAGAGCGCTTCGGGCGAGCCGACGGTCGCGCTGCTGACGCCCGGCGTCTACAACTCGGCCTATTACGAGCACTCCTTCCTCGCCGACAAGCTCGGCATCGAGCTCGTGGAAGGGCGCGACCTCATCGTCAAGAACAACGAAGTGTTCATGCGGACGACGGAGGGCGTGAAACGTGTCGACGTGATCTATCGCCGCGTCGACGACGATTACCTCGATCCCCTCACCTTCCGCCCCGATTCCGCGCTCGGCGTGCCCGGCCTGATGTCGGCCTATGCGGCCGGAAACATCACGCTCGCCAACGCCGTCGGCACCGGCATCGCCGACGACAAGGCGATCTACTCCTACATGCCGGATATCGTGAAATTCTATCTCGGCGAGGAGCCGATCCTGAAGAACGTTCAGACCTGGCGCTGCCGCGAGCCGAAGGACCTCGCCTATGTGCTGGATCATTTGGGCGAGCTCGTCGTCAAGGAAGTGCACGGCTCCGGCGGCTACGGCATGCTGATCGGCCCCGCTGCGACCAAGGCGACGATCGAAGCGTTCCGCGAAAAGCTCAAGCGCGAGCCGGAAGGCTTCATCGCCCAGCCGACGCTGGCGCTCTCGACCTGCCCGACTTGCACGGCAAGCGGCCTCGCGCCACGCCATGTCGACCTGCGGCCCTTTGTGCTCACCGGCAGCAAGAGCACGACGATCGTGCCGGGTGGACTCACCCGCGTGGCTCTGAAGGAAGGCTCCCTGGTGGTGAATTCGAGCCAGGGCGGCGGCACCAAAGACACCTGGATATTGGACGAGTAGAGAGATGCTGTCGCGTACCGCCGAAAACCTCTACTGGCTCGCTCGCTATGTCGAACGGGCCGAATATCTCGCGCGCACCATCGATGCGACCTTGCGCGTTACCGCTCTGCCGGCCGCCTATATCGGCAAGACCAATGAATGGGACTCGGCGCTTCTCACCGCCGGCGTCGCCGCGAGCTTCTATCAGCAATATGAAGAAGCCAACGAGCACAACGTCGTCGAATACCTCTCGTTCTCGCCGAACAACCCGTCCTCGATCCGGAACTGCATCGAGGCGGCGCGGCTGAACTCGCGCTCGGTGCGTACCGCGCTGACCAGCGAGATGTGGGACACCATCAACTCGGCCTGGATCGAATTGCAGGAGGTCTGGAGCAAGGGCACCTCGACCCGCGAGGAATTGGCCAAATTCCTGCGCTTCGTCCAGGAGACCTCGCTGCGCTTCGACGGCTCGGCCTACCGCACCATGCTGCGCAACGACGCCTACTGGTTTTCGCGAATGGGCTTGCATCTAGAGCGCGCCGACAACACCGCACGCATTCTCGACGTGAAGTACCACGTGCTCTTGCCCGAGGAGGAACATGTCGGCGGCCCGCTCGATTTCTATCAGTGGACCTCGATCCTGCGTTCGGTCTCCGCGTTGACGGCCTATCATTGGGTCTATCGCGAGACGCTGAAGCCGTGGCTGATCGCGGATCTGCTCATCCTCAACGACACGCTGCCGCGCTCGCTGGCAAGCTGCTACGGCAATCTCGTGCGCAATCTCGACCAGATCGGCGTCGCCTATGGCCGCCAGGGCCCGGCCCAGCGCCACGCCCGCGGCATCCGCAACCGGCTCGAACACAGCAATATGAACGACATTTTCCAGCATGGCGTCCATGAATTCATTCAGGAATTCATCACGGACAATTCCAGGCTGGGCGAAATCATCACGAAGCAGTATTTGATCTGATCCATGCCGTCATTCCGGGATGGTCCGAAGGACCAGACCCGGAATCTCGAGATTCCCGGTCCGGTGCTGCGCACCGTCCGGGAATGACGCCAGAACAACGGTTCACCATGCGCCTGCGAATCCAGCACATCACGACTTATCGCTACGAGCCGCAGGCCACCAGCGTGATCCAGATCCTGCGCATGACGCCGTGCAGCCATGACGGACAATATGTGGCGGAATGGCAGATCGACGTCTCGACCGACACCAAGCTCGACACTCATGAGGACGCCTTCGGCAACGTCACCCATGTCTTGTCCTGCGGCCCCGTCGACGACATCAGGATCACGGCCGAGGGCCTGATCGAGACCCACGACACCGGCGGCGTGCTGCGCGGCGCGGACGAGCGCTTTCCGGCCGGCATGTTCCTGCGCACGACCGAATTGACCGAGGTCAATCCTGCCATGGCGGCGGTCACGCGCCAGCTGCGCAGCGAGGCGGAGAGCGACACGCTTGGCTTCCTGCACACGTTGATGACGCAGATCAGCGAGCACATGACCTTCGACGAGGACCCGACCAACAGCGGCACCTCGGCCGCCGAAGCGTTCACGCTCAAGCGCGGCGTGTGCCAGGACTACGCGCATATCTTCATCGCCTGCGCCCGCACCGGCGGCGTGCCGGCGCGTTTCGTCTCCGGCCATTTTTTGCGGTCCGACGGCACAGTGCATCAGGAGGCCGGCCACGCCTGGGCGGAGGCGTATGTCGACGGCCTCGGCTGGGTCGGCTTCGATCCCGCCAACAGCATCTGCACCACCGATGCCCATGTCCGCGTCGCGATCGGGCTCGATTATCTCGGCGCCGCACCCGTGCGCGGCACCCGCTACGGCGGCGGCGCGGAGACACTGTCGGTCGAAGTCAAGGTCGAGCAGGCCGGCCGCGGCGGACAATCGCAATCGCAATCACAACGGCAGAGCTGAGCCGCGCCACACGCACACACCTCATCCTGAGGAGGCGCGCAAGCGCCGACTCGAAGGATGGCCGCGGGCGAGATCCGGGCCTTCATGGTTCGAGACGCGTGCTTCGCACGCTCCTCACCATGAGGATCGCGGGAATTGGGGTTGGAGCGGCTGTTGAAATTGGCTAGTAATTCCGCGCAAACGCGTTCGGGGATTGGAAATGACCTATTGTTGCGGAATTCTGGTGCGGGACGGGCTCGTCATGATCGCCGATACCCGCACCAATGCCGGCCTCGATAACGTCTCGACCTTCCGCAAGCTCCACATCTTCACCAAGCCCGGCGACCGCATCATGGCGATTGCCAGCGCCGGCAACCTCGCCATCAGCCAATCGGTGCTGTCCACCCTGACCGAGGGCCTGGAAGATCCCAACACGGGCGAGATCGAAACGCTGATGAACGCGCCGACCATGTTCCAGGCCGCCCAGCGCATCGGCCGGGCGATCCGGGCGGTGCATGCGACCGAGGGCCCTGCGCTAAAGTCCGAGGATGTCTCGTTTGACGTCTCCTTCCTGTTCGGCGGCCAGATCAAGGGCGCGCGCATGCGGCTGTTCATGGTCTATACCGCCGGCAATTTCATCGAATGCACCACCGACACGCCTTACCTGCAGATCGGCGAGCACAAATACGGCAAGCCGGTGCTCGACCGCGCAATGCACTATGACGTCGAACTCTATGAAGCACTGAAGACCGGACTAATCTCGATGGATTCGACCATGCGCTCGAATCTCGGCGTCGGCCTGCCGATCGACGTGCTAGTGGTGCGGGCGGACGCTTGTGACGCCGATCTCAATCATCGCATCGAGGCGGGCGAGCCGTATTTCCACGATTTGCGCTCGCGCTGGTCGGCGGCCTTGCGCGCCGCCCATCAGAACATTCCGCGGCCGCCCTACAAGAACGAAAAAGAGCCCAAGAGCTAATCAAGAATACCTAGTCAACAAGACCTAGCAGAAAAGGCAGGAAACGATGAGTGAAGCAAACAGGATCGCAGTGGTGACGGGCGCCGGCACCGGCGTCGGACGCGCAGCATCGCTGGCGCTGATGAACACCGGCTTCACCGTGGTGCTCGCCGGCCGCAGGCTCGACATGCTCGAGGAGACGGCGAAGCTCGGTCCAGCGGGAAAAAGCCTCTGTGTCACCGCCGACATGACCAAGCCGGAGCAGATCGCCGCGCTGTTTGACAAGGTCAAGGCGACCTATGGCCGGCTCGACGTGCTCTTCAACAATGCCGGCATGGGCGCGCCGCCGGTGAATTTCGAGGATCTGAGCCTCGAGCAATGGCAGGCGGTGGTGAACACCAACCTCACCGGTCCGTTCCTGTGCACCCAGCACGCCTTCCGCATCATGAAGGACCAGACCCCGCGCGGCGGCCGCATCATCAACAACGGCTCGATCTCGGCGCATGCGCCGCGGCCGTTCTCGGCGCCCTACACCTCGACCAAGCACGCCATCACCGGCCTGACCAAGGCGAGCAACCTCGACGGGCGCATGTACGACATCGCGGTCGGCCAGGTCGACATCGGCAATGCCGCAACGCCGATGACCGACCGCATGGTCGCCGGTCCCGGCGTGATGCAGGCCGACGGCACGATGAAGCACGAGCCGCGCATGGATGCCAAGGCGGTCGGCGATGCCGTCGCCTACATGGCCGGCCTGCCGCTCGATGCCAACGTGCTGACCATGACGGTGATGGCGAGCAAGATGCCGTTCGTGGGACGGGGCTGAACCAAAACTGCGAAAACAACCCCATGCACAGTAGGCATGGGGTTGCAAGCTGCCTTAGGCAAGCAGGGTGAGTGAGGTCGACTAAATCCCTGTGCTGCGTCCCCAATCGCCCAGCAACGAGCAGGTCGCATCGAAACCGATACCGGCGATGCTGTCCGGCGCAATGCCGGCCTTTCCAACCGCGCCGCGCACGCTGCGGCACACGGCACGCCAGATGTCCTCGCTCGATTGCTCGACAATGTCGCCGGCCTCGCGCCAAAGCGTGATGTCAGCCCTATCGGTGCCGGCAAGTCTGCCGGAGCGATCGAAGACGCCGGCTCTTGCACTGCCAGTACCGACGTCGATGCCAAGAAAATGACGAGTCACCTCGGATGCCCTCACCGATAAAGCAACAGATCGAAGATGCGGAAGCGTTACAGGTCGTTGCTCTGCGGCAGGATCACGAGGTCGCGGATCGTGACATTTCTCGGACGGGTCAACATGAAGAGCACCGCCTGCGCGACTTCGGTCGGCTGGATCAGTCCACCTGCCGCCATCTCCTCCTCGAGCTTCTCCTTCGGCCAGTCGCTGATGAGCGCGGTCACGACCGGTCCGGGTGCCACGGCGCCGACGCGCAGACCATACTTGGCGACCTGCCGACGCACGGTATGGACAAAAGCCTGCACGGCATGTTTCGAGGCAGTGTAGATCGGCTCCCAGACGACAGGGACGAGACCGGCGATCGAACTGGTGACAATGATGTCGCCGCTCTTGCGCTCGACCATGTGGGGCAACACCGCGTGGATGGAGCGAAACAACGCGTTGACGTTGAGGTTGAGCATGCGGTCCCAGGCGTCGGGGTCGCCATCGAGCACCTCGCCGCCAACATAGGTTCCGGCATTCGCATGGAAGATGTCGAGCTGGCCGGCCCTTTCCAACACCTGCGGCATCATGCCCGCCATGCTCGCATGATCGGTCAGATCTATGCGCAGCGGGATCGCGTTCTCGCCAAGCTCGGAACAGACGCTATTCAGCGCATCCTCCGCCCGGTCGACCAGCACGACGCGCGCGCCAGCTCCGATCATCGTCCTGGCGCATTCGAGACCGATGCCCGAGGCGGCGCCGGTGATCGCGGCAACTTTTCCTGCAAGTTCCTGGCCCACGGTCGATCCTCTTGTTGGAGTTGTCTAGGCTCGGCCATGGGAGACACGCGAGCGTCGTGCCAGCGAGTCGACGATGACCGCAACGGCAAGTACGGCGCCCGTGATCATGTACCGAAGCGACGACGAGAGATCGAGCAGCGTGAGGCCGCTGGCGATCGACTGGATGACGATGATGCCGAGCAGTGCGGAATAGGCGCTGCCACGGCCCCCAAACAGGCTGGTGCCGCCGATAACCGCCGCGGCGATGGCATTGAGGTTCACGTCTCCCGTGCCGGCCTGCTGGCTGGAAGATGCGAGCCGCGCAGCTGCAAGGATACCGCCGGCAGCTGCCAGCGTGGAGCACAGCACGAAGGCACTCGCATGGATGCGGCGAACGTTGATGCCGGCGCGACGGGCGGCCTCGCGATTGCCTCCGACCGCGCTCATTGAGCGACCCCATTTGGTTCGCTTCAGCGCATAGTTCATGACCACGCACAAGCCGACGAACAGGCCGAACATCCATGGAACGCCGCGGGCGAGATTGAGATAGTACACTATGAATTCGAGCACGATGACGACTAGCGCACCCTTCAGCAGAAGGCGGCCGAGCGAACTTGCAGATAGTCCCGCCGCTCGCCTGCGCGCGGCCATCCGATAGCCGGTCGCGAATACGACCGCGCCGGCAAGTGCTGCGAGCACGTAGGATACGACCGGTGGCATGACCAGCATCTGTCCGAAATTGACCAGCGGAGATCCATAGGGAAGGTTGATCGAGCCGGACGAGCCGAGCAGATAGAGTTGCAGGCCGAGCCACGCCAGCAGGCCGGCCAATGTCGAGACGAAGCTCGGCATGCCAAGACGGTTGAACAAGAAGGCATAGAGGGCACCGATGGCGGCACCGAGCCCCAGCGCGGTGACGATCGCCAGCGCCAGGGGCCAATCCTGATTGACCCACAGCACCCCGACCAGTGCGGAGGAGAACCCGCTCACCGAACCAACCGAGAGGTCGATCTCGCCGACCATCAGGATACAAACGATGCCGAGCGAGATGACGCCGACGGTCGAGCAATCGAACAGCAGATTGACCAGATTGTCAGGGGCCAGGAAGACCGGGTTGAGGCTCTGGAATGCGGTGCAGATGATCAGCAGACCGACCACGACCGGCAGAGAGCCGAGGTCGCCCGACCGCACTCGGTCGACAAAGGCGCCGATGGTGCCGCCGATCGTGTCCGCATGTGCGACCCGCTCGTCGCGACGGTCCAGCAACCGAGCGGTCGAAACCCGTTGCGTGTTGTCGGTCATGGTCGCACCTCCCGCGGTTGCTGCGCGCGGCGTCGGCTGGCGCGCCGGGAGACCGAATTCTCGTCGGCACCCGTGATGGCCGTGACGAGATCCTGGTTGGAAACGTCGGGTCCGAATTCGCCGTTGTTGCGGCCGAGGCGCAGCACCACGATCCGGTCGGCGACGGCGCGCACATCCTCCATGTTGTGACTGATCACGATGACGCCCAAGCCGCGGGCGCGCACGCGCTCGATCAGGTCGAGCACCTCTGCGGTCTGCGCGACGCCGAGCGCTGCAGTAGGCTCGTCGAGCAAGATGAGCTTCGGCTCGGTCAGCAGCGAACGCGCGATCGCCACGGTCTGGCGCTGCCCGCCTGACAGCGACGCGACGGGTTCGCGCACGCTCGGAATGCGCGCCGACAGTTCGTTGAGCAATGTCCAGGCGCGGATCTCCATGGACACCTCGTCGAGCCTGATTGGATTGAGCTCGCGGCCGAGGAAGATATTGGCGACCACATCGAGGTTCTCGCAGAGTGCCAAATCCTGGAAAACGGTGGCGATGCCGAGGCGAAGCGCCGTGGCCGGATCGGGCAGGACAACATGTTCGCCATCGAAGGCGATTGTCCCCGAGGTGGGCTGGTGCACGCCGGCCAGAATCTTCACCAGCGTCGACTTTCCGGCGCCGTTGTCACCGACAAGCGCCACGACCTCTCCCGCATGCACGTCGAGATCGACGTCGGCAAGGGCGGACACGGCGCCGAAATTCTTGGAAATGCCGCGAAGCCTCAGGACGGGTTCGCCTGGCCCCTCCTGCGGGTGATCGACATCCGAGATCGTGGACATTTTCGCGTCCCGCCTTCCCTTCGTTCATCCCGGCCGCATCGAGCGGCCGGGATGCTGCTTCGCTTACTGCGTGATGCCGAGTTTCTTGCATCCGGCGGCATATCGGCCCGTGCAGAGCTGATCGGCTGTCTGGATCTTCTTGTCGATGATCTCCGCCTTCAGGTTCTGCTGGGTCACGACCGCCGGAATGAACAGCTTCGAGGGCGTGTTAAAGAGCGTGGTTTCCGCCTTGGGCGCGGCGCCGGAGAGGAATTCCACCGCCGCCTGGGCCGCGGCGGCCGCAACGATCTCGCTGGGTTTGGAGATCGTATTGTACTGATCACCGGCGATGATGAGCTGAAGCGCGGCAATCGTCGCATCGTTGCCCGTTACCGGGGGCACCGGGTCGATACCGGCGGCCTTGAAAGCGGCAATTGCGCCACCGCCCGTACCATCATTGGCGGCGACGACGCCAAGGATTTTCTTGCCGAAGCGGGTGACCTGGCCGCTCGCCCACTGCTGCGCCTTGGGCGGCGCCCACTCGGGCGTGTCGTATTCGGCGAGAATTGGATAGCCGCTGTTGTCGAGGCCCGCGTGAATGCCCTTCTTGATCAGCCCCGCGGCGGCATCGGTCGGCGATCCATTGATCTCGAGCACCCCTTCACCGTTCTTCGGCGTGACCTTGGCGTCCTTCAGGTGCTTGACCAACGATTCCGAGATGGCCTTGCCGATGCCTTCATTGTCGAAGGAAACGTAGAAGTCGGCCTTGGCATCCGGGATCGGGCGGTCATAGGCGATCACCCTGATGCCCTGGGACTGTGCCATCTTGACCAGCGAAGCGGCGGCGGCCGAGTCGACCGGATCGAGCACGATCACCTTGGCGCCCTGCGAGATCACCGAGTTGAATTGCTGCTGCTGCCGCGCGGCGTCCGCGCTGGCATTCTGATAGACGACCTTGCAGCTCTGGCAGAGCTTCTTCATCTCGGCAGCAAAGCCTGGATAATCGTGCTGCTCGTAGCGGGTGGAGGCCTGGTCGGGCATGAGGAAGGCGACGGTTGCGTCTTTCACCTCCGCGGCACGCGAGGACATGGCCGTTGCGCCGAGTAGCGATAGGGCGAGAGCGGCGGAGCATGTAGTCTTGAACGAGGGCTTGGTCATTCGGACTTCCCTTTCAGAAACTGGGTGTTAAAGTGCTGCTCGTTGATATTTCGGAGACACGTCCTCCCTGCTTCTGCAGCCGGATGACAACGGCGGTCACCACCGAAGTCCTTCGAAGCCATGCGGAATTTCCGGACAGACAATCTCCTTCGCAGGCTGCCATCGGCACGCCCACGTCATTCTTTCCGTAATCGTCCTCCTCCCTTGCTCCTCCCGGTTAGGCGGCGCGTGCCGCGTTGATGTTGTCGGCCAGCAATCGTCTGAAGCGCGAGGGCGGCATGCCCTTCTCGGCCAGGAACTGACGGTTGAAATTGGAAAGATTGTTGAAGCCGACCTGGAAGCAGATGTCGGTGATAGAAGCGTATTCGTCGCTCATCAGGATCTGGCAGGCGAGATTGATGCGGAGCCGCTTGACGTATTGCACAAGTGACATTCCCGTGTGCCGGCGGAACGAACGCGAAAACGCGCTTTGCGACTGACCGGCAATCGCCGCGAGATCGGCTTCGCCGAACGGCTGCGTCAGGTTCTCGCGGATGAAGGCCAGCGCCTTGTTCGTTCCAGCCGACATGTAGCCGGACGGATCGGGCAAATAGTTCGGGCTGGACAGCGGCAGTGCACCGCGGGCGCGGCAGAGCGTTCCCAGGATCATCATGAATAGCTCGATCCGACGCACGCCCTTGGCCGCCACGATCTCCTCCATCAGCGGGGCCAGCTCCTTGCTTGTGCTGCCGGCAAACAGGACACCGCGTCGGGAGAATTCCAGCAGCGCGGCGAGACCCGACAGCTCGGGCATCAGCCTCATCGTGTCGCCGATGAATTCTTCGCTGAACTGGATGATGCGGCCGCGCAGCGGGATCGTCGTTTCCGCCGGCAGATCGCTTACCCAATTGTGCGGCAGGTTAGGTCCAGTGAGCACGAGATTGCCCGGGTCGAACTGGCCGATGAAATCGCCGACAAAATACCGACCGCTGGTCGCCACGACCTGGTGGATCTCGTATTCCGGATGAAAATGCCACCTGACGGTATGGAACGGATACCCGTGCGACCAAGCCTTGAATGACTCACCGCGCCGTATCTGGACGACTTCCAGGTCTGGTTCCATGCCCGTTCCCTCCTGGCCGGCCCGGTTTCTAAATATCCGGGCTCGTCCCCGATGGCTGAATTTGCTCAGCTCTCGCTATTGCTCGAAACCTAGCGAGTGGTGGCCGCTGCCGCCACCACGATTCAGATGCCGAACCGATACTCTTTTGACATCTCTGGGCTGGGCGCCGCAATATCGGGCGTCCTCAAGCCTCGTCCGGCCCCTACTCCAGGCTCTCCACCCGTCGCAGGGTCGGGAACAGCTTCATCCACAGCAGCGCCACCGCGACGGTACAGACGCCGCCCAACACCGCGGCCGGCATGGCACCGAGCAGCGCGGCGGCCACTCCGCTTTCGAACTGGCCGAGCTGGTTCGAGGCGTTGATGAAGAGGAAGTTGACCGCGCCGACCCGGCCGCGCATCTCGTCGGGCGTGGCGAGTTGCACCAGCGAGAAGCGGATCACGACGCTGATCGTGTCGGCCGCGCCGAGGATGGCGAGCGACAGCACCGACAGCCACATCCAGGACGACAGCGCGAACACGATGGTGGCGATCCCGAACACGATCACGGCCTGGAACATGCGCATGCCGACATGGCGCGTGATGGCGTGGCGCGCCAGCACCATGGTCATCAGCAGCGCGCCGACGGCCGGCGCGGCGCGCAGGATGCCGAGCCCCATCGGGCCGGTCTGGAGGATGTCGCGGGCATAGATCGGCAATAGCGCAGTGACGCCGCCGAACAGCACCGCGAACAAATCGAGCGAGATGGTGCCGAGGATCGCCGGATTGCCGCGGATGAAGCGGACGCCGGCAAAGATGTTGTCGGTGCTATCCTCCTTGGCGACCGCCTGCGGGCGCGGCTGGATGAAGCCGGTCAGGATCATGCCAACAATCCAGAACAGCAGCATCAGGCCATAGGCGAGATGCGGCGCGATCGCATAGGCAAAGCCGCCGAGCGCGGGACCCGTGATGGTCGCGACCTGCCCGGCGCCGCTCGCGATGGCCGTTGCGCGCTGGAGCGATCCCTGCGGCGCGATCAGCGGCAGCAGCGCCGCGCTGGTCGGGCTTTCGAAGGCACCGGCGATGCCGAGCACGAAGGTCGCGACAAAAATCTGCACTTCGCCGACCGCGCCCAGATAGGTGCTGATGGCGAGATACAGCGCCGTTGCCGCTTCCACCAGCTGGCAGAGCTGGACCACGCGCTTGCGCTCGTAGCGATCGGCGGCGTGGCCGGCAACGAACACCAGCAGCGCCGTGGGCAGGAACTGCACAAGGCCGACCATGCCGAGGTCGAAGGCCGAGCCGGTGAGATCGTAGATCTGCCAGCCGATCGCGACCGCCGCGATCTGGCTGGAGAAGCGCGACAGGCTGCGCGAGAGCAGGAAGAACAGGAAGGCGCGGTGGGAGAGGAGCGCGCGGGCGCTGACCGGCTGATTTGCTGAGATCGGCTGCTCTGTCTTTGCCTGTTCGGTCACGCCCGGACGATCCGCCCCTTGATATCGACGCGCCCCGCGTGGCCGACGCGGACCTGCTTGTCAACAGCGGGCGGTTTTGGCGGCCTCCCGGCATTGCCTTTGCAACGCCGGCGCTGCCATAATCATTGCGGGATTGGGGACATCATGCTGCGGCTGCAATCGGCACTCGGCGTTTTCGCATTGCTGCTGATCGCCTTCGCGCTGGCGGAGAATCGCCGCGCCGTCTCGCTGCGCCAGGCGGCGATCGGTCTTGCCATGACCTTCGTCACCGCGATCGTGCTATTGAAGGTGCCCGTCGTCGCGCACGCCTTCGGCGCCATCAACGACGCGGTCAGCGCGATCTCCGCGGCCTCGCGCGCCGGCTCCTCGTTCGTGTTCGGCTATATCGGCGGCGGTACCCTGCCCTTCGAGGTCAAAGTGCCGGGCGCCGACTTCATCCTGGCGTTCCAGGCGCTGCCGATCGTGCTGGTCATGAGCGTGCTGACGACACTGCTGTTCTATTGGCGTGTGCTGCCGCCGATCGTGCGCGGCATGGCGTGGTTATTGGAACGCACGCTCGGGGTCGGCGGCGCGGTGGGGCTGTCGACCGCGGCTAACATCTTTCTCGGCATGGTCGAGGCGCCGCTGTTCGTGCGGCCGTATCTGGCGCAGATGAGCCGAAGCGAATTGTTCCTGGTGATGACGGGCGGCATGGCCGGGATCGCCGGCACCGTGCTGGTGCTCTATGCGACGCTGCTTGCTCATCTGATCCCTGACGCGGCCGCGCATTTCGTCATCGCCTCCGTGCTAGGCGCGCCGGCGGCGATCCTCGTCAGCCTGATCATGGTGCCGGAGACCAGCGACAAGCGCACCGGCGGTGCGCTCGAGGATCCGGAGATGCAAGTCTCCAGCACGATGGATGCGATCGTGAAAGGCACCGGCGCAGGCCTCGAGCTGCTGCTCAACATCGTCGCCATGCTGCTGGTGCTGGTGGCGCTGGTCTATCTCGTCAATGCGATCCTCGGATTGCTGCCGAACATCGGCGGCGGCGCGATCTCGCTGCAACGCCTGCTTGGGCTGGTGATGGCGCCGGTGTGCTGGCTGATGGGACTGCCCTGGGATCAGGCGGTGACGGCGGGAAGCCTGATGGGCACCAAGACCGTCCTCAACGAATTGATCGCCTATGTCGACCTGTCAAAACTTGCGCCGGACGCGCTCGATGCCCGCTCGCGGCTGATCATGCTGTACGCGATGTGCGGCTTCGCCAATTTCGCCAGCCTCGGCATCATGATCGGCGGCTTGGGGGTGATGGCGCCGGAGCGGCGCGAGGAGATCAACGCGCTGGGGCTGAAGTCGATCGTGTCGGGCACGCTGACGACGTGTTTGATGGGGGCGGTGGTGGGGGTGTTGACGTAGGTTTCTCCCCGCCGTCATTCCGGGGCGATGCGCAGCATCGAGCCCGGAATCCATTTCACTTCGCGTGATGCCGCCCGATGGATTCCGGGTTCGCGCCAAGCGGCGCGCCCCGGAATGACAAGGAGGTCACGCCTTCAACTCCACCGTCTTGAACTCCGCCGGCAAAATCACTTCCAGCAGCTCGACGTCATCCGAATAATCCAGGATCATGTGCTTGATCCTCGGCGGCTGGGTCCAGGCACTGCCTTGCCTCATCAGGGTCTCGCCCTCGCCCTCCATGTAGGTCTTCACCCACCCCTTGAGCACGTAGACCATCTGGAAGTCGACGGCATGGAAGTGGAGCTTCGACACTTCCTCCGTATTGCAGGGGCCTTGCAGGCGGATCACGTGCGCTTGCGCCAGACCGTGGGAGGCAGCGGCGATGCCGAGGTCACGGTATTTCGCATAGGCGCGCAGACCGTCGGCCTTGAAGTCTTCCTCGCGGTAATGGCTGATCGCGATCCGCTGCTTCGGGCGCGCAGCTTTTTTCGGAGTGACAGCACGAGCCTTCGCCTTCACCGCCTTGCGCGCCGATGATCGCGCAGCCGCCTTGGCTCCGCTCCGCTTCTTCACCGCGGCTTGCGTTGCGCTGCGCGATTTTGCTTTCTTGGCCATGGGCCGCCTCCCGCTTTTGTTGTGGGGGAGACGCTAGCACGGAAACGATTTCGTAGCTTGGGCAAAGCGGAGCGTGCCCACCATTAGCAAAACGCGATCGCGGAGAGATGGTGGGCACGGCGCGCGAAGTGCGCGCCCAGTCGCCCACCTTGCAGGACCTCGCTCAATGCAGCCTGAACACGCCGTCCACGGCGCGCAGTTCGGCCGGCTTGATCAGCTTGGAATGCGCGACGGTCACCGAATGAAGGGGACCATCGAGCTTCTCCTGCCAGAAGGCCAGGAAATCCTTCAGCGCCGGGAATTTCGGAAACATGTCGTAGTTCTGCCAGACATAGGTCTGGAGCAGCGAGGGATGATCCGGCATTCGATAGAGAATTTGCGCCGTCGTCAGCCCATACCCCAGCACTTGCTTGCGGAAATCGTCCGAAACAACCCCAACCCGCGTGACCATGCCAACCTCCTTTGCAGGAGCGCATATTCAGGGGTGGCTCGGTTTCACCGGGAGCCACCCGGTGGAGATGCGCTCACATGAGACAAATGTGACGCAAACTGACAATCCATCTCAAGCCCAAAAGTTTAACAAGCTGTTGAAATTCAATGCGTTAGCAGCAGAAGGGGCACCGTGCTAATACGGTCCCTATAGCCCGGCTCAAGGCTGGTTAACGATGGCAAGGAATTCTGGCAGCCGGCGCTTCCGAGTGCTTATTTTTCTGCTAGAAGCCCTTGCCCCCGCAAAAATCCTGCCCTATTTGAAGCTTGCCTGCGTAGCACTCGCGGGTATCGACTGCTAACACCCCGAAATCATCAACCCGAGCAATTGCTTAGGAGGACTGCATGAAATTCCGTCCGCTTCACGACCGCGTCGTGGTCAAGCGCATCGACGCAGAAGAGAAGACCGCTGGCGGCATCATCATTCCCGACACGGCCAAGGAAAAGCCCTCGCAGGGCGAAATCGTCGCTGTTGGCCCCGGCGGCCGCGACGAAGCCGGCAAGCTGATCGCGATCGACCTCAAGGTCGGCGACCGCGTGCTGTTCGGCAAGTGGTCCGGCACCGAAGTCAAGATTGACGGCCAGGACCTGCTGATCATGAAGGAGAGCGACGTCATGGGCGTTCTCGAAGTCAGCGAGTCCAAGAAGAAGGCGGCCTAAGAGCCTCACCCTCTCCAGTCAAACCCTCAAGGAAAAATTCAGATGGCCTCCAAAGAAGTCAAATTCGGCGTCGATGCACGCGACAAAATGCTGCGCGGCGTCGACATCCTCGCCAACGCCGTCAAGGTGACGCTCGGCCCCAAGGGCCGCAACGTCGTGCTCGACAAGTCGTTCGGCGCTCCCCGCATCACCAAGGACGGCGTCACCGTCGCCAAGGAGATCGAGCTCGAGGACAAGTTCGAGAACATGGGCGCGCAGATGGTGCGCGAAGTCGCCTCCAAGTCGGCTGACGCGGCCGGCGACGGCACCACCACCGCAACCGTGCTCGCGGCTGCGATCGTCCGTGAGGGCGCCAAGTCGGTTGCCGCCGGCATGAACCCGATGGACCTCAAGCGTGGCATCGACCTGGCCGTGGAAGCCGTGGTCGCCGACCTCGTCAAGAACTCCAAGAAGGTCACCTCGAACGACGAGATCGCCCAGGTCGGCACCATCTCCGCCAACGGCGATGCCGAAATCGGCAAGTTCCTCTCCGACGCCATGAAGAAGGTCGGCAACGAGGGCGTCATCACGGTTGAGGAAGCCAAGTCGCTCGAGACCGAACTCGACGTCGTCGAAGGCATGCAGTTCGACCGCGGCTACATCTCGCCTTACTTCGTCACCAACGCCGACAAGATGCGCGTTGAAATGGACGACGCCTACATCCTCATCAACGAGAAGAAGCTCTCCTCGCTGAACGAGCTGCTGCCGCTGCTCGAGGCCGTGGTGCAGACCGGCAAGCCGCTGGTGATCGTCGCCGAGGACGTCGAAGGCGAAGCCCTCGCGACCCTGGTCGTGAACCGCCTGCGCGGCGGCCTGAAGGTCGCGGCCGTCAAGGCTCCGGGCTTCGGCGATCGCCGCAAGGCCATGCTCCAGGACATCGCGATCCTGACCGGCGGCCAGGCGATCTCGGAAGATCTCGGCATCAAGCTCGAGAACGTCACGCTCAACATGCTCGGTCGCGCCAAGAAGGTGATGATCGACAAGGAGAACACCACGATCGTCAACGGCGCCGGCAAGAAGGCCGACATCGAAGCGCGCGTGGCCCAGATCAAGGCGCAGATCGAGGAAACCACCTCGGACTACGACCGTGAGAAGCTCCAGGAGCGTCTGGCCAAGCTCGCAGGCGGCGTCGCGGTGATCCGCGTCGGCGGCGCGACCGAGGTCGAGGTGAAGGAGCGCAAGGATCGCGTTGATGACGCGATGCATGCGACCCGCGCGGCGGTCGAGGAAGGCATCGTCCCGGGCGGCGGCGTCGCCCTGCTCCGTGCTTCCGAGCAGCTCAAGGGCCTGCGCACCAAGAACGACGACCAGAAGACCGGCGTCGAGATCGTGCGCAAGGCGCTCTCCGCGCCCGCTCGCCAGATCGCGATCAACGCCGGTGAAGACGGCTCCGTGATCGTCGGCAAGATCCTCGAGAACAAGACCTACGCCTACGGCTTCGACTCCCAGACCGGCGAATATGCCGACCTGGTCAAGAAGGGCATCATCGACCCGACCAAGGTGGTCCGCACCGCGATCCAGAACGCAGCCTCGGTTGCGGCTCTCTTGATCACCACGGAAGCCATGGTCGCCGAATTGCCCAAGAAGGCCGGCGCCGGCCCCGCAATGCCCCCGGGCGGCGGCATGGGCGGCATGGACTTCTAAGTCCAGCCATTCAGGCAAACTCGAGAATGCGAAACCCCGGCAGCGATGCCGGGGTTTTTGTTTGGGACACATTCCGCGCGGCGCTACGCGCCGCCCCGGAATGACGAGGCGCCTACTGAATTTTTCCCAGTCGCTTAAAGCGCAACTCGCCGCTGTCGTTCTGCGACCAGAAGATCCGCGTCACCCGGCCGACGAGGTTGTCCATGGGAATGAAGCTCATCGCCGACGTCATGCGGCTGTCGGTGGAGTTGTCGCGGTTGTCGCCGAGCGCGAAGAAGTGACCCGCTGGCACCGTGAAGACGCTGCTGTTGTCGAGGTAACCGCCATCGATGCAGTCGTAAGTCAAATAGCTGGCGCCGTTCGGCAGCGTCTCGCGCCAGCGCTTGATTTTCGCGCCGGCGTCTAACCCGCAGGCGAATCCCGTGCTTCGTCGATTTGGTCGTGCGGCTCTCGGGCTGCGTTCAACCGCACCGAGCCTCCCGATTCCGCAAGCGATCAGTTGCGTGACAGATCCTTGAAGCAGTGGCGGACCCATTCGATCGCAAGGCGAGTCGCCGGATCGCGCTTGAGATGGTTCTGCACCAGGAGCCAGACGTCGCGGCGCTTCGTCAGCAGCGTTGCGCGCAGGCTGCGGTCGGCGAGCAGGTCGGCGCAGCTAAGTTCGGGCAGCACGCCGATCGCCTGATGCGACTGGATCATGGTCCTGACCACGCGGAAATTGTCGGTCACGCAGCGCGCGTTCTTCAACCGCCTGGCGCGCAGAAACTGCGCCTCGGGAATGGCGTCGAGTTCATCCGGAAAGACGCAAGCGATCGGCTCGCCGCCCGCGCGGTCGACGGGCTCGAAGAAATACAGCCGCAGATCGGCGAGCTTGGAGATCGTGAAGTCGCCCTTCTCCGGCTTGCGCAGCCGAATCGCGAGATCGGCCTGCCAGCGCGAGAACTTGACGTTGCCGCTGGCGGTGAGGAATTGCAGGGTCAGCCCCGGATTGTCGTGCAGGAAGCCCGGCGCATGCGGCGCCAGCAGCTGCTCGGCCACGGTATTGGTCGAGGCAATGCGGATGCGGCCGACCGGGCCGGGCTGGCTTTCACCGATGCGATCGATCGCCGCGACATGCGCGGCCATCGCGCCGACGTGCTCGAGCACGGCTTCGCAATGCCGCGTCGGCCGGCGCAAGCCGTCAACGGCATCGAACAAGGGCACACCGAGGTCGCGCTGGATGCGCGCGAGCCGGCGGCCAACGGTGGTCTCGTCGATGCGCAGCCGCGCGCTGGCGCCGGCATAGGTGCCCTCGTCCCTCACCGCGGCGATGATGCGCAGATCGTCCCAGTTCATCGTCCGCCCAGCCTAGCAGGCGCCCACTGGTCCTGCAAATTCGCAGCCATACGCTGCAATAGTCCTGCACAATGGCAGGCCGTGCCCGCGGTAGTCTTGCGGTCGGACCATTTCGCCCTCATCGCGCGCAGTGACGCGCTCGTCTGATCCGGGAGGCCACATGCTGCAACTCTATTTTTCGCCGATGGCCTGCTCGCTCGCCAGCCGCATCGCGCTGATGGAGGCGGGGCTGAACGCGCGCTATCATCGCGTGAATCTCGTGACCAAGAAGCGCATCGAGGATGATGGCGATTTCCGCGGCATTTCGGCGAAAGGCGCAGTGCCGGTGCTGGTGCTGGAGAATGGCGAGCGGCTGACGGAGAGCGCGGCGGTGCTGCAATATATCGCCGACCTGAGGCCGGAGACGGGGCTAGCCCCGCCTCCCGGCCACGTCGATCGTTACCGGCTCCAGGAATGGCTGAGCTTCATCGGAGCCGAGATCCACAAGGGATTTCTGTTTCCGACCTTCTGGTACAAGGACGAGGCAGCCAAGGCGGCACGCGTGCGGATCGAGGAGAGCGTGGCGTTCGCGGCCGACCATCTGAACAGCCGCGCGCATCTGGTCGGGGATCGTTTCACGGTGGCCGATGCCCATCTGACCTGGGCGCTATTGCTGCTTCGCTACGCCCGCGTCGAGATCGACCGCCATCCGTCGCTGGTCAGCTACCTCGAACGCATGCAGGCGAGGCCCGCCGTGCGGGAAGCGATCGCCACCGAAAGCGCGCTTCGGAAGACCGGCGCAGTTTAGGCGCGGATCAATCGATCCGCGCGACCACCGCGAGCCTGCGGATGCCCTTGTTGCGGTAGGCATCGAGGAACGCGTAGTAGTCCTTGAACGACACGCAGCCGTTGGAGTCGCCGTTCGGTCCGAGCATGAAGGTGTGCGCGAGCAGGCCGTCGCGGCCGTAGATCGCGCTCTCGCCGCCGATCGGCATCAGCCGCAGCGCGGGCACGCCGTGGAACAGCGCTTCGCGCGGCTTAAGGTCGTAGATGTGAGGCGGGGTCACGCCGCGCATGCGGACGCGCGACGAACGGGGATCGTCGAGATTGGAGCCGAGGCCTGAATGCGCCTCGAGCCTGGTCCCGTCGGGCAGATACACCGTCTTGGCGGTGATGTCGTAGACCGCGGTGGAGCGGTCATACGGCGCCGAACCGCCGAGCATCGGGTTCTGTTCCTTCGGCGCGATGCTCGCGGTGACGCTGGCATCGGCCGACGCATAGGCGAGCAGGCCGCCGGAGGGCTCGCGCTTGCCCCAGAGCTTTTCGACCATCGACTGCCGCGGCCCGGTGATCGACATCACCGCAGCCTTGGCGCGATCGGCAAAGGATTTTGGCTTCGGCGCGGGCGCCGGCACGATCTCGGCCGGATCGGCCGAAGCAAGCTGCACCGGGGCATCGGCACGCTTGGGCTTGGCGGCATCCGCGAGCTTTTCAGCAACCTTGGACGGGTTCAGCGGCTTCAGCGCTTCCGGGACCCTCGCGACGACGGTGGGCTTCGCGGGCTCCTTAGTGGACTCCTTGGCTTCGGCGACCTTCGTTGCCGGCGCAGCGCTCGCGGCGTTGGAGTCCACGCCCTGGGTCGCAGCCGCAGCAAAGCGCTCGTTGAACATTTCGCGCGAGATCGGCGTGACGACCTGCACCCGGTCGGGCAGCAGCGAGAAGGCTTCCTTGATCGCCGCACCTGCCTCGCGCAGCGCAACCTTGGGCGCGCGCTTGATCACGGGCTCGTCGTAGCCAATGCTGCCGACGGTCGGATAGACGCTCGCGGCGAGGATGTTGGTGTAGACGGTCCAGCCGGCGCCAAGCACGACGCAGCCGATCAATGCGGCGCCAAGCCCGCTGTGGGTGGCCATTTTCCGGGAAGGCTTCCGATTTGGATTCTTGGGCTTCCGTGCCGCGTTACTCTGCGCAGCGATACTCGTACTCATTCGCCTTGCGTCCAGGACGGTGTCACTCAGTCCCCCTTCGAAGTGCCGCTGGTCACGTTCCGGAGACAGCATTTCGCAGAGGCTCGGAGCGGCATTAAGGCGACTTTTAGTTAAATGCGGATTAAGTTCTGGCGGAGCTGGGGCAACCGGCCAGAGGTGTCCCATTTAGAGAAAAATCCCGCAGAACTACGGACTTACGCGGCACTGTTAACCATGTTTCTCGGCCGGTTCGGCGCGATGATCTGGCGTCTCCGACCGCAGCCTATGACGCATCCAACTGCGTCCATTCCGTGATCTTCGATGCCGTCGATTCATAGCGACCAGCGTTGCGCGAAGCTGGTGCGTTTCGGCTGACCGAAACTTGATCGCGCGCGCTCTGGCAAAGACTGCAGCTACAAAATAGCTGCAGGCAACGCATTCTCGGTAGCCTCCGCGTAAGATACTATTCTCTATCAACCTCACCCTTGAGATGTGCCGAGCGCTGAAATGGAGGCTGGCATGGCAAAGGTTGCGCGCGCCGGATTTTTTGCCCTGGCATGCTCGCTTGTGTTGACGGGGTCGGCTGCCGCGCAGCCTGCGGCCAATGCGGGCTGTACGTCCTCGGCGTCGGCTGCCGGCACGCAAACCTGGCGCTGTGACAACGGCATCACCATCGTTGCCGAAAATGGCGCCCGATTTGAACTTAAGGACGCCAACCGCGACGGACATATTGACTCCGTCGAGTTGAGCAGCAAAGCCCTGCTGATCGAGGTGCCGAAGAAGCCCGGCGGCAATCCCTTCAAGGTGCTGACGCCGCAGGCGATCGCAGCGGTGCGCGGCACTAAATGGGCGGTCGACGTCGGTGACGCGAAGACGTCCGTTTTCGCCGCCAATGGGCGCGTCGGCGTAATTCGCAGGGCCCGTGGGCGCGGCGTCGTACTCGGCCCCGGCGAAGGCGTCGACGTGGAAGCGACCGGCCCGCTGGCCGTCAAGCCATGGGGCCAGCCGCGCATCGACGCCTTGATGGCAAGGCTTGGACTATAAGGCTTGGTCAATAAGGCTCGGTCAACAAGGCTTGGACAACAAGGCTTGGACAATAAGGCTAGAAGATTGCAGTACGACGTGATGATGAGCCGACGCGTTCAGATCCTGGTGGCCCTCGTCCTCACCGCATTATGGGGCGGCAGCATCTATGCGGCCCACGCCAGCGGCCATCTGCGCTTTCTCGATCGGCTCGAGGCCACGCTGACCGACCTGCGCACGCTCGCCCGTGGCGTGCAGCGTCCGCCCGATCTCGTCACCATCGTCGCGATCGACGACACCGTGGTGAAGCGCGGCGGCAGCTATCCGTTGCCGCGCGCCGATCTCGCGCGCATCGTCGACACCATCGTGCAGTTCAAGCCGAAAGTCTTGGGGATCGACCTGCTGCTGGTCGACCGCAGTGCCGCGATCGGCGACGCCACGCTGGCGCATACGCTCGCCACCGGTCCCATGGTCCTTGCAGCCGCGGCGATCTTCCCGAGCGCCGATCAGACGGTGGCGCCGAGCAGCGAGGGCCTGCTCGGCGCCCTGCCCGAGGCCGAGCGCTTCCTGCTACCGCTGCCGGCGTTCGCCGATCACGCCGATGTCGGAATCGTCAACGTTGCGACGGGACAGTCGGGCTCTCCCCTCTCCGTGCCCATGCTGTTCCGGACGCACGACAAGGTCGAGCTGTCATTTCCGCTGCGAGTCGCGAGCCGCGCGCTCAACAAGCCGCTGACGATCGCGCCGGATCACCTCATGCTCGGCGATCGCGCGGTGCCGACCGACACCGATTTTGCGTTGCCGATCACCTATTACGGCCCGCGCCGGACCATCCGCACCGTCAGCGCGCAGAGCATCTTTGACGGAACGCTGGACCGCGCGGCGATCGAGAACCGCATTGTCGTGATCGGCGCCGCGGTCGCCGGCGGCGGCGATTTCTTCCCGACGCCGTTCGACACCCTGATGCCGGGCGTCGAGGTGGTCGCGACTGCGATCACGCATCTCGTTGCCGGCGACAGCATCGTGCGAGACCGCAGGGTTCACACCGCGGACGCGCTCGCGGCGATCCTGCTGCCGATGCTGCTGGTGGGTCTGCTCGCGTGGCGGCGCAGCGCGCCTGGCCTGATCGCAGCGGCTGTGGTGGTGATCGCCTGGGCGGCGCTCAGTCTGATCGCATTCACGCACGGCGTCTGGCTGAATGCCGCGACGACGCTTGCGGCCGCGGTGCCGCCGGTCGCGATCTTTGCCGGCGTGCAATTGTGGGCGGGCGACCGCCGCACGCAATACCTCACAGCGAGGAGCCGGTCGCTGGCGCAATTCCAGTCGCCGGCAGTTCAGGAGTGGCTGGCGCAGGATCCCGATTTCCTCGCCACACCAGTCCGCCAGGACGCGGCGGTGATCTTCATCGATCTCTCCGGCTTCACGGCGCTGAGCGAACGGATCGATCCCGACCAGCTCCAGGACATTCTGAAGACGTTCCACGTGCTGATCGACAAGACCTCGGTCGATTGCGGCGGCATGATCACCAGCTTTCTCGGCGACGGTGCCATGATCCTGTTCGGCCTGCCAGCCGCGATGCCCGACGACGCGGCGCGCGCGCTGAAATGCGCCATCGACCTGCATCGCGGCGTCGAGCGCTGGATCGCGTCACTGCCGGCCGCGATCGGCGGCCGGCTCGGTTTCAAGATCGGGGCGCATTTCGGCCCGATCGTCGCCTCGCGTCTCGGCGAGAGCCACCAGCACATCACGGCCAACGGCGACACCGTCAACGTCGCGAGCCGGCTGATGGAAGTCGCGACCCAGAACGGCGCGCGGCTCGCATTGAGTGATACGCTGCTCGATGCGGCCGACTACCTCGGCGATCGCGACAGCACACTGCGAGGGCCGCTCCGCACGCAAATCCGCGGCCGCTCCGGCACAGTCGCCGTCTGGTTCTGGCGCGATGAGAGCCAATCGAGGCAGCCGGCGGCCGAAGCCGACGTGGCAAGCTGAGCGGGTCGCGCCGCTACGGCTGCACTTCCGGGGGTGGTGAGCGGTCCAGCACGTCGCCCTTGGCGCCTTCCAGCAGATCAACGGCATAGGTTTCGATGACGAGCGGACCGCGCTTGCGCTGCAATTCCGCAACGCGCGTCACCTGCGCAAAGAGGTCCCTGAGGAAGGGCTGGCCATCGGGACGCGGCTCGTCGACATAGATCAGCTTGCCCGCCAGCAGTCTTGCATCGGGCTCGGGCATGTTGACCCAGCGGATGCGCTGGTTCCGCTGCACCACGCATGTGCCGCGCGGCAGATAGAAGGCGAGCCAGCCCGTGGTGCCGTAATCCGGCGCCAGCACGCAAGTCGCCCCGGTCCGGACCCGCGCGGCTTCGATGCCGGCGGCAAGCTCGCGCCAGCCGACGCCGACGCTGCGCACGGTCGAATCGCGGCGGTAGCCGGACAGCCAGCCGGTATTGGCCTGCACGATGAGCGCTGCGAACATCACGATGCCGGCTGGCGCCGCCCAGCGCAGACAAAAATCCACCAGCCGTCGCGCACGCGGTTTCCACTGCACGAGATTGGCGGCGGCCGCCGCGGCGACGACAAAAGGCGGATAGACCGGCGCGAACCAGTTCGCCTCGACGCGGGCATGCAGCGAATGCCAGACGAAATAGCCGACGATGGTCCAGAACAACGCCTCGATCAGCACGCGCGAGGCCAGCGCGCCGGCGCGGCGCCAGGTCAGCGCGTGCAGCCCCATGGCGCCGAGGATGAAGACCAGCGGGGTTGCGAACGCGATCTGGGTCGGGATCAGCTCAGCGACGAAGACAGGGCGGAAATCCTCGATCCGCGCGCGCCCGAGCTGCTTTGCGAACGAGACCCATTGATGATCCGCATTCCAGAGGATCACTGGCGAAAACAGCGCGAGCGCAACGAGGCCGCCGAGATAGGGCCATGGCGAGAAAAACCAGCGCCGCAGCTTCGGGACCGCCGCGAGCCAGATCAGGATCGCAGGGCCAAAGAACATGGCGGTGTATTTCGACAGCAGCGCCGCGCCGACGGCGGCGCCGACCGCGAGCCACCAGGCACCGCGGCCGGTCTCGAGCAGCTTTGCGAGAAAAAACAAAACGAAGCTGGAGGCCACCAGCAGCGGCGCATCGGGCGTCACGATCAGCGTGCCGACCGCCGCCATCAGGGTGACGTTGAGCAGGATGGCGCTGGTCGCCGCCACCCGCGCGCCGCCGAACAGGATCGCAGCCGAGCGGTAGATCGCGTAGCTCATCGGCAATGCAAGCAGGACCGAGACGAGGCGGACGCCGAGCTCGGTATCGCCGGCGATCATGGTGCCGGCGCGGATCACATAGGCGACCATCGGCGGATGGTCGTAATAGCCGCCCGCCAGGCTCTTCGACCACATCCAGTAATAGGCTTCGTCGAAGGTGATCGGCGTGAAGGCGGCCGCAACGAGCCGCAAGCCGACCAGCGCAAGGATCACCAGCGCCGTGTTGCGGATAATCCGCGCGTCAGCCCCGCCCATGCCAGATTCCTCGGCGCGCTATTTCTTGCGCCAGACGAACAGTCCGGACATCGCGTAGTTCCACACCACGCCCATCAGCGCGCCGGCCATGCCGGCCAGCCACCAGATCGGCTCCTGGTCGTAGACCGAGAAGGCGACGCCGACATTGGCAAGCAGGCCGACGCTGCACACCACGTAGAACATGATCAGGCCGCTCAGGAGCGCAAAACCCTTCAGCCGCTGATCGCGATAGGTCAGGAAGTTGTTGAGGACGAAATTGCTGGTCATGGCGACGATGGCGCCGGCGGCCTGCGCCTCCGCGAACGGCACCTTGATCAGCTCGAGCGCAATGAACAGCGTGGTGAGATGCACCACGAGACCGATGCCGCCGACCATCGCGAACAGGATGAAGCGCAGCGAGACGGTGTCATTGCTCAGCTTCGCCAGCACCAGGCCGATGAAATCGAGCGCGACCATGGAATCGAGCTTGCTCTCGCCGTGCTGGCGTTGACCGAAGGTGTAGGGAATCTCGACGGCGCGCAACGTGCCATGCGCGGTCGCAACCAAATCGAGCAGGATCTTGAAGCCGTGCACCGACAGCTTCGGCGCCAACTCCTCGAAACGGTCGCGACGAACCATGAAGAAGCCGCTCATGGGATCGGCGATCTCGACCCGCAGCATCTTCTTCGCGACCTCGGTCGCAAGCGCGCTGGCGCCGGCACGCTGCTTGTTGAAGCCTTCGCTCTTGTAGCCCTCGATGTAGCGGCTGCCGACCACGAGGTCGGCCTGCCCGCTTGCAAGCAGCGACAGCATTTTCGGCAGTTGCGTCTCGTCGTGCTGGAGATCGGCGTCGATCACGGCCGCATAGGGTGCGCTGGAGGCAAGGATGCCCTCGATGCAGGCTCCGGACAGGCCGCGGCGGCCGATGCGGCGGATGCAGCGCACGCGGCTGTCGCGCTGCGCCAACGCACGCACCACGTCCCAGGTGCCATCGGGCGAATTGTCATCGACGAACACGACCTCCCAGGCAACGCCGGCAAGCGACGCTTCAAGCCGCCGGTACAGCACCGTGACATTGTCGCGCTCGTTGAAGGTCGGGACGATGACCGAAACTTCCGGCGATCGCGAGCTCGCTTGGGGGGGATTTTCGGGGCCCGGTCTGATCGCTTCATTCATGACGGCAGCGTATATCCGCCGCGTCCTGCGCTGCCAAGCCGGGGTTTCTCTGGGGATCGGCCCAAAAGGGCCCCAAAATGCCAACGACCCCGGAACGGCGGACCGCGCGTACATCCGGCGCGGGCCAAGCTATTCCAAGGTCGTTTCGACAACGGAGATTGTCACTCAACGTTGCCGTCTCAGCCCAAATAGGAACGGCACGGGCGCCTCGCAAGGGGTCGGAACTGCCTTTTTCGGGCCCTTATTGGTTCGGGACTTCCCGGATCACCGGGCCGCGCGGTGCGGGCGCGGCGGGGGCCGCGGGCGCCGCAGCAGGGGCTGCGTCGGACTTCACCGGCTTGGGCGGCTTGCCATATTGGCCGATCGGCCCAAACACGACAGCGACCGCAAGCACCACCGCAGCGACGATCGCGCCAAAAATGCCCCCTACCGACTCAGACGACATGCGAACCCGTCCCCGTTCCAGATCGGCCCAGTAATACCACGGATGAACGCGCGGCCGGAAGGGGTCCGCCACTCCCCTACTGTACTGGCGGCCGGTGCTTGACGAAGGCCGTCACGATGTCCTTCTGCGCCGACTCCACCGCCCTGTTCGCGGTCGCGAGATGGGCGCCGGCATCGATGGTCGGATACTGCGCGGTGAGATAATCAAGCAGCGCCACCCGGTAGGACTGGCGCTCCGACGGACAGGCCCCCGCGACCGATCGGCCAAAATCCTGTTCCGACAGGCCCTGATTGCTATTCCGCGAATATTCGCGCGCCAGGCAATGCCAGTAATCGTCGCGGCCCTGCATCGCGAGCTTCTGCGCACCTTTCGCGTCGTCGTCCTCCGCCATGACAGCTGATGTCGTGACGGCAGAAGTGATGGCGGCAGATGTCATCATTGCGAGCGCCGCTCCCATCATCAGCATCCGCATCTTGTTCTCCTTTTTTTTGCAGATTCCACCGCGAGCTTAGACGGGAGACGGCAACTGGCCAATCACATCTGGTTTGATTAGGATGACGGCCCTCCCCTCCTCGACGATGTGAGTTGCGCCCGTGGCCAAAGCAAAAACCGCGTCAAAAAAATCCGGCAACATCTTCATCGGCGTCGGCGGCTGGACCTTTGAGCCCTGGCGCGGCGTGTTCTATCCGGAAAAGCTGACGCAGGCGAAGGAGCTCTCCTATGCGGCCTCGAAGCTGAGCTCGATCGAGATCAACGGCACCTATTACGGCTCGCAGAAGCCGGAGAGCTTTCGCAAATGGGCAAGCGAAGTCCCGGAAGGTTTTGTGTTCTCGGTGAAGGGGCCACGCTTTGCCACCAATCGCCGCGTGCTGGCGGAGGCCGACGATTCCATCAAGCGGTTCTACGATTCCGGCGTGCTGGAGCTCGGCGACCATCTCGGCCCCGTGCTCTGGCAGTTCGCGCCGACCAAAAAATTCGACGGCGCCGATTTCGGCAAGTTCCTCGAGCTGCTGCCTCGCAAGCTCGACGGCCGCGCGCTGCGCCATGTCGTGGAGGTCCGCCACGACAGTTTTTGTACGCCGGACTTCGTCGCGCTGATCCGCGAATTCGAAACGCCGGTGGTATTTGCCGAGCATGGCAAATATCCGGCGATCGCAGACGTCGCCGGTGATTTCGTCTACGCGCGGCTTCAGAAGGGTAATGACGAGATCAAGACCTGTTACCCGCCGAAGCAGCTCGACGCCTGGAGCAAGCGGTTTCAGGCCTGGGCCGAGGGAAGCGAACCCGACGATTTGCCGAAGGTCGACAAGGCCAAGCCGAAGAAGGAACCGCGCGACGTGTTCGCGTATGTCATTCACGAAGGCAAGGTGCGCGCACCGGCCGGCGCCATGGAACTGATCGCGCGCGTTGCCTGACGGGTGGTTCATGGCAAAGACAAAGAAGCTCTTCACCATCGGTTATGAGCAGACGCCGCCCAAGGCCGTGCTGGACGAGCTGGAGCAGGCCGGTGTCAAGCTCGTGGTCGACGTCCGCGCTGTGACATCGTCGCGGCGCCCGGGCTTTTCGAAGAAGCAGCTTGCCGCAGGCCTGGATGAACGCGGTATCGCCTACGTCCATCTCGCCGCGCTCGGTACACCCAAGGAAGGCCGCCTCGCCGCGCGCAGCGGGCACTACGACATGCTCGAAAGGATCTACGCGAAACACCTGAAGACGCCGCAGGCCAAAGAAGAGATCGACGAGCTCTCGGCGCTGGTGAAGAAGGCCGGCCCGGTCTGCCTGCTCTGCTATGAGCGCGACCACACCCACTGCCATCGCCAGATGATCGCGGAGGTGATCGAGGAGCGGGATGGGGTGGTGGTGAAGAATTTGGCGGGGCGACAGATGTAGTCTGCATGTCATTCCGGGGCGCGCATAGCGCGAACCCGGAATCCATCGGGCCACAGAGTCAGTCGATAAGTGGATTCCGGGCTCAGCGCTTCGCGCTGCCCCGGAATGACGAGCGGAGAGAGCGTGCTAGACGATGCGCCTCTACCCCTCCCCCGCCAGCCGGAACGTCCCTTCCATCATCTGCACGCAGTTGCCGCCGACATGGGCTGAAACGATCTTGCCGTCCTGCTTGCGCACGCGCGTCAGGAGCAGGCTTGGGCGGCCCATGTCATAGCCCTGCCCGACCGTGAGCTTCAACTCGGCGTCAGGCGTGCGATCGAGATCGGCGAACAACGCGGCTGCTGCGACGGTGGCGCTGCCGGTGGCGGGGTCCTCGACGAGACCGCTGGCGCCGCGCATGAACATCCGCGCTTGGCGTTCGCAAGGCGCCTCCGCCGCCGGCACGTCGCGCGTATAGAACCACACCGAGAACGCACCGTCGCGCGGAAGAACCCTACCGAACGCCGCCGCGTCGGGCCTGGCGCGCTTGAGCGCATCGCGCGAATGCAGCTCAGCCACCAGAAATGGCGTTCCCACGCTGACAACCTGCGGCGCGTGACGATCGATCTTGATGTCCTCCGCGGTCAAGGAGATGCAGGCCGCGACCTCTTCGGCGGAACACTGCGCGAGCCGCGAGAGCGGCTGCGGCGCCGTGAGTTCGGTGCTGACCACCCGGCCCTGCTCCCGCACGATCTCAACCGGCACGAGCCCAGCCTTCTCCTCGAACAGCAGACGCGGCTTCGGCTCCTTCGCGATCGTCGCGAGCACGAAGGCGGTGCCGACATTGGGATGGCCCGCGAACGGCAGCTCCCGCACCGGCGTGAAGATGCGCACCTCGGCGTCATTGGCCTTATCGCGCGGCGGCAGCACGAAGGTCGTCTCGGAATAATTGAACTCGGTCGCGATCGCCTGCATCTGCGCGGTCGAAAGCCCCGCCGCATCCAGCACCACGGCGAGCTGGTTGCCGCCGAAGGCGTGGCCAGTGAACACGTCGACGGTGATGTAGCGGCGCTGCATGTAAAACCCTCACGCAAATGGCGTGCCGCAACCGGCCGCCTCGCGCAGCACTCTACAAGGCGTGAACATCGTCCGTCATGCCCCAAAATTCGGAGCATTCGGAGCAATCGCGGAGAGCTTCAGAAGCGGAACAGCGGCTGGGGCGAGGCCAGCACTTTCGCGCGCTCGTCTTTGTCGACGATCAGCGCATCGAGAAATTGGCGGTTCTTCGCGTAATTCTGCGTTGCCTCGAACTGCGTGTGCGGCCAATCGCTGCCCCACAGCAGGCGATCGAGCCCGTAAGCGTTGCGCAGCAGCGGATAGGCCTCTTTCGCAAAACTCTCGCCCGCCGCGCCGTTGCGGTACGGCGCCGAGATCTTGACCCAGACGCTCCGGGTCGCCCCGAGCTTCAGCACCGACTGAAAGCCGGGATCGGCAACGCCGAGTTTCGGATCGGGCAGCGCGTAATGATCGAGCACCACCGCGACGCCGTGATCGAGCAGCTTCGGCGCAAGCTCGGCGAGATCGGAGGCGTTGCGCTGGATCTCGACCTGCCAACCCATCGCTTTCACCTCCGCAAGCAGCGTCTTCCATTCGGGGGCGGCGAGATCGGGCAAGGGCTGGCCGACAAGGTTGAGGCGGATGCCGACAACGCCGGCACGATCGAGCGCACGCAGCTCATCGGCAGCGACTTTAGGGTCGACGACGGCGATGCCGCGCAGGCGGCCGCTGGTCTGCTTCAGGCATTCGACCAGATAGGAATTGTCGGTACCGAGAAAGCTCGGCTGCACCAGCACGCCGTTGGTCATGCCGTTGCGGTCGAGCTGCTCGAGATAGAGCGACAGCGGCGCGTCATAGTCGGGCGCATAGCGACTGCCGGGCGCGAGTTTTAACCCGCGATGGAAGACATGGGCGTGGGTATCGATGGTCTTCAAGCTCGTCTCACTCATCGCTTGGCCCGCGGCGGCCAACGCCGGCACGAGGGATACAAGGCCGGCGCCGAACTGGCGGCGGGTCAGGCCACGCTGGCTGAACATCATGGTGATTGCTCCTCATTCTTCGTCAGGCGCGCGCCGCAGCAGTCTGCTCAAACACTTTGCCGCGGGTTTCGGGGAGGAGCAGCACCGCGATCAGCACAAGCGAATAGGCGAAGGCCGCGTCGATGCCGATTGCCGCTCCGAGCCCGATGTGATCGCTGAGGAAGCCGACCAGGAACGGGAATGCGGCGGAGACGATGCGGCCAAAATTGTAGCAGAAGCCGACGCCGGTGCCGCGCACGCCTGCGGGATAGAGCTCGCTGAACAGTGCGGCCATGCTGGCAGGGATTCCGGCTGAGAAGAAACCCAGGGGGAAACCGAGCACCAGCATCTGCGCGTCCGTCAACGGCGCGAAGATATAGACCAGCACCGTCACGATGCAGGCCGCCGCGAACAAGGCGACATTGGCGCGGCGGCCGATGCGGTCGCTGATGGTGCCGCTTGCAATACAGCCGCAGAAGAAGGCAAGGATGATGACGGCGAGGTAGCCGCTGGAGCCCAGCACCGACAGGTGCCGCACCTCGCGCAGATAGGTTGGCAGAAAGGTTGTCAGCGCGGCATAGCCGCCATGGGCGCCGATGCCGAACAGGCCGCCGACCAGGGTCGAACGCAGCACGTCGCGATGGAAGATGCCGGAGAGCGTGGCGAGGAACGGCGCGTTTGCGTCGGCTGCTGCGGCACGCGGCGGCTCTTTCAAACCACGGCGAATGAAAATGATCAGAAGCGCAGGCAAGAGCCCGATCGCAAACAGCAGCCGCCAGGCGATATCCGCCGGCGCATAGGTGAAGATCAGCGCCGACAGCAGCACGGCCGCGCCCCAGCCGACAGCCCAGGCGCTCTGCACCGAGCCGAGCGCCTTGCCGCGATGCTCGGGGCGGATGATCTCGGCCATCAGCACCGCGCCGCAGGCCCACTCGGCGCCGAAACCGACGCCCTGGATCGCCTTGAGTACGACAAGCTGGGTGTAGCTCATCGCAAACGCGCTGGCGAAGGTCGCCAATGCAAACGTCGCGACCGTGATCTGGAGTGCCTTGACGCGGCCGAAGCGGTCGCCGAGCGCGCCGCCGAGCCAGCCGCCGAACGCGCCGAAGAACAGCGTCACCGAGCCGAGCAGCCCGGCATCGGCCTTGCTGATGCCGAACGCTGCGATCAGCGCCGGAATCGCGAGGCCGAACATCTGGACATCGAGCGCATCCAGTGCCCAGCCGCCGAAGCTTGCCCAAAACGTCCGCTTCTCAAGCGGCGAGCATTCGCTGTACCAGTTCGCCATTGTTTCCCCCTGAATTCGTTATTGATTGATCTTGCTGAAGCCCGCTCTCACCGGATCTCGGCGTGGTAGCGGAAGCGATCGGCGGGTCCGCGCGACCGTCGCCATTCGATCGGCCGCCGCTCCAGATCGAGAGCGAGGCGCTCGATCACGATCAGCGGCGCATGCGCCTCAAGCCGCAGCAGCCGCGCCTGCATCTCGTTGGCCGTCTCGACCGTCAAGATTTCTTCGGCCGAAACCACGACCTCGCCGCAACGTTCTTCGTAGAGCGGATAAAGCAGGTCGCCGAACTCGGCGGTGTCGATCTCGAGGATTTTTGCGAAGCGCGATTGCTGGAGCCAGATCTCTTCCGCCAGCAGCGGTACGTCGTCGATCAGACGCAGGCGCGACAGGCTGATCACGGGCTCGCCTGTGGGAATGCGTAGCGCCGATGCGACAGCCGACGTCGCCGGCACGCTCTTGCGTCGGATGATGCGGCTCTTCGGAACGCGGCGCTCGCCGCTCTCGGACTGGAAACGAAAGAAGCGGAACAGCGAGGAATTGAAGCGCGCCCGCCGCACGAAGGTGCCGCGGCCCTGCTGGCGCTCCAGCACCACATCCGAGACCAGCTGGTCGATGGCCTTGCGGACGGTGCCGATGGCGACACCGTAATGCGTTGCGAGCTCGGCTTCGGACGGGATCGGCTCGCCGGGCCGCCATTCATTGCGGTTGATCCGCGCGGCGAGATCGTCGCGCAGGCGCTGGTAGCGTGGCAGGCGGTCGTCGAGCGGCGCTGAACTCATTTGGTCATATAGATGACTAGATGAATTCGGAGTCAAGCACTACGAAAATACCACGATGTTTGAGTCCGCCGCAGAAGACCCGCGGCCGGATCGCAGACTTCGCCGACCCGGCCGCGCCCAGCTCGATCGTCAGTTCGTGGTCTTCGGCATACAAGGCGGCTCCTTGTAGGGCGCGGTGGCATAGGCGCCCTCTGCGGGAGCCCTCACGCAGTCGCCCGTTGTGTGGAGTGCGGCGCGCCGCGCCGGCGCAGCGGCCACGGCGTAGGCTTGATAGACGGAAGCGGCGATCAGGGCAGCCGAGACGAAGCTCAATCGGATCATGGATCTTCTCCGCGTGACAAACGGAAGCCGAAAGATTTCGACGTCCTGAGTGCAGGAGCGGAATGCCGCCGCAGATATTTCATCGCGGGTCTTCAAACAAACGCGAGCGGCTTGCGAGGACGCCAAAAGCCTCCCTCACCCCAGCTGAAACACCGCCATCGGCTGCTCGTAACCGCGTACCGTGACCTCACCGAGCGCCACCGCATCGCCGCCGTCATCGCCCAGCGCCTCGCGCACGGCGGACGAGATCAGGAGCTGGGAGCCAAACTCCTTGTTCAGCGCCTCAAGCCGGGAGGCAAAGTTCACGGTGTCGCCGATCACGGTGTATTCCTTGCGCCGGGGCGAGCCGATATTGCCGGCGACGACCTCGCCGAAATGGATGCCGATGCCGATTCTGAGCGGCCAGCTCGTCTGCGCGTTGATGCGGTCCATCGCGCTCAGCATCTCGCGGCCGGCGGCGACCGCGCGATGGGCGGCGTCGGAGGCTTCCAGCGGCGCGCCGAACAGCGCGAGAAAGCCGTCGCCGAGAAACTTGTTCACGATGCCGCCCTCCCGATCGAGGATGTCGACCAGCACGGCGAAGGCGCCGTCGAGCCGGTCGACCACCTCCTGCGGCGTGCGCGACTGCGCGCCGGCGGTGAAGCCACGGAAATCGACGAACATCACGGCGACACGGCGGAGGTCGCCGGCAGCACTTGTGCCCTCCGCCATCAATCGTTCCACCACCTGAGGCGAGACGTGCTGGCCGAACAAATTAGTCACCCGGTCGCGCGCGGTGGCGGCCGCGATGCTCGCGGCAAATTGCCGCCGCAATCGCGCGCCGACGGCACCCGCGAGCACACCGCCGATCAGGATGATGGTGCTGCGCACGGCGTGAAAGTAGATCAGGGGTTCGCCGGCGTCGTCAGCCGAATTGTAGTACAGCGCGACGGCCAGGAGTTCGGCTGCGGCCACGAATCCCGTGAAGGTGGACAGCCAAAAATCGAGACGCAGCGTCGAAAGAATGATGAAGATGAAATAGGCCAGTGGCAGCACGAAGCCGAGCGCGGGCCCAGCGCCCATGCTGCGAATCTGGAGGATCAGGATGATCGTCGGCAGCGATGTTTCGATTGTTGCGCCGATATAGCGCCTGATCACCGGCAGGTCGCGATCGAGCTTGAGGTTTCGCGTGATCTGGCTGTGGACCCAGACCTCGAAGAGGATGAAGCCCGCCAGGAGGATGTATTCGCGGACAAGACCTCCCGTCCCGCGCCAGATCCGGTTCACGATGGCGGGGTCGATCAGGTAGGTCGAGGTGAGGAACAAGATCATCACGCAGCCAGTGATGATCAGCGCCTTCACCCGCAACAGCTCGGTGCGCAGCACCTCCCGCGTCAGCTCGCGCTCGAATTCGTCCGACAAAACGGCACGCTGCCGGGTTTTCCTGCTCGCAAAGATCGCCATTCCGCCCCCAGTCATTCCGGGGCGATGCGACAGCATCGAACCCGGAATCTCGAGATTCCGGGTTCGCACTTCGTGCGCCCCGGAATGACATCAGGGGGCATCTTGCCTCAATCCAGCGTGCGGCGGAAGCGCGTCACGGCGATCGTCATCGCCAGCAGCATCAGGGCGGCCAGCGCCAGCGCATCAAAGCGAAGGTTTTGCATGCTCGCGCCTTTCAGCATGATGGCGCGGACGATGCGCAAATAGTGCGTCAGCGGCAGGGCCTCGCCGACATATTGCGCCCAGGCCGGCATCCCCGCGAACGGGAACATGAAGCCGGAGAGCAAGATGCTCGGGAGGAAGAACATCATCGACATCTGCATGGCCTGGAGCTGGTTCTGCACCACCGTCGATATCGTGTAGCCGATCGCCAGATTGGTGGTGATGAACAGCGTCGAGAGCAGCGCCAGCAGGAACAGATTGCCCAGCACGGGCACACCGAACAGGAACACGCCGATTCCGATGATGAGGAAGGCCTGGACGAAGCCGACCAGCACGTAAGGGATGATCTTGCCGAACATCACCTCGACCGGCTTGATCGGCATCGACAGCAGGCTCTCCATGGTGCCGCGCTCGACCTCGCGCGTCACCGAGAGCGCGGTGAAGATCAGCATGGTCATGGTCAGGATGGTGCCGACGAGGCCCGGCACGATGTTGAGGCTCGAGACCGCCGCCGGATTGTAGCGGGCATGCGCGCGGATCTCGAACGGCATGGCCGGGGGATCGCCAATAAAGAGATCGTGCTGGAGCGCGGTCTGCACGATCATGCCGAGCGAGCCAAGCGCGGCGCTTGCCGCAACCGGATCGGTCGCATCGGCCGCGACCAGCAGCGCCGGCCTGTCGCCGCGCCGCACCGCACGCTCGAAGCCGCGCGGGATCTCGACGCCAAACAGCACCTTGCCGGATTTCAGCAGGTTGTCGAAATCATCGACGTCGTGCACCTGGTAGATGAAGCGGAAATAGGCGGTGTTCTCCAGCGCCTTCAGCACCGAGCGGGCGAGATCGGAGTCCTCCTGCAACAACACCGCGCTCGGTAAATTGTGCGGCGTGGTGTTGATGGCATAGCCGAACAGCAACAGCTGCATCACCGGCAGCATCACGATCATCGCGAACGAGACGCGATCGCGCCTGAGCTGGATGAACTCCTTGATCAGCATCGCATAGGAGCGCTTCCAGAAGCCGAACCGCTCGCGGATTTCGCGGGCGGGGGCCGAATGATCGACGGCACTCATTGGAAATTATCCTTGGAGCGGCCCATCAGCTCGATGAAGACATCCTCCAGCGACGGCGCCGATTTATGCCAGTGCAGGCCGGTCTTTTCACGCCACGGCGCGATGCTCGCCTCCAGTGCCGCGACATCGCGACCGGAGACGTGGAGCGAGGTGCCGAACGGCGCCACCATGTCGACACCCGGTTTGCCGGTGAGCTGGGCCGTCAGGCTGTTGAGGTCCTCGCCGGTCACGGTGTAGGTCGTGAGCGCGGATTTCGCGATGACCTCGTCCACCGTGCCGTGCGCGAGCAGATGGCCATAGGCGATATAAGCGATCTCGTGGCATCGCTCGGCCTCATCCATATAATGGGTGGAAACCAGCACGGTCAGTCCGTCGGCGGCGAGCGCATGGATCTCGTTCCAGAAATCGCGCCGCGCCTTGGGATCAACGCCGGCGGTCGGCTCGTCGAGCAGCAACAATTGCGGATTGGGCAGCGTGCAGGCCCCTAACGCAAGGCGTTGCTTCCAGCCTCCGGAGAGCTCACCGGCAAGCTGCTCCCCGCGACCTGAAAGGCCGAGCCGCGTGATCATGTCGCGCGCAGCGCGGCGCGGATCGCGCAGGCCGTAGAGCCGCGCGACGAATTCGAGGTTCTCGCGCACGGAGAGGTCCTGATACAGGCTGAAACGCTGGGTCATGTAGCCGACCTGGCGCTTGATCTTTTCGGCATCGCGCAAGATGTCATAGCCGAGACAGGTGCCCTCGCCGCTGTCGGGCGTGAGCAGGCCGCAGAGGATGCGGATGGTGGTGGTCTTGCCCGAGCCGTTGGGTCCGAGGAAGCCGTAGATCGAGCCGCGCTTCACCTGCATCGACAGATCGTGCACGACCTCGCGGCCGCCGAACGATTTGCTCAGGCCCTTGACGTCGATCGCAATGCCGTTGCCGCCGTTCATCGCTTGTCCGCCACCGGCGTTTTCGGGTTGAGATAGACGCTGATCGGCTGGCCGACGCGCAGGGCATCCGGCCGCGAGGGCCGCGCCTGGACCAGATAGACGAGCTTGTTGCGTTCATCGAGGCTGTAGATCACCGGCGGGGTATATTCGGCCGTGGTCGCGATGAAGTAGATTTTTGCCGTGAGATCGGTGCCGCAATTGTCGCATGTCACGCGCACCTCGTCGCCGATCGCAAGCTTCGGAAGCTCGGTCTCCGGCACGAAGAAGCGCAGCTTCATGTTGCCGGGCGGCATGATCGAGAGCACCGGCCGCTGCGCCGCCACCATCTCGCCCTCGCGGAAGTAGATCTGCTGGATGGTGCCGGCGACCGGCGCAAAACCTTTTCGCCGCGCCATCCGCGTCTGTGACGTCGCCACCCGCGCCTCCGCGACCCGCAAGGCGGAGACGGCGGAGTCAAGATTGGCCTGCGTGCCCGAGCCGGTCTTGCTCAGCGAGGCCGCACGGTCATAGGTCTGTTGCGCATTGGCGAGCGTCGCCTTGTTCTGGTTGAGATCGGCAAGCTGGAGGTCGTCGTCGACGGAATACAAGGCATCGCCGGCCTTCACTTCGTCGCCTTCGCGCACGTTGAGCTTGGTGACCCGGCCGGCTTCGTCCGGGCTGACGAAGATCATGTCGGCCTCGACCCAGCCCTGGAAGCCGGGATCACGCTTCTCGTTGCAGCCGGCGAGGCCGATGGCGAGCATCAGAACTGCGATCGAACCGAGGCGCGGCCGAAACCGCTGTTGCACCCTCACCCTGAGGAGCCGCGAAGCGGCGTCTCGAAGGGCGAGGAGCCACAGCCGAGCCTTCATCCTTCGAGACGCGCGTTCCGCGCTCCTCAGGATGGGGTGAAAGGTGCTTTGCGACGACGTCATGTCGTGCTCCGTTTCCCAAATATCAAATCGAGATGAACGCGCAGCATTTCCTGCGCATCGAGCGGCGCGTGCCGCGCAAACAGGCTCTGCCACATCACCGCAATGAGCGCCGGCGCGACCAGGATCTGCGGAAAGCGCGCGAGATCCTTTTCGCGGATCTCGCCGCGGGCGATGCCGAGCTCGATCAGCGCGCGCATGCCGGCCATCCCGCGCGAGACGACCTCGCGGTAGTAGAAGTCCGCCACGGACGGAAAGCGCGGCCCCTCTGCAACGATCAGCCGCACGAGATCGCCACGCCTGGTGCCGATCACCTCTTTCAGGAAGTTGCTCGCAAAGGTCTCGACGAGATCGCGCACCGAGCCGGTCGGCGGCGGCAGTGCGTTGAGCCGCGCCACCACCGGCACGATCACGATCCGCACCAGCTCCTCGAACATCGATTCCTTGTCCTTGAAGTGCAGGTAGATCGTGCCCTTGGCCACGCCTGCGCGCTTGGCAATGTCGTCGAGCCGCGTCGCTGCAAAGCCGCGGGCGATGAACTCCTCCATCGCGGCGTCCACGATCGCGGCGCGCCGCTCCTCCGCGCGCGCGGCGCGGCTCGAGGCGGGCGCGGCTTTCTCTTCAGCTGGCGCGCGGCTCCGTGCGTGGACTGCGGATGCTGTGACGGCTTTGGCGGGCTTTTTTGTCATGGCGCTATTATGACTGACTAGTCAGTCACTGTCAATCAGATGAGCGCTCCCGACCGAGGAAGACATTAATCTTGACTAATGCATTAGCCTACGCTAATTAGTAGACATGATCGAAACCGCCCCAAACCCCGTCACCGCCGTGATGCGCGCCCTCGCCGATCCGACCCGGCGTGCCGTGTTCGAGCGCGTGTTCGAGAGCAAGGAGATCAGCGTCGCCGAGCTGACGCGCGGCTCGGGCGTGACCCAGGGCGCGATCTCGCAGCACCTGAAATCGCTAAAGCAGGTGGGCCTGGTCGCCGAGCGTGCCGAGGGTCGCAACGTCTATTACCGCGCTGCGCCGCAAGGACTCGAGCCGCTGGTCACCTGGATGGATCATTACGGCGTGTTCTGGCGCGAGCGCTTCCAGAACCTGCGTGACCTCTTGAAGGAGATCGACCCGTGAGTGCTGCCGAGCTGAAAGCCGAGGCCCAACAAGCTATCCAAAAAGATATCCGGGACATCGTGATCGATGAGGTGTTCCCTCACGCGCCCGAGACGATCTGGAAAGCGCTGACCAGTGCCCAGTTGATCGCACGCTGGCTGATGCCGCCGACCGGCTTCGAAGCCGTCGAAGGCAACACCTTCACGTACCAGACCGCCCCGGGCGGCGCCTGGGACGGCGTGATCCATTGCCGGGTGCTGGAGGTCGTGCCGAACCGGCGCCTCGTCTACGCCTGGAAGGGCGGCGACGCGCGCAACACCGGCTACGGCGCACCGCTCGATACGGTCGTGACCTGGTCCCTCACCCCGGTCGAAGTCGGCACGCGCATCCGGCTGGTTCATGCGGGCTTCGTTCTGCCCGGGAACGACACGGCCTACACGGGCATGAGCGGCGGCTGGAAGAAGGTGGTTCGCCAGCTCGACGAGATCAGCGGCGAAGCCAAGTAAGGAATTATCGCGATGAAGAAGCCCTATACCGGCGGCTGCGCCTGCGGCGCGATCCGCTACTCGATAGCCAGCGAGCCGTTATTCGCCAATCACTGCCAGTGCCGGGACTGCCAGCGCGAGAGCGGCACCGGCCACGGCTCTTACGCCACGTTCGCGCGCGACGGCGTCACCTTGACGGGCGAGGCCAGCCGATGGGACATGGTCAGCGACAGCGGCGGCGTGAAGACGCGCGCCTTCTGCGCCGTGTGCGGTGTGCCGGTCTACATGACCTTCGCAGCACAGCCCGGAATCTTCACCATCCGCGCAGCGAGCCTCGACGAGCCGGCCCGCTTCAAGCCGCAGGTCGTCACCTACGCCGCGCGCGGACATGGCTGGGATCATCTGGATCCGGAGCTGACGAAATTCGAGACCATGCCGCCGCGGTAGCGATTGATTGGGTTGATCGCGGCCGCGCGGAAGGTGCGCTCCCTCCCCCGCAAGCCTTGCGGGAGAGCTTCAACGGCCAACACCGGCACCTTCGTCAACTGTGGAATTTCAATCCATCGACGATCTTGTCGATCACCTTGCGCTCGGCGCGCATAGCGATGCCGACGAGATTGAGGTCAGCACGCGCCACCGCCTTCACCACCTCACGATTGGCGGCATCATGCGTGGTCTTGAACATGCCCTCGGTGTAAACCGCCGGCGCGACGTTGCGCGTGAGCGCACGATCGAGTGCGCGCGACAAGGCCGGACCATCGGCGCCATAGATCAGGATCGGCTGGCCGATCATCGCAAGATATCTTGTTCCAGAGGCGTCCTCATAGGCATCGCCAATGCATTCCGGAAACGCGGCAGCGACGCCGCTCGTCAGGAACGACGCGACATTGAGCTTCTGCCAGGCCTCGAGATCGTTGCGAATGACAACGGCGACTTTCGTGTCGAACGGCATGAATTCTCCCACACGCTTCCAACCGCCGAGAAAGACAGCAGGATTTCTCGCGCGACGATTGCGGCTGCGAATGTAACTCGGATTGACCTATCGATCACAGTTCGGAAATTTCAAGCGAGATGCGCTCGGCTGCACTTCTCCTCGCGAGTCAGGCGGGCTATATCTCGCGCGCCCCTGTCATCGAACTGTCACAAATTGCGAATGTCGGAAATTGGCGCCATCAAGCGATCCTTCGAACCCGCGCAGCGTCCGACGAAGACCAATGGTCATCCGTTGCCGGTGGACGGGAAGGCAAACAAGAACTCCGCCGTTTCCAGCGCAAGGTCTGGTTCCGAGTTCCGCAACGACGGGGTTTCGCCCGAAGCGTGCGTGCAGGTCGGCCGTTCCGCCGATGAAACGCGCGCCGAACCGATGCGCGGGGAAACCTCTGGCGAGATTGCGCCACGTGCCACCGAGATCGAGCTCAAGCTGCTTGTGGACGCGGATCGCCTCGCCGATTTCGGCAAGGCACCCGTCATCGTCGCGAACGCGCGCAACAAGGGGTCACGGAAACACCTCAGGGCCGTCTACTACGACACGCCCAAGCGCACGCTCCAGCGCAACGGATTGAGTTTTCGAGTCCGCCAAAGCGGCACGCGTTTCACGCAGACGGTGAAGGCCGAACTTGGCAACGATCCGCTGCGCCGCGGCGAATGGGAAGCTAGCGTCCCCTCCATGGCTCCCGACATCGCGCTGGCGCTGCCCTTCATCCCGGACAAGCTGCGCGCCGAACTCCAACGACACCCGCTGGAAGCGGTCTTCACCACCGACATTCGCCGGCATCAGCGCGTCGTCGACCTGCCGTCCGGCACGGTCGAGGTCGCCTTCGACCGGGGGCAACTGACATCCGGCGACCGATCGATGCCGGTCAGCGAGATTGAGCTGGAACTCAAAGGCGGTAACGCATCCGCCATCTACGAACTGGCGCTGCGGCTCGCAGAGCATGGGCCGGCCAGGCCGTCGATTCGCAGCAAATCGGCGCGCGGATTCGACCTTGCGGCCGACAACCCACCAGCCGCGACAAGGCCGCGCAAGATACGCCTTGATCCCTCCGCATCGCTCGACGAGGCGTTTGCGGCGATCCTGCGTGCCTGTCTGCATCATCTGCTCCAATCTCTGCCCGCCGCCGAGGACGGGCGCGATGCCGAGGGCATTCACCAGCTTCGCGTGGCGCTGCGACGCCTGCGATCGGTACTGGACCTGATGCGATCGGTGGTGTCGCTGAGCAAGGTCGACCTGCTGCGCTCAGAGGCCAAATGGCTGGCGCAAACTCTATCCCCCGCGCGCGACTGGGACGTGTTCCAGCAGCAGACCCTGGGTGTCGTTGCGCAAGGCTGTCCGGCGATCGCGGGCTTCGACGCATTGGAGGCGGCCGTCGAGCAACGCCGGGCCGCGTGCTACGACAAGATCCGCCTGGTGCTGGCCGATCGCCGCGCCTCGTATTTCCTGATCGGGCTTGGCAGCTGGATCGAAACCCGCGGCTGGCGCAGCGACGCCGCTCCGGAACATCTGGCGCAACTGGCCGAGCCCGCCCTGAATTTCGCACACCGCATTCTCTCGGCTCAGCATGCGAAACTGCTCAAGCGCGGCCGCCGTTTCAAATCGCGCACGACGGAAGAGCTGCACCAGGTGCGGCTCGCTGCCAAAAAATTGCGTTACGTCGCCGACTTCCTGCTGCCGCTGTACGGGCAGCGAAAATCAGCCAAGCGTTTTTCCAAAGCGCTGGCGGTCCTGCAACATGAGCTCGGACTGTACAACGATATGGCGACGACGGCTTCGCTGCTCGCGGATATCGGCATCGAGTCCTCGGCCAGCGCCACTGCGGCAGCCGCGATCGCGGGCTGGCAGGCCCACGCGATGGTCGGCGTCGAGCCGCGGCTGCGGAAGGCATGGTCGGACTTCGTCAAGACCAAGGTGCCCTGGTCGACCGAAGCGGAGGCATGATCGGCGGGCCAGCGACTGCTAAGAGCCTTCAGCCTTTGGCGTCGCAGGCCCAGGCCCGGATCACGCATTCCTTGCCGCCAAATTTGTAGCATTCGCGCGTGGCGGCGTTGAGCGAGGCCGAGATCTTCGGCTTGACGGCATAGCCGTAGGCGCCGCAGGGATTGGCGAGATCGACCGACATCGCCGCGCAGGCGCGCTTCATCGTCACTGTCGTACATTCACCCTTGCATTGCTTTTGCGCCGCGGCGCGAGCCTCGTGCTCGGCGCCATAGTCAAAGGCCTGGCCATAGGCGCCGCACTTGCCGACTGCAAACGCACCGGCGGCGTGGGCTTCAGTGATGTAGCGGGCGCCGGCGACACAAACCGACAGCGCAAAGAAAAACATCGCGCAACGGCGCGCGACGACGTTCGAAGTCATGGAGAACCCCTCCCCCCAAGGCAGGTGGAGAAGACTCTAAGCGCGGTACGTTTCCAGATGGTGAACGAGGGATTGAAAAGCCGTTAGGGGGGCAAAGGCGGAACGCCGTGCCCACCATCATCCACACCATCATTCCAAAATTGGTGGGCACGCTCCGCTTTGCCCACCCTACGGCACCGTCGCCCCCCGTGCCGCGTCCAGCGCCTGCGGCGTGTCGATATCGAGGAAGGCGCTCTCGCCGTCGACCGTCACTTCGGCGACTGCCTCCGCATGCTTGGCGATCAAGTGCCGCGCGCCGACATCGCCGTCGAGTGTCATCAACTCTTTGAAGAAGCGCCGCGACCACAGCACCGGATTGCCGCGGCGGCCTTCACTGACGGGCACGACGATGAGATTGCCGCGGTCCGGCGCGAAGCCGTCGATCAGGCGGTCGATCAGGCTGGCATCGATCAGCGGCATGTCGCCGAGACAGACCAATGCGCCGTCGCAGCCGTCAGGCACCGCCGCGATGCCGGCCTTGACCGAGCTTGCGATGCCGCCAGTGAAATCCGGATTGCGGACGAATTTCACCTTTAATCCTGCAAGCGCCTGTTCGACCAGATCGGCCTGATGACCGGTCACGACGATCACTTCGGAGGCCTTCGAGGCGAGTGCCTGCTCGGTCGCGATCCGCACCAGCTTCTTGCCATTGAACTCCGCCAACAACTTGTTGGGCCCACCCATCCGCGTCGAGCGGCCTGCCGCGAGCACGATGGCCGCGACCCGGCTGTTGCCCTCGATCTCCGGCTTGGCGCGCGGTTGCGGCCGGGTGACGATCTCCATCAGGAGGCCGCCGACGCCCATGCCCATCAGCTCGGACCGCGTCACCTTGATGCCGGCCAAGAGTCGCATCAGCACCCAGTCAAAACCGTTCTCGACCGGCGAGCGCGCGCAACCCGGCGCGCCCAGCACCGGCACACCCCCGGCGCGCGCAATCAGCAGCAGATTGCCGGGATCGACCGGCATGCCGAAATGCTCGATCTCGCCGCCGATTTCGGTGACGGCCGCCGGGATCACGTCACGGCGGTCGGCAATCGCCGAGGCGCCGAACACGATCACTAGCTCGGCGCCAAGCCCGAGCAGCTCTTTGATCGCGGCCGACAACGCGCGCTCCTCATGGGCGACGCGCCGCTCGGCGATGATGCCCGCGCCGGCCGGTGCGAGCCGCTCGGCCGTGACGCGCAGCGTCTTGTCGATCACCTTGGAGGACAGCCCCGGCAGCAGCGTCGAAACCACGCCGACGCGCTTGATCACATAGGGCGCGATCTTGAGCACGTCCTTGCCCGCGGCCTTCACCGCGGCGTCGCGCAAGCCTTGCTCCACGCCGAACGGGATGATCTTGACAGTGCCGACCATCTCCCCCTCGACCACCGGCTTGTAGGCGGAGAGCGTCGCAAAGGTGATGGCCTCGTCGATATTGTTGATGCGATCGACCGCGGCGCGATCGATCACCAACACGCCGGGGCGCGCGGCGAACAGATTGGCGCGGCCGGTGAAGGCGCGCTCGACATGGATGCCGTCGCCGCCGACGGCCAGCGCGATGCTGGAGGCGGCGACGTCCTCGGAGACATCGCCGGTCTCCATCCGCACCACGACGATGTCCTTGATACCGGCGCGCTCGAGCGCCTCGACCTCGGTAGCGCCGATGGTCGTGCCCTTCTTCAAAACCAGCGCTCCCTGGCGCAGGGTGTGGACGGTCACCCCGCCGATCGCATCCCTGGGGCTCGCCGGACCGAATTTCATGCCGCTTGTTCTTTTTGCTTGGGCGGCAGGCGAAGCACGGCCGTGATCTCCGCCATGATGGACACCGCGATCTCGGACGGCGAGACGGCGCCGATGGCAAGCCCGATCGGCGCGTGAATCCGCGCGATGTCGCTTTCGGTCGCACCCTGCGCCCGCAGCCGCTCGCCGCGCTTGGCATGAGTCTTCCGCGAGCCGAGCGCGCCGATATAGAAGCAGTTGCGCTCGAAGGCGTGCAGCAGCGCGGGATCGTCGATCTTGGGATCGTGCGTCACTGCGACAAAGGCGGTGTAGGCATCGACATTGAGCGGCGGCAGCGCCGTGTCGGGCCATTCGGCCACGAGCGGAACATCCGGGAATCGCTCGGGGCTCGCAAAGGCCGTGCGCGGATCGACGACGGTGACGTCGTAGCCGAGCGAGCGTGCGAGCGGCGCCAACGCCTGGCTGATATGGACCGCGCCGACAATGACCAGCTTTGCCGTGGGCGCGTAGACGTTGAGGAAGAGCCTCTTGCCCCCGGCCTCGACACTGGCGCTCTTGCCCATGCGAAGCTGCTTGTCCAGCTCGGCAGCCAGCGGGTCTTTCGCGAAGTCCTTTGCCTTCACCAGCCGCTGCTCACCGCTCTCCGTGTCGGTGACCAGAATCACCGGCCGGCGCGCGGCGCGCTCGGCGTTGAGTTCGTGCAAGATCTCGAGCTTCACGGCTAGCCGACCTTTTCGACGAAGACGCGAATGGTGCCCCCGCAGGACAGCCCGACGTTCCAGGCGGTCTCGTCGGCGACGCCGAATTCGAGCATCCTCGGCTTGCCGCTCTGGATCACATCCATGGCCTCGGTGACCACGGCGCCCTCGACGCAGCCGCCGGAGACCGACCCCAGGAACGTGCCCTCGTCATTGATGACGAGACTCGAGCCCGCCGGACGCGGTGCCGAACCCCAGGTGTCCACGACCGTCGCCAGAGCGACGCCACGGCCGGCTTTCTGCCAGTCCTCTGCCGCCTTCAGGATATCCTCGTCGCGATCGAGCATGGTTGACCTCTCAGGCTGCGGAGCGGATCAGGCTGCGGTGATGCGGCGGCAGCGGCCGGGAGAGCGTGCTGATCAGCTCCTGGATCGAACTCAAATTATGTACCGGGCGGAATTCGTCAACGTGCGGGAGCATCATTTTGATGCCCTGCGCCTTGGCCTCGAAGCCGCCGAACCGCAACAGCGGGTTGAGCCAGATCAGCCGCCGGCACGAGCGGTGCAGCCGGTCCATCTCGAAGGCGAGCTTGGAATCGGCCTCCCGTTCCAGCCCGTCGGAGATCAGCAGCACGATAGCGCCCTGGCTCAGCACGCGCCGCGCCCACAATTTGTTGAAATTGTGCAGCGACCCCGAGATCCGCGTGCCGCCGGCCCAGTCCTCCACCGCCGCCGAACAGCTCGCCAGCGCCTCGTCGGGGTCGCGCTGGCGCAGCGCCCGGGTCACGTTGGTGAGGCGAGTGCCGAACAGGAACACCGAGACCCGCTTGCGGGCGTCTCCGATAGCATGCAGGAAATGCAGGAACAGGCGGGTGTACTCGCTCATCGAGCCCGAGATATCGAGCAGCGCCACGATCGGCGCCGGCTTCTCGATACGCCCGAGGCGGTGGATGTCGATGATGTCGCCGCCGGTGTGAAGCGAGGCGCGCAAGGTGCGGCGCAGGTCGAGGCGCAGGCCGCGCGGATCGGGCCGATGCCGGCGCGTGAGAAGCTCGGCCTGCGGCAACCGCATTCGCTCGATCGCGCGCAGCGCCTCGGCAATCTCCGCCGCGCTCATCTGCGCGAAATCCTTCTTCTGGAGGATTTCCTTGTCGGACACCGACAGGCGCAGATCCTGTTGCTGGTGCTGCGGCGTCTCCGTCATGCGCGGCTGCGACATCGCCTCCTGCACGCGGCGCGAGCCGGCCGGCGGCTTCTTCTTCGCGCTATCCGGCAGCGGCACCGAGTCGAGCATGTGCTTCCACTCTTCCGAGGCGCGGAAGAACAGGTTGAAGGCCTGCTTGAAGATCAGCGCATGCTCGCGGCGCTTGACGAAGATCGCCTCCAGCGTGGCGAAGACGTCGGCGCGGCTGCCGATGTCGATCACCTGGAGCGCGTTCATGGCATCGATGACGGCGCCCGGCCCGACCGGCATGCCAGCGGCGCGCAGCGCGCGGGCAAAGCCGACGATGTTGTCGGCGAACTGCTCGGTCCGCTCGGGCGCCAGGTGGTTGATGGCCATGGTTCAGCTATCCTCCCCGTCATTCCGGGGCGCGAGTGAAACGAGCGAACCCGGAATCTCGAGGTTCTCAGGTGCGCAATTGCGCACCATAGTCCGATGCTTCGCATCGCCCCGGAACGACGGTGGTCAATTCTCGCTCGTCGCTTCCTTCAGCACCTTCTCCAAGGCGTCGCCCTGCATCCGCGTGATGTCGTCCTGGTACTTGAGCAGCGCGCCCAGCGTATCGCCGACCACTTGCGGGGTCAGCGCGCGGGCGTCGAGCTCCGAGAGCGCGGTGGCCCAATCGATGGTTTCGGCGACGCCCGGCGACTTGTAGAAATCCTGGTTGCGCAGGGCCTGCACGAAGCGCACGACCTGCTGCGACAGCTTTGCGGAGATGCCGGGCACGCGCGACTTGACGATCGCGAGCTCGCGGTCGGCGGCGGGATAGTCGACCCAGTGATAAAGACAGCGCCGCTTCAGCGCGTCGTGGATCTCGCGGGTGCGGTTCGAGGTGATGATGACGATCGGCGGATGCGGCGCCTTCACGGTGCCGAACTCGGGGATCGTCACCTGGAAGTCGCTAAGGATCTCGAGCAGATAGGCTTCGAACGCTTCGTCGGCGCGGTCGAGCTCGTCGATCAGCAGCACCGGCGGCCCCGCCACATCCGGCTCCAGCGCCTGCAACAGCGGCCGCTTGATCATGTAGCGGTCGGCGAAGATGTCCGACGACAATTGATCGCGATCGGTATCACCGGCGGCTTCCGCCATCCGGATCGCGATCATCTGCGCGGCGCTATTCCATTCGTAGACGGCCGAGGAGACGTCGAGGCCTTCATAGCACTGCAGCCGGATCAGCTTGCGCCCGAGCGCCGCCGACAGCACCTTTGCGATCTCGGTCTTGCCGACGCCGGCCTCACCTTCGAGGAAGAGCGGCCGGCCCATGCGCAGCGCGAGGTACGCCACGGTGGCGAGCGACCGCTCGGCGAGGTAGCCGCGCGAGGTCAGGAGTTCGAGCATCGCGTCGACCGATGCCGGCAAGGCACCGGAGGTATTGGCCGCTGAATTCATGAAAGAGCCAGTCTCGCTACGCCCTGACACGGGGCAAGTGTTGGGCCAATCGGCAGGCCCATCTATTCCTTGGCGTTGGCGGCATCGACGGCGCGCCGGGTCAGCACTCCGATGAGATGCGCGCGGTATTCGGCGCTGCCGTGGATGTCGCTGTTCAGCCCCTCGGCCGGCACTTCGATGCCATCGAGCGCCTTCGCGGCGAAGCGCTTCTTCAAGGCTTCTTCAAACGCGGTAACGCGAAACACGCCTTCGGAACCGGCACCGGTGACGGCGACACGCACGTCCGACGGACGCCGTGCCACGAACACGCCGACCAACGCATAGCGCGAGGCTTGGTTGCGGAATTTGACGTAGGCCGCCTTCTTGGGCACCGGGAACATCACCTTGGTGATGATCTCGTCGGCCTCCAGCGCCGTCGTGAACAGGCCCTGGAAATACTCTTCCGCCTTCAGGCGACGCTTGTTGGTGACGATGGTCGCACCGAGCGCGAGCACGGCGGCCGGATAGTCCGCGGTCGGATCGTTGTTGGCGAGCGAGCCGCCGATGGTGCCCTTGTGGCGCACCGCGGGATCGCCGATTCCGCCGGCAAGATTGGCCAGCGCCGGGATCGCTTCGCCGACGATGGCGGAGGTCGCGACCTCGGCGTGCTTGGCGGTGGCGCCGATCACCAGCGCGCGGCCCTTCATCTCGATCGTGTTGAGCCCCTCGATATGGGAGAGGTCGACCAGATGAGGGGGGCTGGCAAGGCGCTGCTTCATGACCGGAACGAGGGTATGGCCGCCGGCAATCAGCTTGGCGTCTTCGTTCTTCACCAGGAGGTTGGCCGCCTGCCGCACGGTTGCAGGGCGATGGTATTTGAATTCGTACATGTGAATGTCCTGATCGCGGAGTGCGCGTGGGTTACGCGAGATCGGATTTCGCCATCGCCTTCGCGCCGGCGGCGATCGAGGCGACGATGTTCTGGTAGCCGGTACAGCGGCACAGATTGCCTTCCAGCTCCTCGCGGATGGTGTGGTCGTCGAGCTCGTTGCCCTTGCGATGCACGAGGTCGATCGCGGTCATGATCATGCCGGGCGTGCAGAATCCGCACTGCAGGCCATGGTGCTCGCGGAAGGCCTCCTGCATCGGATGCAGCGGCGCGCCGTCCGCCGCCAGTCCCTCGATTGTCTTGACCTCGTGGCCGTCGGCCATCACGGCAAGCGTGGTGCAGGATTTGACTGCCTTGCCGTCGAGATGGACGACGCAGGCGCCGCACTGCGAGGTGTCGCAGCCGACATGGGTGCCGGTCAGCCGCAGATTCTCGCGCAGGAACTGCACCAGCAGCGTACGCGGATCGATATTGGCGGTTACAGGATTGCCGTTCACGATGAGGGAGATTTTCGCCATAAGCACTCTCTTCAGCGCCCCGACGGGTCCCGTCGAAGCGGTTTTTTATAATTATTCGAACCCATCATATGGGCCATTGTCCGCTGGGGCAACATCGCCCGGGACGCAAGCCGCCATGACAAAAGGCAAGGCCTTCAGCCCTGTACGGCTTTGGCGAAATTGGCGAAAAACTCGTCGGCAAGTTTCTTGGCGGTGCCGTTGATCAGGCGCTGGCCGAGCTGCGCCAACTTGCCGCCGATCTGGGCCTCGACCTCGTAAGACAACAGTGTGCCGCCGTCTTTCTCCGCGAGCTTCACCACCGCGCCACCCTTGGCGAAGCCAGCCACGCCGCCCTCGCCTTCGCCGGAAATCTTGTAGCCGTTCGGCGGGTCGAGATCGCTCAGCATGACCTTGCCCTTGAACCGCGCCGACACCGGGCCGACCTTCATTTTCGCCGTCGCGCGGAAACCGCCGTCCTCGGTCTTTTCCAGCTCCTCGCAACCGGGGATGCAGGCCTTCAGCACGGCGGGATCGTTGAGCTTCTCCCAGACGGCCTCGCGCGGCGCCGCAAGCTGGACTTCGCCGTTCATCGTCATGGCCATGGGGGCGCCTCCCGGATCGCGAAACTATAATGCTGCTCAAGTAACGCACGGACGCCGCAAAGGAAAGGGCAAGCCCGGCCACGTGCAATGCATATTCGCAACCGCAAAATGCTTAGCCGCGCGGTTTGGGATTGGCAGAGCCGGCCCATGGTGGTTAGGTCGCGCACAACATGAGCACATCCCTCTCCCCCCTGCTCGCGCCGATGCTGTCGAGCGCGGCCATGCGCGCGGTCTGCGACGACCGCTCCACCCTGCAGAACATGCTCGATTTTGAGGCAACTTTGGCGCGGGCCGAAGCCGCCACGGGCGTGATTCCCGAGAGCGCAGTGGGCCCGATCGAAGCCGCCTGCAAGGCGGATACTTTCGACCTCGCCGCGCTGGCGCAGGCCGCGGTGCGCTCGGGCAATCTGGCGATTCCCCTGGTCAAGGCGCTGACTGCGAATGTCGGCAAGACCGACGCAGAGGCCGCGCGCTACGTGCATTGGGGCGCGACCAGCCAGGACGTCATCGACACCGCGACCATGCTGACGCTGCGCGCAGGCATCGATGCGCTGGACGCCGACCTCAGCCGTGCCATCAAGGGTTTTGCCGCGCTTGCGCGCACTCATCGCAACACCGCGATGGTGGCACGGACCTGGCTCCAGCACGCGCTGCCGATGCCGTTCGGGCTCAAGGCCGCCGAATATGCCGCAAGCCTCGCCCGTGCGCGCTGCCGGCTGAGGCGGCTGCGTCGCGACGGGCTCGCGCTGCAATTCGGCGGTGCCGCCGGCACCCTCGCAGCGCTCGGCGACAGGGGGCTCATGGTAGCCGAACGGCTGGCACAGGAGCTCAATCTGCCGCTGCCCGAGGCGCCCTGGCACACCCATCGCGACCGGATCGCGGAGGCTGCGTCGTGTTTCGCGATTCTCGCCGGAAGCTGCGGCAAGATCGCACGCGACGTCTCGCTGATGATGCAGACCGACGTCGCGGAAGCCTTTGAGCCCGCCGGCGAGGGCCGCGGCGGCTCCTCGACCATGCCGCACAAGCGCAACCCGGTCGCGGCCGCAAGCGCGCTCGGCTGTGCGACCATGGCCCCGCAGCTCGCCGCGACAATTTTTGCGGCCCAGGTGCAGGACCACGAGCGCAGCGCCGGGCCCTGGCATGCGGAATGGCCGACGCTGCCGCAGCTGATGCTGGTCACCTCGGGCGCGCTCACGGCCATCGTCGACATCGCCGAAGGGCTCGAGGTCGACGTCGCGCGCATGCGCAGCAATCTCGATGCGACCCACGGGCTCATCATGGCCGAAGCGGTCACCTTTGCGCTGGCCGAAAAGATCGGCAAGAGCGATGCGCATCATCTGGTCGAGGCCGCGAGCAAGCGCGCGCTCGCGGAGAAGAAGCATCTGCGCGAGGTCCTGTCAGGCGATTCGCAGGTCACGGCGCATCTTGCGCCGCAGAAAATTGCGGCATTGTTCGAACCGATGGCCTATCAAGGCGTCTCGCAAGCTCTCATCGACCGGCTGCTCGACAGCCTCGATCGCGAATAGAGCAGCCGTGAGCGCACATCAAACGGAGACGTCGCAATGCCCATGATCGATGCCGACGGTTGCCTGCTCAACGTCTCCGTCGAGGGTCGCGACGGCGGGCCGACCTTGATGCTCTCCAACTCGCTCGGCTGCACGCTGCAGATGTGGGAGCCGCAGATGAAGGCGCTGACGCAGGTGTTCCGCGTCATCCGCTACGACCGCCGCGGCCACGGCAAGTCCGGAGTGCCGTCCGGCCCCTACTCTATGGAACGCTTCGGCCGCGACGTGCTCGCGATCCTCGACGATCTCAACATCGAGAAGGTGCATTGGTGCGGCCTTTCGATGGGCGGCATGGTCGGGCAATGGCTCGGCGCGAACGCGCCTGAACGATTCGGCAGACTGATCCTTGCCAACACTTCCTGCTACTATGCGGAGCCGACCAAATGGCTGGAACGCAGCGAGGCGGTGAAGAAAGGCGGCATCGCAGCGGTGGCCGACGCCGTCATCGCCGGCTGGCTGACCGCCGATTTCCGCGAGCGCGAGCCGCAGATCGCCGCCAGGATGAAGGCGATGCTGCTCGCGAGCCCCGTCGAGGGTTATCTCGCCTGCTGCGAGGCGCTCTCGACGCTCGACCAGCGCGATCTGCTGGCCCGCATCAAGAGCCCGACGCTGGTGATCGCCGGCCGCCACGACATGGCAACGCCGATCTCGGCGGGCGAACTGATCCGCTCAAAAATTCCCGGCGCGAGCATGACCATCATCGACGCCGCCCACATTTCCAATGTCGAGCAGCCGCACGCGTTCACGGACGCGGTGGTGGGGTTCCTGACGCAGCGCTGATCGCGCCATCGTCATTCCGGTGCGATGCGAAGCATCGAACCCGGAATCTCGATCCGCATTTCACCCACTTCCAGATTCCGGGTTCGCCTCTCCGAGGCGCCCCGGAATGACTGATCCGGAGGAAAGACCATGGACGACCAGAAGCGCCGCGATGCCGGCATGAATGTGCGCCGAAAAGTGCTCGGAAATGCCTGGGTCGACAAGTCGATCGCCAACCGCAACGCCTTCAATACCGATTTCCAGGACATGATCACGCGCTACGCCTGGGGCGAGATCTGGACCCGGCCGCATTTCGACGAGCGCACCCGGCGGGTGCTGGTGATCGGCACCATGGTCGCGCTCGGGCAATGGGACGAATTCCGCCTGCATGTGCGCGCGGCGCTGGCCGAAGGCGGCTTCACCCCCGATGACATCAAGGAAATTCTGCTGCAGCAGGCGATCTATTGCGGAGTCCCGGCGGCGAACCACGCCGTGAAGGAAGCCTCAGCGATTGTGCAGGAGCTCGGCCTGCTCAAGAGCTAGCGGCGCCGCAGCCGCGGCGGTCCGCGGCGGCGCCTCCGGGCGTTCGATCACCAGGACGATGGCAGCACCGAGCAAGAGCAGGAGCTCGGTGGCGTGCAGCCGCAGTGCGGCCATCTCGCCGACCTTCGAGGCCATCACCATGCTCGCAAACGAGATCAGGCTGCCGATCGCCAGCCCGATGCCGAGCGCCTCGTCGCTGCCGCCAGACTTGCGGGTGCGGGGAATGCAGAGAAGCGCGAGATAGATCGCAAAGAACGCCACCACGGTCAGCCGTCCAAGTGCCAGGAGCCAGGCGGCGCGCACCGTGCCGATGCCGGACATTTGGAGATTGTCGCTGAGGAACAGTGCGACCGCGACGCTCGGGCGCTCGTAGAGGCCGTGCACCGGCGCCACCACGATGTTGAAGGCGACCAGCGTCCAGGCCGGAATGAAATACGCCGCCAGCAGCGCGCCGTTGACCGAGCCGATCCGCCAGTTCCTGAACATCCGCTTCCCGCTTCGTTGGCCTGAAGCCTTCGACGGAAGGCGACGGCTTTGCGGGGAGCTAACTCGCATCGGACTGTGGCGGCAATTTAAACCCTTTGTTTACCTTAATCGCCCCGTCCGCCGGATACGGAACCCCGGTTTCCTCCAGAACACGGGAGGGCGGAACACGAAAATGACCTCTGTACAAACTATCATGCCCCCGCATCGCCAGTTGCGGGCGCCAGTTCCCTCCTGTTACAAAACGGGAAGAATGCTCAAGGGCTGCCGGGGCCCAAGAAGAAAACTTGAAGAACTCTTTCTCAAGAGCTCCCTTTGAGCGGTGTCAGGGTAAACGGCAGCCTATGGATTATTTCACCCAGCAGCTCATCAACGGTCTCGTGCTCGGCTCGATCTATGGCCTGATCGCGATCGGCTACACGATGGTCTATGGCATCGTCGGCATGATCAACTTTGCCCATGGCGACATTTTCATGATCGGCGGCTTCGTCGCCCTGATCACTTTCCTGCTCCTGATCTCGACCGGCTTGACCGCGATCCCGGTGATCCTGCTCATCGTGCTGCTGGTCTCGATGGCGATCACAGCCCTCTACGGCTGGACCATCGAGCGCATCGCCTACCGGCCGCTCCGCCACTCCTTCCGCCTCGCCCCGATGCTGTCGGCGATCGGGATGTCCTTCGTGCTGACCAATTACTCGCAGGTGGCGCAAGGCGCCCGGGTCAAGCCGATCCCGCCCTTCATCACCGGCGGCTACACGCTGCATGAAAGCGCGAACGGCTTCGTGATCCAGCTCTCCAACATCCAGATCATGGTGGTCGTCACCACCATCGTGCTGCTGGCGATCTTCACCTGGCTGGTCTCGCACACCCGGCTCGGGCGCGACATGCGCGCCTGCGAGCAGGACCAGACCATGGCGGCGCTGCTCGGCGTGAACGTCGACCGCACCATCTCCATGACGTTCGTGATCGGTGCGGCGCTCGCCGCGGTCGCGGGCCTGATGTACCTGCTCTACTACGGCCTGGTCGATTTCTTCATGGGCTTTGTCGCCGGCATCAAGGCGTTCACCGCTGCCGTGCTCGGCGGCATCGGCTCGCTCCCCGGCGCCATGCTCGGTGGCCTCGCCATTGGCCTGATCGAGACGTTCTGGTCGGCCTATTTCTCGGTCGAGTACAAGGACGTCGCGGCGTTCTCGATCCTGATCGTCGTGCTGATCTTCATGCCGACCGGCCTGCTCGGCCGTCCCGAAGTCGAAAAAGTCTGACGGCCGCCGCGTGACACCCACTCCGCCCAAGACCACGCACGCCAGTCGCACCGCCGGCATCCCCGCCCTTCTGAAGACCGCCTTCATCAATGCACTGATCGCGCTGGTGTTGTTCTCGCTGATGATCGGCATCCGCACCGAGGCGGGCTCCGACGGCCAACTCACCTATTGGACCCGCTTCGGCGATCTTGCATCGATTGTCGCTGCCGTTTTTGGCGGTTCGATCGTGATCGAGCTGTTGCGTCAGTGGATCGCTCCGACCGGTGCCGAAAAGCTGGTGCCACCCGCGGTGCAAAGCGGAATGTCGTTGCTCGGCCGCTATGTCGCCCCGGCGCTCCTGATTTTCACGGTGCTGGTGCCGGTGATCTTCTATGACCAGCGCTACATCCTCGACCTCGCGATCCTCGTGCTCACCTATGTGATGCTGGGCTGGGGGCTGAACGTGGTGGTCGGCCTCGCCGGCCTGCTCGATCTCGGCTACGTCGCGTTCTATGCGGTGGGCGCCTATTCCTACGCGCTGCTGGCCACCAATTTCGGCTGGTCTTTCTGGGTGTGCCTGCCGCTCGCCGGCATCCTGGCCGCGTTCTGGGGCGTACTGCTTGGCTTCCCCGTGCTGCGACTGCGCGGCGATTATCTCGCCATCGTGACGCTCGCCTTCGGCGAGATCATCCGCCTCGTCATCATCAACTGGCAGGATTTGACCGGCGGGCCCAACGGTGTCTCCAACATTCCGCGCCCCTCCTTCTTCGGCATCCCGCTCGATAACAGCGACAACGGGCTCGCCGCCAAGCTCGGCATCGAATATTCGCCGACCCATCGCATCGTCTTCCTGTTTTACCTGATCCTGGCGCTCGCGCTTCTCACCAACTGGGTCACGATCCGGTTGCGCCGCCTGCCGATCGGCCGGGCCTGGGAGGCATTGCGCGAGGACGAAGTCGCCTGCCGCGCGCTCGGCATCAACACCACGACCACAAAGCTCACCGCGTTCGCGACCGGGGCGATGTTCGGCGGCTTTGCCGGCGCATTCTTCGCCACGCGGCAGGGCTTCATCAGCCCGGAATCTTTTACCTTCCAGGAATCGGCGCTGGTGCTCGCCATCGTCGTGCTCGGCGGCATGGGCTCGCAGCTCGGCGTGGCGCTCGCAGCACTCGCCATGATCGGCGGCTTCGAGCTGTTCCGCAGCCTCGAGACCTACCGCATGCTGGTGTTTGGCATTGCCATGGTGCTGATCATGATCTGGCGGCCGCGCGGCCTGATCGGCCATCGCGCGCCGACCGTGTTTCTGACCAAGGCTCAGGCGATCTCGTCCGACCTCGTCAAGGAAGGGCACGGATGAGCGGCGAGACAATCCTTAAGGTCGACCAGCTCACCATGCGCTTCGGCGGCATCGTCGCCGTGCAGGAGCTCTCGCTCGCGGCCGAGCGGAACAAGATCACGGCATTGATCGGACCGAACGGCGCCGGCAAGACCACCGTGTTCAACTGCATCACGGGTTTTTACAAGCCGAGCGGCGGCACCATCCGCCTCACCCATGACGACGGCAAGGTCATCGCGCTGGAGCGGCTGAACGATTTTCGCATCGCGAAGCAGGCCAAGGTGGCCCGCACCTTCCAGAACATCCGCCTGTTTCCCGGCATGACCGCGCTGGAAAACCTGATGGTGGCGCAGCACAACGCGTTGATGCTCGCCTCCGGCTTCACCTTCCTCGGCCTGATCGGTGCGCCGACCTACCGCGACGCCGAAAAGCACGCGATCGAGCTCGCCACTGACTGGCTCAAGCGGATCAACCTGCTCGACCGCGCCGACGATGCCGCCGGCAATCTCGCCTATGGCGACCAGCGGCGGCTCGAGATCGCGCGCGCGATGTGCACCGAGCCCGCGCTGCTGTGCCTGGACGAACCCGCCGCCGGCCTCAATGCGCGTGAAAGCGCCGCCCTGAGCGAGCTGCTGCTTTCGATCCGCAACGAACTCGGCACCTCGATCCTGCTGATCGAGCACGACATGTCCGTGGTGATGGAGATCTCCGACCACATCGTGGTGATGGACCATGGCGTGAAGATCGCTGAAGGATCGCCGCGCGCGGTCCGCGACGACCCCAAGGTGATCGCAGCCTATCTCGGCACCGACGAGGAAGAGGCCGTGGCCGTGATGGAGAGCGGCTCGTGATGGCGCCTGCTCCCCTGCTCGCGATCCGTGGCCTGCATGCCGCCTATGGCAAGATCGAGGCGCTCAAGGGCGTCGACGTCGAGATCAATGCCGGCGAGATCGTCGCCCTGATCGGCGCCAACGGCGCCGGCAAGTCGACGCTGATGATGACGATTTTCGGCAAGCCGCGCGCCCGCGCCGGCCAGATCCTGTACGAAGGCCGCGACATCACCGACGTTCCGACCCACGAGATCGCGCATTTGCGCATCGCGCAAGCGCCGGAAGGCCGCCGCATCTTCCCGCGCATGAGCGTGGCGGAAAACCTCCAGATGGGAGCGGACGCCACCTCATGCACCGAGGCCGAGCGGGAGGCGACGCTTGCGCGCGTCTTCTCGCTGTTTCCGCGGCTGAAGGAGCGCTACGTCCAGCGCGGCGGCACGCTGTCCGGGGGCGAGCAGCAGATGCTGGCGATCGGCCGCGCTTTGATGAGCCGCCCTCGCCTGCTCCTGCTCGATGAACCCTCGCTCGGGCTGGCGCCGCTGATCGCCCGGCAGATTTTTGACGCGATCCGCGCCTTGAACCGGCAGGATGGCCTGACCGTCCTGATCGTCGAGCAGAACGCCAACCATGCGCTCAAGCTCGCGCATCGCGGCTACGTCATGGTCAATGGCCTGATTACGCTGGCGGGAACCGGCGCCGAGTTGTTGCAGCGTCCCGAAATTCGCGCCGCCTATCTGGAAGGCGGGCGGCACGGCTGAGGCCGCCCAATGCCGGACCCCGTCCGGCCGAATATGGCGATATCTCCGCGCATGTCCGTATTTTGCCGGTGACTTCTCCGAAGATTCATTCAACAATGGCGCCGGTTTGGACCGGGCATCCCCGGCAACTTCCACAGGCGACCACCCCGCGAGGTATCTCATGAAATCACTCAAGCTCATCGGTCTGGCATTCGGTGCGTCTATCGCGCTGTCGAGCGCGGCGTTCGCGCAGGATGTCACCATCGCAGTCGCAGGCCCGATGACCGGCGGCGAGTCGGCCTTCGGCCGCCAGATGAAGAACGGTGCCGAAATGGCCGTGGCTGACATCAACGCGGCCGGCGGCGTCAATGGCAAGAAACTCGCGCTCGATATCGAGGACGACGCCTGCGATCCGAAGCAGGCACGCTCGGTCGCCGAGAAGATCGCGAGCGCGAAGATCCCGTTCGTCGCCGGGCACTATTGCTCGTCCTCGTCGATCCCGGCCTCGGAGGCCTATGCCGACGGCAACGTGCTCCAGATTACCCCCGCCTCCACCAATCCGAAGTTCACCGATAGCGGACTGTGGAACGTGGCGCGCGTCTGCGGCCGCGACGACCAGCAGGGCCTGGTCGCGGCCCAGTACATCGCCAAGAACTTCAAGGGCAAGAACATCGCGATCCTCAACGACAAGACCACCTATGGCAAGGGTCTGGCCGATGAAACCAAGAAGGCGCTCAACAAGGCCGGCATCACCGAGAAGATGTACGAGTCCTACAACAAGGGCGACAAGGACTTCAACGCGATCGTCTCGCGCCTGAAGCGCGACAATATCGATCTCGTCTATGTCGGCGGTTACCATCAGGAAAGCGGCCTGATCCTGCGCCAGATGCGCGACCAGGGGCTCAAGACGATCCTGATGGCCGGCGACGCGCTTGCCGACAAGGAGTACGCCTCCATCACCGGCCCTGCCGGTGAAGGCACGTTGTTCACCTTCGGTCCCGATCCGCGCGAGAAGGCGACCGCAAAGAAGATCGTCGACGCCTTCAAGGCCAAGAACATCGACCCTGAGGGCTACACGCTCTACACCTATGCGGCGATGCAGGTCTGGTCGCAGGCAGCCAAGAAGGCCGGCACCACCGATGCCAAGAAGGTCATGGCGGCCATCAAGGCCGGCAAGTGGGACACCGTGATCGGCCCGATCGAGTATGACTCCAAGGGCGACATCAAGCAGCTCGACTATGTCGTCTACAAGTGGGACGCCAAGGGCGGTTACTCCGAGATCAAGGGCAACGGCACCTGAGACAGGACGCCTGACCTTTTACCAGATGTCACCAACGCCCCGGTCCGCCGGGGCGTTGTCTTTTCAAGCGCGGTCAGACGGCCGCGGAAAATTCTCCGCGCGCCGCTTGTTGCGCCTTCTGGAGCGCCTGCAGCAGGTCGTTGGGCCGAAACGGCTTTTGCAGGCAGACCACATCGGCAAGGCCGGGTGCTTCGCCGATGAAATCCAGCGCCGTCATGCCGGAGATCGCCACGATCGGGAATCCTGGAACCCGCTCGCGAATGGTCGCCATGAGGTCGACGCCGCTGGTTTCGGCCAGGAAAATGTCGACAATCGCAGCGTCGAAAGCGCTCTCGCTGAAGGCCTTCAGGCCGGCCGCCCCGCTGTCCGCCTCGACCACGTCATAGTGGTTGACCCGGAGCACGATGGCGACCATGGCGCGGACGTCCTTCTGATCGTCGACAATTAGGACACGGGGCATGGGAACAACTCCCGGATTCGTAACATTAATTGGTTCAATCCAACGGCGGCCTGCCCAAGGCAGTATGGGTCCGTTCAGTAAAGCCAACCTTACCGATTCCCTGTTCCGCATCCCTTCGCAAATTAAGTAAACTGTAACCTTCGGTTGAGTCGTGGGCATGTCCTCTTGGGACTGGTGCCCGGAGCGCGTTACCATGGAGACCAGGGCAAGCCGGCCGACGAAGTCCTGAAGGATACCCTATGCCGACCGAGCGAGAGGTCAACGTGCACGCAAAGAACGATCGAAGCACTTTCCTTTCGACGCTGCCCGCCACGCAGAGCGATCGCACTGCAGCATTGGCGATTGTGGGCATCTCCACGATCCTGTTCGCGGTGGCCGCTCCGTTCGCGGGTACGCCGCTGATGCAAATGCCGGCGTTCCTGGCCAGCTGCCAGTCGGCCCTCGCGGTCATCGACATCATCACCGCAGTTCTGCTGCTGTCACAATTCGCGATCCTGCGCAGCCGCGCGCTGCTGTGGCTGGCTGCGGGATATCTGTTCACGGCCGCGGCGGCTACGAGCCACGCCCTCACCTTTCCCGGGCTGTTCGCCCCGGCCGGACTGCTGGGCGCCAGCTCACAGACCTCGATCTGGCTCTACATGATCTGTCACGGTGGGTTCCCGCTGTTCGTGCTGGCCTATAGCTGGCTGAAGGACGGTAGCGGTGGCAACAAGATCGAGGGATCGACCGAGCGTTCGATCGCGCTCGCCGTCCTCGGTGTGGTCGTGGCGATGACCGCCATCACCTGGGTGGCTACGGCGCAGCACGATCTGCTGCCAGTCCTGCTCAAAGACGGTCGCTACACCACGACCATGACCGGGGTGGTATCGTTCATCTGGTCGTTGAGCTTCGCAGCGCTGATAGCGCTGTGGTTCCGCAAGCCGCACAGCGTGATCGACGTCTGGCTCATGGTCACGATGTGCGCCTGGCTATTCGACATCGGCCTGTCGGCGATCGTCAACGTCGCTCGCTACGATCTCGGCTTCTACGCCGGCCGCCTCTACAGCCTCGGCGCATCGAGCTTCGTGCTCGCCGTGCTGCTGATCGAGAACGTTCGCCTCCAGGCGCAAACGGTCGGTCTGGTCGGCAGGCTGCGCGAACAATCGGCCCTGGACCGTGACTTCTATGGCAAGCGCCTTGCGCTGTACGGTGCCGTGGTCGAATCCTCCAACGATGCCATCATCACCCAGTCGCTGGATGGCGTCATCACGGGCTGGAACAGTGCTGCCGAACGCCTGTTCGGCTATTCCGCCAGTGAGGCGGTCGGGCAGCCGATCGACCTCATCGTGCCGCCGGACCGGAAGGCCGAAGTCAGAGGTATTCTCAACCGGATCAGCAGCAACGAGTCGATCGGCCAGCACGAGACGGTCCGGATCCGGAATGACGGCCGCCAAGTTGACGTCGTTCTGAATATTTCCCCGTTGAGATCGGCCAGCGGAGAGATCATCGGGGTTTCCAAGATCGCCCATGACATCACCGAGGAGAAGCAATCACGGGAGAAACTGCGCCGCGAAATCGAGGAGCGCCAGCGCATCTTCGAGACCTCGCAGGATCTGATCCTGGTGACCGACGGCTTTGGCAATTTCATCCAGGTCAGCCCGAGCGTGAAGGACATCCTCGGCTTCAGCCCGGACGATATGATCGGGCACAGCGCGACCGAGTTCATCCATCCCGACGATCTCGAAAGGACCCGCCATGAGATGCGCGAGGCGCGCCGCGGCCAGATCAAACGCAGCTTCGAGGCGCGCTACTACCACTATGACGGTCACGAGGTCACGCTGAACTGGATGGGGACGTGGTCCGAGCCGGTCAAGCGCCATTTCTTCATTGGCCGCGACCTGACCGACAAACAAGCCGCAGAGGCACAATTCAGGCAGGTCCAGAAGATGGACGCCATCGGCCAGCTGACCGGCGGCGTCGCCCACGATTTCAACAACGTGCTGACCGTCATCACCGGCACGATCGGCATCCTGGCGGACGCCGTTGCCGACCGCCCCGAGCTCGCCGCCATCACCAGGCTGATCGACGACGCCGCCGAGCGCGGCGCGCAGCTGACCAAGCATCTGCTCGCCTTCGCCCGCAAGCAGCCGCTCCAGCCGCGCGAGATCGACGTCAATGCCCTGGCGCTCGAAGCCGCGAAGCTGCTGCATCCCACTTTGGGCGAGCAGATCACCATCACGCCGCAGCTGACCGAGGATGCCTGGCCCGCGCTGGTCGACCCCAACCAGCTCACCTCCGCGATCTTGAACCTTGCGCTGAACGCACGCGACGCCATGCCGGAAGGCGGCACGCTGGTGCTGGAGACACGCAACATTTTTCTCGACGACGGCTATGCCAGCATGAATGCCGACGTCGCTCCCGGCAATTACGTGATGATCGCGGTCAGCGATACCGGCTCCGGAATTCCGGCCGAGCTGGTCGATCGGGTGTTCGATCCCTTCTTCACCACCAAGGAAGTCGGCAAGGGCACGGGACTCGGGCTCAGCATGGTGTTCGGCTTCGTCAAGCAGTCCGGCGGACACGTCAAGATCTACAGCGAGGAAGGCCACGGCACGAGCGTGAAGATCTACCTGCCGCGCTCCACGGGTGTGCAGGAGACCGAATACGAGGCGCTCCAGAACGTGCCCATCACCGGCGGCGACGAGAAGATCCTGATCGTCGAGGACGACGCGCTGGTACGGCAATACGTCATGACTCAGGTCAAGAGCCTCGGTTATACCGCGCTCGAAGCCGCCAATGCGGCCGAGGCGCTCACCATCATCGATGCCGACAAGGACATCGACCTGCTCTTCACCGACATCATCATGCCCGGCAACATGAACGGCCGTCAGCTCGCGGACGAGGCGGCGCGGCGGCGCCCCGACCTCAAGACTCTGTTCACGTCGGGCTATACCGAAAACGCAATCGTCCACCACGGCCGGCTCGATTCCGGCGTGCTGCTGCTGGCAAAGCCATACCGCAAGTCCGAGCTCGCCAAAATGCTCAGGACGGCGCTGGCGAGTTGAGCCTGCGGCGTCCGTGCGCTATCGCTGAGACGGCACGGCATGGAGTGCGGTCCTTGAAAAACCTTCTCACCGATGTTGCCGGCGTTCGCGTCGGCCATGCCGAGGACGCAAAAGTCGCCTCCGGCACCACCGCGATCATCTTCGATGCCCCGGCGGTGGCGGCGATCGACGTCCGTGGCGGCGGCCCCGGCACGCGCGAGGACGCATTGCTCGATCTCGCCGGCACTGTCGAGCGGGTCGACGCGATCGCGCTGTCCGGCGGCTCCGCCTTCGGCCTCGACGCGGGCGGCGGGGTCCAGGCCTGGCTCGCCGAACAGGGGCGCGGTTTCCGGGTCCGCGAGGCACTGATTCCGATCGTGCCGGGTGCGATCCTGTTCGATCTTCTCAATGGCGGCGACAAGGCCTGGGGCCGTTTTTCGCCCTATCGCGACCTCGGCTACGCCGCGGCGGCTTGCGCCGGCACAGAGTTTGCGCTTGGCAGCGTTGGCGCCGGGGTGGGAGCCACCACCGCGACGTTCAAGGGCGGGATCGGCTCGGCCTCGGCAGTGACGACCGGCGGCGTCAAGGTCGCGGCGATCGTCGCCGTCAACGCGGTGGGCAGCGTCACCGTCGGCGACGGGCCGTGGTTCTGGGCGGCGCCGTTCGAGGTCAACCGCGAGTTCGGTGGCCATGGACTGCCTGCGACCTTCACGGACGACATGCTCAAGATGCGCATCAAGGGCGGGCCTGCCGCGAGCGAGCGCGAAAACACCACGATTGGCGTCATCGTCACCGATGCGGTGCTGACCAAGCCGCAAGCCAAGCGGCTGGCGATGATCGCCCACACGGGCTTTGCCCGCGCGATCTATCCGGTGCACGCCCCTACCGACGGCGACGTGCTGTTTGCCGCCGCGACGTGCGCGAAACCGATCGAGCCCGTTGCCGGCCTCACCGAGCTAGGTACGGTCGCCGCCAACGTGGTCGCACGCGCGATCGCACGCGGCGTGCACAGCGCCACCGCGCTGCCGTTCGTCGGCGCGCTGCCCGCATGGAAGAATCGGTTCGGGTAGCAACGAAACGCCTGACACCACGTTGTTCCGACGGGCCAAGGTGCACCGTCATGCCGTCTTCCGTGATCCGCTTCTTCCGCTATGCGCCCACTACTCGCGAGCTGAACGTGACTTTCGTCAACGGCCGCGTCTATGTTTACAGCGAGGTTCCGCCCGAAGTGGCTGCCGCGTTCAGGGATGCGCGCTCAAAGGGAGCGTTCTTCAACCACGAAATCCGTGATCACTATCCCTATCGTGAGATCACTCACGAGCACGCCGGCTAACCTCCGATCCGCTCACACGCTCATAGATGTCGATGAAGCTGAGGACGCGGACGACGCCTGCCCCTGGCGTTGCATCAATTGTGCGAACAAGTCGTAGGGCGAGTTGCCGGTGGCTGACGTGCCAGGTACCGTCGTGGTCATCTTGAAACCGTCGGGATAGGTGACGGTGGTGGTGGTCGAGCCGTCGGCACCCGTCGACGTGGTCGAGGTCGACCCGCCGCTCGATTGCGACGAGGAGTCCGAGCCGCTGCCGGACGCATCGCCGGAGCCGCTGGCGCCGCCCGCGTGATGGTGGCCGCCATGATGGCCGCTCTTCAGCGCCTTCGACATCTCGTCGAGACTGACGCTGCCGTCGGAATTCTTGTCCAGCTTCGAGAACACATCGTCGGCCTGCGCGGTGTTGGTGCCGCCGGCGCCCAGCGCTTTCTCGAATTCGGACTTGGTGATCTTGCCGTCGCCGTCCGCATCGATCTGCGAGAACAGATCCTTCAGCGCAGCGTCGCGGCTCGCCGATGCCGAGCTCGACGACGTCGAGCTGGTCGCGCTGTCCGACGACTGGCTCTGTGCGGCGATCAGTGCGCTCATCGTCTCCGGCGCGATCTGCGCGCCGTTGCCGGAATTGACCGACGAGATCGCGCCGGTGGTCGTGCTGTTGCTGCCGCTGTCGATCGCAAACGGATTGGCGCCCGCGCCTTGCGACGATCCCGTCTTCTGCGCCGAGGAGGAGGATTTCGAGTTTGTCAGCGACTGAATGGCATCAAGCGCACTCGAGACGGCACCAAGCGCAAACAACATTGCACAACTCCAACCGATGCGGCATGCCGCGGCCAATGTTCCGACGGTCAAGCAGCAAGCGTCGTGCCAGCGCAAAAAGCTCAATGAAATCCGCCTCCACCGCGCCTTGCGGAGCGTGGGACCATCGGCAATTCATGCCGGAGACGGCAAGAATTTCCGCCCACAGGAAGCTCACCGCCCCTGCATTGCCGGGCGCGAACGCCCATGTTAGGCGAGGCCCATTGCTCTTTCGGCCGCCACGGGAAACAGCACCATGACCCAAGCCTTCACCCCCCGACCCCTGGCAATTGCGCCCTCGATCCTGGCCTCCGATTTCTCGAGGCTCGGCGAAGAGGTGCGCGCGGTGGATGCCGCCGGCGCCGACTGGATTCATCTCGACGTGATGGACGGGCATTTCGTTCCCAATATCTCGTACGGCCCCGACGTCATCAAGGCGATGCGCCCGCACACAAAGAAGATCTTCGACGCGCATCTGATGATCTCGCCCTGCGATCCCTATCTCGAGGCCTTCGCCAAGGCCGGTTGCGACCACATCACCGTGCATGCGGAAGCGGGTCCACATCTTCACCGCTCGCTGCAAGCGATCCGCGCGCTCGGCAAGAAGGCTGGCGTCTCGCTCAATCCGGGCACGCCGGTCGGCGCGCTCGAATACGTGCTCGACCTGGTCGACCTCGTGCTGGTGATGTCGGTCAATCCGGGCTTCGGCGGTCAGGCCTTCATCCGCTCCGCGATCGGCAAGATCAGCGACATCCGCGCCATGGTTGCGGGCCGGCCGATCGATATCGAGGTCGACGGTGGCGTCGGGCCTGAGGTGGCGGGCGCGCTTGCCGCGGCCGGCGCCAACGCCTTCGTTGCCGGCACCTCGGTGTTCAAGGGCGGCACGCAGGAGGCGTACAAGACCAATATCGGGGCGATCCGCAACGCCGCCGCAGCCGCACGCGGCGAGGCGATCTGAAGCGCAGCTGCGCCGGCAATCTGCGGTTCTTACGGATGTTTGCGGCGCGCAATGCCTAAAATTGCAACCTGAATCCGTACTCCTCCGGACTTCCCTGATTCGCGCAAATCACCGCTAGTGATTCCTGCCTGATTTGGCGGGAGCACATCATGACGACGACCCTGGTTTGGACTGGCGTGGCGTTGTGGCTTGGTTTTAGTGCATTTGTTGTTTTTGGCCCATCAGCCGGACCGGTGAAGGTCGCGGCGCGTTCCCCTAGCATCGGTCGCAACCGTTATCCGGCCTGACGCCATGCAGATCGCACTCGTGAAGCGTCAGCCGAAGCGCCGGTGCCGCATCCCGCGACGCCCGCATCCCAACCTCGACTATTTCTTCGGCCGGCTCGAACACACCAAGGGCGACATGCGCGACGACACTGGGCCCGAGACGGCAGACCCGGATCATCCGTCGCCGCGCCGGCATTGAAACCTTTTTTCTGGACCAAGACCGATGAAACCGCATTGCCCGAATTGCCTCAAGGAAATGACCAAGGCATCCGCGTCGCGTAATCTCTTCAACTGCGAACCCTGCCGCGAGATCATCCAGTACTTCGGCGGCTGCCCGGATCTTGGCGAAGCTGGTCCGCAGTTCACCTGGCCTATCCGCCGCAAGCGCGTCGTCCACGCCGCCCACGCGGTCTGATCCTTCTAGCCGGCCGCCTCGTCGGCCTCAGCCGCGTCCGCGGCCATTCGCGGCGGCCGCACCACGGTGACGGTGCAACTCGCTTCCGCGGCCACCTTGGCCGAGACGCTGCCGAGCAGCGTGCGCCTGAACGATCCCTGCCGCGCGCCGATGATGACATGGTCGACCTGGTTGACCTCGGCGAACTCCAGCACCGCGGCGGCGGGATCGACCGCTTCCAGCACGTGAACCGACAACCGGCTCTCATCCAATTTAAGCGGTGTGGCCCAGTGTCGGAGCGCCACCAGGCGATCGATATGCTTGTTGGAGCCCTGCTCGTCCAGCGTCCGATCGATGGCGATCCGGTTGAGCTTCAATACATTGACGCAGGCGAGCCGCGCCGACGGCAGAGTTGCCAGGATACGCTCGGTGGTCACGCGTAGCGCCTCGTTCAGCTCCGGCGCGCCTTCCTCCGTATCGAGCGCGACGGTGAGGATGGGGCTCGAGGCGATCTGCTCGGCGACATCCGCCTTCGCGCGCGGCTGCATGGCGTCCTGGTTGAAGCGGCGCCGCCACGCGACGCTGAGGGGATCGCGCGTCGTCCGCTCCGAGCGCGCGGTGAGTCTAACCTGATCCGGATAAGCAAGATCGAAGGCGAGCTGGGCCGCCGTCGGATAGCGCCGGACCGGCTCGATCTCGAGGCAGCGCAGCACCACTTCCTGGAGCCAGGGCGGATAGTCGGCGCGCAATTTGCGCGGCGGCTGCGGATCGCGCCACAGCCTCCGCCGCATCGCGCGCAACGTCTCGCCCTCGCCGAACGGCCGTTCGCCGGTCGTGAAGAAATAGAGCAGCACACCAAGCGAAAACAGATCGCTGCGGGGATCGTCGCGCACGCCCAGCAGCCGTTCCGGCGCCATGTAGGGCGCAGTGCCGTAAGGAAGGCGGAACTCGGCCTGCAACAGGTCGGGCAAATGGTCGTGGTGCGACAGGCCATAATCGATCAGCACCGCCTCGCCGCTATCGCGGAACATGATGCTGCTCGGCTTGATGTCGTGATGGATCACGTTCTGCCGGTGCAAATCGGCGAGCGCGGCCGCAATCTTCGACACCAGCAGCCGCGCCTCCTCGTAAGGCAGCGGCAGGTCGGGCAGGCGCTTGTAGAGCGTGGTCCCGGGAATGCGCTCGATCACGGCGTAGGCCTGGTGGGCAAAATCGCCGGTGCCGAAGCAGGCCGGCACGTGGGGGCCTGCGAGCCGCGGCAGAATCATCATCTCCATTTCGAAGGAGACGATGGCCGCCGGGTCCTCGCCCTCCGAGACCCGCGGGATCTTCATCAGCAGCGGCACGTCGATGCCGGGATGCGTGACGGTCCAGAGCGTCGCCATGCCGCCGGAATGGACGCATTCGCCGATGGTGTAGCCGTCGATCTCCGCGCCGGATTTAACCAGGGGTTTTGGCATTGGCCCCTAGCGCCCCTGCGACAGCCGGTCGGCGAGCCAGGGCGGCAGGCCGTTCTCGCGGATCTTGTTCGCAGCGCTCGCGATGTCATAGGGCACGCGGCAATAGGTGATCTGGCACGAGACCGTGTCGAACAGCACGAAAGCGGCGGCCGGATCGCCGTCGCGAGGCTGGCCGACCGAGCCGAGCACGGCAAGCCATTGCCGCCCGCGCAGCAGCTGCACCGGGACGTCGGTCTTGGGCACAAAACTCGTCATCTTCGCGGTCACCGACATCGAATAGAGCGCGGGCCGGTGGATATGGCCGCAGAACGTGACATGGGACGGCGTCGCGATCAGGCTCCTGGCCGCATCGGTCGTCGAGCGGACATAGTTCCAGCGCGTGGGCTGCGAGGCCTCCGCATGCACGAACAAACGGTCGCCGTCCTGCGCGAGCGTGGGCAGCTCGGCCAGGAAGCGTCGCTGCGCGACATCGAGGCGCCCGCGGGTCCATTCGATCGCGATCTGCGCCTCGGCATTCATGGTCTCGGTCGTGGTGCTGACGGCCTCGTCATGATTGCCGCGGACAGCGACGGCACCCTGGGCGACCAACTCCATCGCAGTATCCACCACCCACTCGGGATCGGCGCCATAGCCGACGAAATCGCCGAGCAGGATGAAGCGCTCCGCACCCTTCGCACGAGCGACCTTCAGGCATGCCTCGAACGCCTGCCGGTTGCCATGGATATCCGAGAAAACAGCGAGAAGCACGCATCCTCCACCCTCACGTTCTTATCGAAACCCCATAAGGCCAAATTGAGGGAGGTCAACAGGATGCGCCAGCGCGGGACGGTTTACCAGCACAGCACCGATGTGATGGTGAAGAGGCCTATTGCTCGTCCTTGGGTGGCATCCGGGGTGGCGGCAACGGCGTGAACACGGCGCCTTGAGCGCCGGCCGGCGGCGCATTGAACTCGCCGGTCGAGGAGTCCCCGCCGCTGGTCTCGAGGACGACCTTGGGCGTCACATATTCGCGCACCATGTCGATCAGGCTGCCCTCGCCGCCGCCAAAATCCGCGGCGCGCCCGCCCTGCGGATGCCCCGCCGCGATCTCGTTCTCCGCCGCATGGGTCTTGTCGGCCAGCTTGTCGTTGTAGGGCACGCGAAAGGCCCGTGGGATGCCGCTCGGGCGGTGATCCTCGTCGAGCTCCTCCACCCATAGATAGATCGAGCCAGGATCGCCCTCCAGCGAATGCGGCTCGACGATACGGGCCTGGAGCAGCTTGAAGGAGCTGGGCAGCCGGTCGGTGCTCGCCCAGCCGAGCAGCCCGCGCATTTCCGTGAAGCTGACGACATAGAAGGCGCTGGTCACGACCACCGCCACCGCTTTCAGCGACCAGTGCAGGCGTGCATAGACCAGCACGACCAGCAGCAGTGCGCCGATGACGGCGTAGGCGATCGACAGCGTCAGGATCACCGTTTGCAGATTACTCACGGCGTACCCTCACGCCGGTCTTCGGATCGACATCGGCGCCGTTGCGCCAGCCGCTGCGGAACGTCTCCAGCAGCGATTTTGGCCGCTGGTCCACATTGATCACCTTGCCCTCGGCGTCGAGCCGGAACCGCACCGCCGTCTTCTCGTCACCGGTGTGGTCGACCGTGAACTTGTTGTCGAAGATGACCTGCGCGACCGGGTTGAGCTTCTGAACTTTGATGTTTCCCTGGACCGGCTGACCCGTCGTGGCGACGAAATGGGAGACGTTGACGGTGTATTCGCCGGCGACGATGCCGCGCACCGTGACGATCTCCTCGCGGATCGGCGAAGCGATCTTCTTGCCGTTGACCATGATGAAGTCGTTGGCCCCGCCGCGATCGTCGCGATCGAGCGTCAGGAAGCCGGCCTCGCGGTGGCGGTACCAGGCGATGTTGCCGGCCGGATCCTGCACGAATAGGTCGAGATCGTCGGGATGGTTGTCCGGCCAGTCCAGCGTGATCATGAACTCGGCCTTGGAGTCGATCTTGCCTTCCTTGGCATCCGGGGAGACCGCGAGCAGCGCGAGGAAGAACAGGAAAGCGACCACCTGGAGCGCCTTGAACAGCATCACGCCCAGGGGATCAAACGGCTCCTCGCGTGGATAGAGTCCGAAATCATCCATCATGTCGGCGGTCCCGGACGCCTGCGCTCGAGAGCCGGCGTCACATAAGTCTCGGTCAGCACCACGGCATCCGAGAACACTCGCTGCGTCGCGGCGTCGAGCATGTAATATTGAATGCGGACCAGGATCGAGCCGACGAGACCCGCCAGCGTCGTGTACATCGCGACCGCCATGCCGTCACTCATCAGCCCCATCGACGACCGCATCGCGACCTTGTCGGCGGCATCGAGCCCGGCGATCGGCGCCAGCATGATGATGAAGCCGATGATGGTACCGAGCAGGCCGAGCTTCATCAGCGTATCCGAGACGAAGGCGCCGAACCCGTTGGACCCGCGCAAGCGGTCGGCCAGCGTCCGCAGCAGCAAGGTCTGGTCGACCGGCCGGTAATCCTGCGCGGCCGCCTTGGTCACCAGGCTCTCGATATGATCCCGCACCAGCCCGCGCGGCAGCGACGTCGCGCTTGCGTCGAGCGCCCGGCTGCCGTCGGACGCCGACAGCACCGTGCGACAGCGCCGCGCCGCAGCGCCTTCGCGCGCAATCGCCCGCGTCCGCAGAAAGCAGTGACCGCAGGTGACGACATAAAGCAACGCAATCACGCTGGAAATATAGGTCCGGTCCGAAGTGAGCATCAGATGGATCAGGCCGAACCGCCACAGCAGCACCACGGCAAAGACAGACAAACCGGTGAAGATCATCCAGAACAGGAGCGCGCTTCGCTCGGACGGATCGGCTGGTTGCCGCGCGGTCGGACCAATCGTCATCGAACTCATGCTGCATCGCTCCCGGCCTGCAACGATCTGCGTTGCTGATTAGATCAAAGCCCCTGCTCTCGGTCCAAAGAGCCATGCCCAAATTGGCTCGGGAAATTTGCCCGAGCCACGTCCTCCAGCACCGCCTGCGATTGGCAAGGCGCGGCGGCGTTGTTACTGTGAGCTTACCAAACTTTGGGGTGATCGCATGCGCCTCGTGCTTCAGCTCGTCGCCCGCCTGCTTCTGATCGTCGCGCTGTGCCTGGGAGCCGCGACCGTATGGGCCACGGTCGATGCCTATCGCAGCGTCGACCGGGCAACCGCGGCCTCCGCGCAGCGGGTCGCGCAGGCGCTTCAGGCGCTGTACTGGCACGAGCTATTGTTGCGCAGCAGCAGAACGCGCGAGCATCTTCTGCCCGTCCCTGACTGGCGCACGCTTGAGATCATGAAACTGATCTCCCCAGGCGTCTGCATCGAGTTCCAGCCGGCGGCCGCATTCGAAAAGCCGCTCTGCGGCCAGAGCCAAGGCATCGGCAAGACGCCGCCGCCCTGGTTTGCCGCTATCGTGCCGACCTTGCTCGGTAGCCACGCCGAGGTGGTGCGGCCTGTCAGCCCCCGAGCTGCTGCCGCCGGCACCGTGGTTGCGACACCGGATTCCGCCGCCGCGATCTCGCTTGCCTGGGAGTACATCCTCAATGTCATCGACGTTGCCCTGCTGATGGCGGCGGCGATCGGGGTGCTTGCCTCGCTCGCGATCGCGCATGCGCTCGCGCCGGCGCGCAACATCGTCACCGCCTTGCAGCGCATGGCCCGCGGCCAGTATCGCACGGAACTGCCGCGTTTTCGCTCGATGGAGCTTGCGATGATCGGCGGCGCGGTCGATGCGCTCGGCAGCCGCCTGCAAGAGGGCACCGAACAGCGCGCGGCGCTGACGCGACGCCTGATCGAAATTCGCCACGAAGAACGGCGCGCGCTGGCCCGCGAGCTGCACGACGAGTTCGGGCAAAATCTCTCGGCCATCCTCGCCTTCGCCAACACGATCGAGATGGCGAGCGCCAGGGAGAACAGGGATGACGCCATCGCGCAGGACGCGCGCATGATCTCGCAGGCCACGCATCAGTTGATGGCCTCGCTGCGCGATGCGCTGAAGCGGTTGCGCAATCCACTGCCCGAGGAGCTCGGTCTTGAGGCGAGCCTCGTCAATCTCGTCGACAGCTGGCGCTCGCAGAGTGCGACGCAACCGACGATCCAGCTTGACCTCAGAGGCGACTTCACCGACATCAGCGGCCCCGCCGCCAATACTGCCTATCGCGTGGCGCAGGAGTGCCTGACCAACGCGCTGCGCCACGGCGCGGCACGCGAGATTTCCCTGCGGGTCGAGCGGCGCGCGGGCGAGGACGATGCGCTTCTCATCCGCGTCGAGGACGATGGCGGCGGCGATGCGGCGCGCGTGGCGCAATCGGCCGGCTTCGGTCTCACCGGTATCCGCGAGCGCGTGGCGGCAGCCGGCGGATCGCTGTCGATCCTACCCGCCAATCGCGGCTTGAGCATCGCCGCCACCATCCCGCTCGCTGCGTGAAGTCCAAATGAGCCAGGTCGCGGCAACAGGGATCTCCGTGCTGCTGGTCGACGACCACCCCATCGTCCGCCAAGGCTACCGGCGCGTGCTGGAGAGCCAGGGCGATCTGCACGTTCTGGCGGAGGCCGACAACGCCGCGGATGCTTACGGCGCCTTCAAGGTGCATGACCCCGACGTCGTCGTGATGGACATCTCGATGCCCGGCGCCAGCGGCCTCGAGGCAATTCGCAACATCCGCGCCCGCAGTCCGCGGGCTCGCATTCTCGTCTTCACCATGCACAACGAGGCCGTGCTGGTGAAAGCCGCCTTCAATGCCGGCGCCTCTGGCTTCGTCACAAAGAGCAGCGAGCCGTCCGCCGTGGTCAACGCCATCCGAAGCGTCGCGCGCGGCGAGCGCGCCATGAGCGACGACATCGCGCATGTGCTGGCCGAGGACAGCCTGTCGCCGACCGGATCAGTGCTGGATCAATTGGGCGAGCGCGAGATCGAGATCCTGCGCCAATTCGCCGGCGGCGCCACCACAGAGGAGATCGCGGCGCGTCTCAATCTCAGTGTGAAGACGGTCCAGAACTATCATTATCTGATCAAAACCAAGACCGGCGCCCGCACGGACGCACAGCTGGTGCGGCTGGCTGCAAGCTGCGGGCTCACGACAATCTAGCAGCGATGCTGTCGCACGGAGAGCGTTGCGCCTCACTCCGAATGCGCTCGGATTTGTGTGAGGTTTCCGATGCTTGCCGTCCTGTTATTGCCGGACGGCTTGGAACCGAGTCCCTTCGGCTTCGGTTGGTAGCGGAGTGGAGGAATAGCGCCATGACCAAGGCCATTCACAAGTTAGCCGCCCATCCCGCGATCATCACGGTAGGCGAGCTCATCGACGAGCTTTGCCGGCTGCCGGATACGGCCGTCGTCAGCTTCCGTTGTCCGATGCTCGATCAGGAGCTGGCATTCTACCGGCTGCGGAAGCGATCAAAGGATCTTGTCGAGGTTGAAGTCAACGCCTATCCGGAGAGCCCGCCGGTCGTGCCGGCGGATGGCGCCTTTCATGCGACGAGGCGGGCCTCTCACGGGTCGGCGGCGCGCGGAAATGCTCCCCTCCACAAGGCGAGAGGCTGAAACAGATCTTGCGAACTGATGGGAGTTGGTCGGTCTAGGCGGCTTGAAGCCCGCGCAAGAGCAGCGCAAGCGTCGCATCGACGCGCGCCGGCAGGTCCGCATCCTTCCACTCACCGGCATGGGCCGGATGATGAAAGCGGACCGTCGCATCGAAGATTGCGCGCGCGGTGGCCTTGGTGTCGGCAACGTGGAACACGCCCTGCTTCACGCCGTCGGACAGGATCGCCGTGATCTGGTCGATCATCGTGTCCTTGTGACACCGCACGGCCGCGCAGGCTTCGCGTGCCAGTGTCAGATAGGTCTCGAACATCTCGGGGTCGTCGAGCACGCGCGAACGTTTGGCGGCGAACAGCGTGCGCAGCCAGCGTTCGAGCCGCGCCGGGGCCGGTCCCTGCTCCCCGGCGATTTGTCGCAGCGGTGCGTCGATGCGGTCGAGCCAGCGTTTGGCAACGGCCTCGCGCAGCGAAGCCTTGCTCGGGAAATGGCGATAGACGCTGCCGTGGCTCACATCGAGTGCACGGGCAACGTCAACGACGGTGGCCTTGGCAAGTCCGTAGCGCCGCAATACGTCCTCGGTCACTTCGAGGATCCGCTCCGGCGTCAAGACAACCACTTCGTTCATGCCAGCACCATCTTCCCGTTGAGGGCTCAGTTACCCGGCGATGGAGCTGCTTCCGAAGCGCCCCTGCCGGCCGTTTCGGAAAGCTCTCGCCTCAATGAGGCAGTTTTGCAGCCTGCGCCGCGATCTGGCGCGCCACCAGTAGATTGAGCCAGTGCCCAATCGTCCCGGTCAAATTGATGATTTCGGTCGTCATTGTCGTAAGTCTCCATTGATCCACGGGTCCCTCTCTTCAATTCGTCCCTCGATCCGCACTTTCGGACGTCAGGGCTTCCGGGGGTGGCCGCGAGACGCCCAAATCGGAGCGTCCGGGAACGGATATACACGTCCCGCTGACAGATTTCAATATCTGTCATTCAATGATCCGTGATTGATAGTTAGTGGCTGAGCCGGCGCATCAGGCGAGAAGCCGAGGCTCGTGAATAGCCCGGCCATCCCCCGCTACCTTGCCTGCGCCGTTTGTTTCGCCCTCCCCCTCTGCTAAATCACGGCGTAAAAAGCATTTTGGCCGGTGTCCCCTGGGGCGCCCGCCCACCTCTTTGGAGCCGTCACATGATCCCCCGCTACACCCGTCCGGAAATGGCCTCGATCTGGGAGCCGCAGACCCGGTTCAAGATCTGGTTCGAGATCGAGGCGCATGCGGCTGACGCGCTAGCCGAACTCGGGACGATCCCCAAGGAGGCCGCCAGGACGGTCTGGGCCAAGGCCAGGGATGCCACTTTCGACGTCGCCCGCATCGATGAGATCGAGCGCGAGACCAAGCACGACGTCATCGCCTTCCTGACCCACCTCGCCGAGATCGTCGGCCCCGAGGCGCGCTTCGTGCACCAGGGCATGACCTCCTCCGACGTGCTCGACACCTGCCTCAACGTCCAGCTCACCCGCGCCGCCGACCTGCTGCTCGCCGACCTCGACAAGGTGCTGGCGGCCCTGAAGAAGCGCGCCTTCGAGCACAAGATGACGCCGGCCATCGGCCGCAGCCACGGCATCCACGCCGAGCCCGTCACGTTCGGCCTCAAGCTCGCTTATGCCTACGCCGAATTCTCGCGCGCCAAGGAGCGCCTGATCGCGGCACGCAAGGAAGTCGCGACCTGCGCCATCTCCGGCGCGGTCGGCACCTTCGCCCAGATCGATCCGCGCGTCGAAGCGCATGTCGCCAAAGCCATGGGGCTGGTGCCGGAGCCGATCTCGACCCAGGTGATCCCACGCGACCGCCATGCGATGTATTTCTCGACCCTCGGTGTCATCGCCGCCTCGGTCGAGCGCCTCGCGGTCGAGGTCCGCCACATGCAGCGCACCGAAGTGCTGGAAGCCGAAGAGTTCTTCTCGGAGGGACAGAAGGGCTCCTCGGCGATGCCGCACAAGCGCAATCCGGTGCTGTCCGAAAATCTCACCGGCCTCTCCCGCATGGTGCGCGCCTATGTGACGCCGGCGCTGGAGAACGTCGTGCTCTGGCACGAGCGCGACATCTCGCACTCCTCCGCCGAACGCATGATGGGTCCCGATGCGACCGTGACTCTCGACTTCGCGCTGGTGCGCCTTGCAGGCCTGATCGACAAGCTGCTGGTGTACCCCGCCAACATGCAGAAGAACCTCGACCGCCTCGGCGGCCTCGTTCATTCACAGCGCGTGCTGCTGGCGCTGACGCAGAAAGGCGCGAGCCGCGAGGACGCCTACAAGCTGGTGCAGCGCAATGCCATGCCGGTCTGGCGCGGCGAAGGCGATTTCCTTCAGCTGCTGAAGAAGGACGCCGAGGTGAAGAAATATCTCAGCGACGCCGAGATCGCGGAGCAGTTCGACCTCGGCTATCACCTCAAGCATGTCGACACGATCTTCAAGCGCGTGTTCGGGGAGAGCTGATATACTTGTCATTCCGGGGCGCGCGAAGCGTGAACCCGGAATCTCGCTCTACAATCTCCGGATTCCGGGTTCGATGCTTCGCATCGCCCCGGAATGACGACAAAACTCAAAACAGACGAGATCCGCCTCATGCCCATCGTCAATCGCATCGCCGCCCTCTCCGACGAAATGGCCGCCTGGCGTCATGACTTCCACGAGAACCCGGAGCTGCTCTACGAAGTCCACCGCACCGCCGGCATCGTTGCCGACCGCTTGCGCGAATTCGGCTGCGACGAGGTGGTGACGGGGATCGGCCGCACCGGCGTCGTCGGCGTGATCCGCGGCCGCAAATCCGCCTCCGGCAAGACCATCGGCTTGCGGGCCGACATGGACGCGTTGCCGATCATGGAAACCTCCGGCGTAGCTTATGCTTCGAAGGTCCCCGGCAAGATGCACGCCTGCGGCCATGACGGCCACACCGCGATGCTGCTCGGTGCGGCAAAATATCTCGCCGAGACGCGCAATTTCGACGGCACCGCTGTGGTGATCTTCCAGCCTGCCGAGGAAGGCGGCGGTGGCGGCAAGGCGATGGTCGAGGACGGCATGATGACCCGCTGGAACATCCAGGAGGTCTACGGCATGCACAACATGCCGGGTCTCGCCGAAGGCCATTTCGCGACCACGCCCGGTCCGATGCTCGCGTCCTCCGACAACATCCAGATCACCGTCCACGGCAAGGGCGGCCACGCCGGCGCCGGTCCGCACAAGGCAATCGACAGCGTGCTGATCGGCTCGCAGATCGTGGGCGCGCTGCAATCGATCGTCGCGCGCAACGTCGATCCGCTGAAATCGGCGGTGATCTCGATCACGCAATTCCACGCCGGCACGGCCTTCAACATCATTCCGGAGACTGCCGAGCTCGGCGGCACCGTGCGCACGCTCGACCCCGAGGTGCGCGATCTCGTCGAGCGCCGGATCGGCGAGGTCGCCGACAGCGTCGCCCGCGCCTATGGCGGGTCGGCCGAGACGAAATACACGCGGATGTATCCGGTGACGATGAACCATGCGCGCGAGGCCGGCGTTGCCGCTGATGTCGCCCGCGACATCGTCGGCGCCGAGCGCGTCAACGACAAGTTCGTTCCGATGATGGGCGCCGAGGATTTCTCCTTCATGCTGGAGGCGCGTCCCGGCGCGATGATCCTGGTCGGCATGGGTGACGGCAACGAGTGTCACCATCCGTCCTACGTCTTCAACGACAACATCCTCGGCCACGGCGCGTCGTTCTGGGTGCGCCTGATCGAGACGACGATGCCGGCGGGCTAGTGTCGGTCTCGTAGGGTGGGCAAAGCGGAGCGTGCCCTCCACGAAGGTATCTTGAGCAAAAGGTCAGCACGGCGCCTCGCGCCTTTCGATCACGTAGCTTGGTGTCGAGTGTCAGCGTGACGCTGGTTCGAGACTGATACGCAATTTGTGACCGGTGGCCTCGGCGTAGCGCTCCAGCGTGCGCGTCGATGGTTTGACGCGCCCGCTCTCAAGCCGAGATACGGCACTCTCTGTCGTACCCATGCGGCTTGCGACTTCCGCCTGAGAGAGATGAGCACGGGTGCGCGCCCGGATCAGGGCGTCGACCAGTGCAAATTCGCTCTCAAGCGCATCATAGGCCCTTTGGTAAGCGGAATTGCTCTTCATACGCCGCGCGTGAATGGCCTCTGCTTTGATGGTCTTCGATCTCATCTCACTTCCTTCGCTCGCTGTCTGGCCAGGTCGAGTTCACGGTGCGGCGTCTTCTGCGTCTTTTCGACGAAGATGCGGACAATCACCACGCGCTGCCCGGCCGCAGTCACAAAGATGGCGCGCGCTATGCCATCCCTGCCAGTGACCCGCAATTCCCAGAGCTTATCGCCGAGCGGTTTCACCCCATCGCGGGGCAGGTTAAGGAGCCCATGCTGCCTAATCGTATCTGACATGCGGGCCAAACGCGCCTGCATGTCCACAGGCAGCGCCGCTTCCTCATCAGCTGCTGCCGGAAGGTACTCAACGGACCACATTAGCGGCAGCTCAGCAAAAATGCTAAGTCCTGTCTATTTGCTATTTTTCGATGGCGTGGGATGAGCGTCAAAGGCGCTCCGCACTCACCTACGCCTGCACCACCTCATGCCGCATCACGAACGGCGCGAGCAGCGCGTGCACCTCGTTCGCAACCACCTCGCGCTGATCGGCCGGCAGGCCCGCCAACGTCACGGTCGCGATCGAGCCGTGGCTGCCATGGGCACCGACCTTGACCTTGCAATCGATGCCGCGCGCGATGAGCGGCGTCAGCACTTTCGTGAACACGCGCTGCGCCGCGTCCCAGCGCAATTGCGGCTTGAACACCTTGCCGACGCCGGTGACCGGCATCGGATCGATTGGAATGACCTGCACGGGAACAGCGGCGCGCTCGGGCGTGCGCTCGCGCACCCACGTCTCGAGCTCGCCCGGTTCGACCGTCGCGCCGGGCTTCAGCTGCACGTATCCGACTGGCAACTCGCCGGCGTAGGCGTCGGGCTGGCCGACCACCGCGGCAAAACCGACGGCGGGATGGCGGAACATGATCTCCTCGATCGGCGCCGGATCGATGTTGTGGCCGCCGCGGATCACCAGGTCCTTGGCGCGGCCGGTGATCCAGAGATAACCGTCGGCATCGAGCCGGCCGAGATCGCCGGAATTGACCCAGACCCCGTCGACGAAGGCGCCCTTGTTGTGCTCGTCGTTGAGGTAGCCGCCGAACACGCCGGGCCCGGCCATGATGACGACGCCGATCTCGTCGGGCGCGCAGTCTCGGATCAGCCGGCCGTCGGCATCGAGCTGCACGATGCGCACGCGCGCATAAGGCATCGGCAAGCCGACCGAGCCGAGCCGGATCGGCCGCGACGGATAGGCCAGCGTGTGCACGCTCGAGGTCTCCGTCATGCCGTAGACCTCGACCACCGGCAGCTTGAGCTTGTCCTGGATCGCCGAGCCCACCGCGACGGGGATCGCCGAACCGCCGCCGGCGGCATACTTCAGGCTGGAGATGTCGGCGGTGCCCGGCGGCACCGCAAGCGTCGCGGCAAGCACCGTCGGCACGCTCGACAGCGCCTCCGGCTTGAAGCGTTCGACCAGTTGCCAGATGTTCTTTACCGAATTCGGATTGCGCCATCCGCTCGGCGACAGCACGACCAGCGAGCCGCCGGCCGACAGCATCGTCAGCACCTGGGTCAGCGATCCACCGACGTGAAACAGCGGCATGCCAAACAGCAGATTGGCGCCCGGCTTCGACTTCAGCAGCAGATCCAGCGCCCAGGCCTGATAGACCTGGTTGGCATGGGTGTGCCGGACCAGCTTTGGCGTGCCGGTGGTGCCGCCGGTGTGAAAGTAGGCCGCGATGTCGTGGCCTGCGATCTTGCGCCCGCTGACCAGCCGGTCCGAGGGCTGCTGCTTGATCAGGTCGTTGAAGGCAAAGATGCCGTTCGCCGGATCGCCGCCGCCAAACACCTGCACGATCGCCTTGAGGTGTTTCAGTTGCGGCCTGACCTGCTCGACCTTCTGCCAGATGTCGGCGCCCGGCATCGGCCCGAGCGCCACCAAAATCTTGGTTTTCGCGGCTTCCAGAATCTCCACCAGCTGGTGCGGCTCGAGCAGCGGATTGACGGGATTGGCAATGCCGGCGGCCTCGGCACCGAACAGCGTCACGAACGCGTCGGGCACCAGCGGCAGCATGAAGCTGATGACGTCGCCCTTCTCCGCGCCGAGCGCGTGAAACATGTTGGCGGCCTGCGTCACGCGCGCAATGAAATCGCGATGGGTGACGACGACGGGCACGTCGGCGGGATCGGCGTTTTGCAGAAACTGGATCGCCGCCCCGTCCGGGTTGCGCGCCGCGCCAAGCCGGATGGCGTCATAGGTGCTCTCGGCCGCCACGCGATCTGCGTAAGGCACCTGCTCGAAGGCGCGAACCTCCGCGTCCGTCGCTAGCTCCGGATAGTCGTTGCCGATCAGTCGATCGAGCGCGTGGATGCCCGCCATGAAATTTCGTCCTCCCTCTATTCATGTCCTCAGCCCCTGTCTTTTGACGTTGATTCAGGCGAGGCTTCGACCGGACCGGCAGCGCCGCTGGCAACCGGTCGAACGGAGACAGAATGATGGATGATTTGGCGTTCGTCCATTCCTTAACGGCTGCGGCGATGCGGCCAGATCCAACCGCCCTTTGAACCTCCCTGCTCGACGGCGGGACCAAAGACTGGCGGCCAGCGCCCTGCCGCAAGACGCGAGGACATCCATGAGCACGCCCCTGCGGGACCGCATCACCCGGCTGATCGCCACGCTCGCCGTTGCATCGGCGATCGCCCTGCCCCGCGCTGTCGCCGCCGAGGACACGCAACTCGACAAGATGCGCGCGAAGATCGCGTCGTTCGTCGGCAGTTTGATGGAGAAGCAGGGCGGCTCACGCATCATCTACAAGGTCGACAGCGACGCCTTGCGCGATGTGCTGGTTACGGACTTGCGGGACGACGTCTATAAGGCCCTCAAGGAGAGCCGCACGGCATTTTCGGCCCTCAAGGTGAGCGAGGGCAGCGTCGAAGTAACCATCGCGGACGCCAACAGCCGGAGCCAGCTCGTGCGCAAGCTCACGACGGATGCAGCGCCCCCACGCTCGCTCAAAGTGACCGACGGCGGCGACGGCCTGCTCAGGCTTGCGCCGGCGGATGCCACTTTCGCCCGCCAGCAGCATGATCTGGTCGAAGACGCGATCGCGATGGTCGAGCAGCGCCTGAAGGATTCCGGCGTCAAGCTCGCCAGCGTGCAGCCGGACGGGACCGATCGCATTCGCATCTTCCTGCCGGGTGTGATGGACCCCGAGCGTGTGACCGCGGTGTTCGCCAGGAAGGTGCGCGTCAGCTTCCGCATGGTGGACACCACGATGCCGGCGGAACAGGCCGAGCTCGGCACGCCGCCCGCGGGCTCCGAGGTCCTGTTCGGATTCAAGGAGAAGCGCGCCTATCTGGTCGCGAAGGACAGCGCGCTCGACGGCGACGACATCATCTATGCCGGTCCGGGTTTTGCGACCGGGACCAAGGATCCGGTCGCCTCGTTCCGCTTCAACGGCCGCGGCACGCGGCGCCTCGCTCACGTCACCGAAGAGAACATCGGCAAGCCTTTCGCCATCGTGCTCGACGACAAGGTGATCTCCGCCCCCGTGATCCGCGAGCCAGTCACCGGCGGCTCGGTCCAGATCTCCGGTAATTTCACCATGGAGGAGGCCAACAGCGTCGCCATGCTGCTGCGCGCAGGCGCTCTGCCGGGCCGTCTGGCCCTCGTCGAGCAGCAGATCGTCCAACCTGTCAGCAAGCCGTAGGGCTGATCTCGCCGGCCGTCCCATTCATCCCGGCGGTCTTGCCGGGGCTTCGCGGGCGGCCCGTGCGCTCGAAAGCCCGAATCACGGGCGCGTTCGGCCATACCCGCAGCGAACGGACAATTGCCCAAACCGCCGTTCAGGCTAAAATTTGCCTCTTGCGGCAGGGCGACCGAACATTCCATTCAAGCGGTCGTCGTTCGATTTCGGCTATACCTGCCGAACATGCCGACCAGGACTGAAGGCCTCACGCGGGGACAATACCATGCCGTCCGGCAGCGCAGACATTTCGTCGATCCTCGACCGCATTCTCGACGCGGCAACCGACAACCTCAGGATTGCGAAGATCCTGGTCCAGATGGGCCTTGATCCGAACAACGTCACCTACGACGCGATCTTCAATCGGTTGCTGGAGATCTTTGTCCACAACATCACCCTGGCCAATATGTTCGCCACGGTCGGCGCCGGCTTCTTCGTCGCCACCCTGTTGATGCGGACGATGGTGCCGCTGCGCGTCGCCAACATGATCGGCTGTGCCTTCTTCGCCATTTTCGGTGCGCTCTCCGCCAATGTCTCGACGTTCGTCCTGTACCTGCTGCTGCTCCCGATCAACGCCGTGCGCCTGCGGCAGATGCTCAAGCTGGTCAAGAAGGCGCGACATGCGGCCGAGGGCGACATGTCGATCGAATGGCTCAAGCCGTTCATGACCGAGCGCAAATATCGTCGCGGCGACACGCTGTTCAAGCTGGGCGATCCAGCCCACGAAATGCTCCTGACCGTCACCGGCAAGTTCCTGGTCAAGGAGATCAACGTCGAGATCGGGCCCGGCGCGCTGATGGGGGAGCTCGGCTTCCTGACGCCGGACAACCGGCGCACCGGAACGATCGAGTGCATCGAGGACGGACAGGCGCTGACGATCACCTACGACCGGTTGCTCGAGATTTACTTCCAGGATCCGCAGTTCGGCTATTATTTCCTGGTGCTGACCAGCCAGCGTCTGCTGCAGAACATCGAGCGCTTGCAGACGCAGCTCGCGAATGAGCGGGCTGCGACCACGAACAGGATCGCATGAACCGGCGCCGCGGTCCGGCGCAGCGACTCAACTCAAGAGCAGCGCCATCCCGGGATCGCCCTTCTCCATCGCACGGCGGTAGGCCGGCCGCGCGCTGATGCGGCCGAGATATTTGACCACGTTCGGGCAGCGGGCGAGATCATAGGGCTGGAAGTAGCGCATCGTGGTGAGCGAGAAGACGAGCATGATATCAGCTGTGGTGAATGTGCTGCCTGCCAGATAGTCGGCATCGCGCACCCGCGCATCGACCAGATAGAAGGCGCGGTCGACGCGCGCCCTGGTCGCGGCCAGCATCGGATTGTCCTCGGCGAGCTTGAGCCGGTTCAGGAGCATCAGCCGGCCCATGCCGGCCTGCAGCGTGCCGTTGGCGAAGTGAAACCAGTACAGGAATTGCGCGAAATCGGGATCATCGGCGCGGAGCAGGAGACGGCCGTTGCCGTGCTTGGCCATGATGTAATCGACGATGGCGCCGGATTCGGCGAGCACGAGATCACCGTCGGTGATGACCGGCGCCGCCCCGATCGGATGCAGCGCCTTGTAGTCGGGCGGCGCCAGCATGGTGACGGAATCACGCGTGTAGTGCTTCAGCTCGTAAGGAAGTCCGAGCTCTTCGCAAAGCCAGACGATACGCTCGGACTGGGACTTGCCGAGGTGATGGACGGTGAGCATAGCGTCTCCCTACGATCGTAAATTAGATCAGTCGTGATGCTGTATCATACTCCGTCATTGCGAGCGCAGCGACGCAATCCAGACTGCCTCAGCGGAAAGATTTCTGGATTGCTTCGCTACGCTCGCAATGACGATGTGGAGAGAGCGCGTCACTACCCCACCTCGTCCGTCACCATGCGCGCCACGACGCGGTCGCGGCGGATGAAGTGGTGCCAGAGGGCTGCGATCACGTGAATCGCGATCAAGGCCAGCAACACATAGGCAAAGAAGATGTGGCGCTCCTCATAGGCGTCCGCCGCCGCCTTGTCCGGAGAAGTGAATTGCGGCACGTGAAACAGGCCGAAGAAGTCCGAGTAGTTGGGCGAGCGCGCGCCGGAATGCGCCCAGCCTAGCATCGCAACCAGGATGACGACGAGATAGAGCGCGCCATGGCTGACATGGGCTGCGATCTTCTGCCAGCGCGAGGTTTCGGCCGGCATGGCCGGCGTCGGGTTGAAGGCGCGCCAGGCCAGGCGGACGATCGTGAGCAGCAGGATCATGTAGCCGATATCGGCATGGATCGAGCGATAGAAGAACTTGTCGGGACGCGCCGGGATGTGGTTCATCCACCAGCCGAAGGCGATGGTTCCGACGATCGCCAGCGCCAAAATCCAGTGCAGCCACCGGGCGATACTGCCCCAACCGGCATTGGTGTTTCTGATCATGTCAGCTCCACCAAAGAACTTGCGGGTGCCCCAGAACCGCAGCCCGACATCACTGCTGATAACGGGAATATGCGGCGATCACGAAATGGAATAGTTCCAAAATCAGCCTCCCAGGCCGCCGCCGCAAAACGGCCCTAAAAACCGAATGGTAACCATGGAGTGATAGGGTGACGGCGTGACTTATTCCCCGACGATCCTGGTCTTCGATTCCGGCCTTGGCGGACTCACGGTGCTCCGCGAGGTCGTGGCCGCGCGCCCGGACGCGCATTATGTCTATGTTGCCGATGATGCCTTCTTCCCGTACGGCCACCACAGCGAGGACGAGATCATCGCCCGGGTGGTGCCGCTGATGGGCGAGCTGATCGGCGCGCACGATCCCGACCTCGTCGTCATCGCCTGCAATACCGCCTCCACCCTGGTGATGTCGCACCTGCGAGCCGCCTATTCCGTGCCCTTCGTCGGCACGGTGCCGGCGATCAAGCCGGCTTGCGCGCAATCGAAGAGCCGCCGCGTCTCGGTGCTCGGCACCAAGGGCACGGTGAAACGCGAATACACCCACGCGCTGATCCGCGATTTCGCGCAAGGCTGCGAGGTGACGCTGGTCGGCTCGCCCGAACTCGCTTCGCTCGCCGAACGCGAGCTCGGCGGTCAGCCGATCAGCGACGGCGACATCCTCGCCGAACTCGCGCCCTGTTTCGTCGGCGATCTCGCCGACGCAGGCGCCCGCACCGATACGGTGGTGCTCGCCTGCACGCATTATCCGCTGCTGCTCGACCGGTTCAAGAAGCTGGCGCCCTGGCCGGTGGACTGGATCGATCCGGCGCCCGCGATCGCGCGCCGTGTCTCCGATGTGCTCGGACCGCCCAGCAGCGGCATCGCGCAGCCGGGAGCCGAGATGATCTTCACCTCGAACCGCGCTCATGGCCTTGGGCCTGCACTGACGCCGTTCTTCGGCGGCCGCGTGCTCGCCTGACTTTGCGGCTCTCCGGCGCGCTGCTAGGCTCCGCCGTCGCCATCTCCATTCAGGTCATCCCATGTCGGTCCCGACTCCGCCGCTGAACCGTCTCCGCCAGCTCTGGCGCGAGGGCCGCCCCGCCTTCGGCGCGATCGCGACCATCCCGAGCGTGCAGACGGTGCAGATCATGGCGCGCTCGCTCGACTGGATCATCGTCGACCTCGAGCATGGGCCGATCGGGCTCACAGAGGCGCATGCGATGATTGCCGCCACGACCGGCACGCCCTGCACGCCGCTGGTGCGGATCGCCGCCAACGAGCCATGGCTTGCCAAAGCTCCGATGGATATCGGCGCCTTTGGCATCAATTTTCCGATGATCACCAATCGCGCCGATGCCGAGAAGGCGGTGCGCAGCGTACGCTACCCGCCGCGCGGCGATCGTCTGTGGGGTCCCTTCCATGCACCGTTCCGCTGGGGCCAGTCGATGCCGGACTATATGGCCAGCGCCGACGACGAGATGATCTGCATGATCACGATCGAGCATGTCGACGCGGTCAACTGCATCGACGAGATCATGGCCACGCCCGGCATCGACGTCGCAGTGATCGGTCCCGGCGATCTCGCCACCTCCATCAACAAGCGCGGCCAGATGGACGATCCGGAATTGCTGGAGCTGATCGCGCGCGCCGAGGCCGGCATCCTCAAGAGCGGCGTCCCGATTGGCGGGGTCGCCCGCACCCCAGACCAGGCCAACGCGTTGATCGACCGCGGCTACCGCGCCATCGCGCTCGGCTTCGACTGGTCGCTGTTCCAGCGCGGCATCATGGCGGCTTTCGAAGGGATCAAGCGCTGATCGGCCCCAAACATGCGGCATAAGTCATTGATATAACCTAAATTTTTTGTCGCCACCCAAATCCAAGCCGTTTGCCTCGCCGGCCCCCCTGATGCGGCGAACCGGCCGACCCCAAGCGGGTTGGTTCATGCTAAAGCGGGCAGCGCGCGGGCGGCTCCTCCCCGCACTTATTTCAGCCTTGCCGGAACCGGAGAACGATGCGCGGTCAACCAAACAAGATTTCGCTGCCGCGTCGCCTGATTATCGACCTCATGCGCGCCTCGATGGGCGTGCCGTTCGTCTCGTTATCCCGTCCTCTCAACATCCGTCCGCTGCTCGAGGCCCGCGCCGGGGCGGCTGCCCCGGCCGGCTGGGCCGCGATGTTCGTCAAAGCCTTCGCCCTGGTTGCCATGGATGAGCCGGTCCTGCGCACCGTCTACGCCAAATGGCCATGGCCGATGCTCTACGAGCTGCCGAAGAGCGTGGCGCTGGTGGCCATCGCCCGGGTCGAGGACGGCGAGGAATGCGTGATGCCGCAGCGAATCGCAGCTCCCGAGGCCATGGCATTGGGCGCGATCGATGCCGAGATCCGGCACGCCAAGACGGCGCCGATCGACGAGGTCCCGATGTTCCGCAAGATCATGCGGGCAACCCGTCTGCCGCTGCCGCTGCGGCGCGGGTCCTGGGCGATCGGCCTGAATTTCGGCCGGCAGCGCGGCAACTGGTTCGGCAGCTTCGCGGTGAGCTCGGTGGCCGCCTATGGCGGCGGCGAGCTTCACCCCATCACCCCAGGGCCCTACATTGTCAGTTATGGGGTGGTCGAGCCGGACCAGACCATCCAAGTTGTGATCCGCTGGGACCACCGCGTGACCGACGGCGCCCCGATCGCCCGGGTCCTGACCCGGCTGGAACAGGTCCTGAACACTGAAATCGCTGCCGAATTGCGCGCAGCCGGCCCAAAGCCGATCCGGGCCGTCGGGACCTGATTTCGCGGCTATTCGCATTGACAGAACGGCCCAATCTCCCCTAAAAGCCGCTTGCTCGCGGGCCGATTTCGGCCCGCGAATTGTTTCGCGACCCGTGGTCCTGCCCTCTATGCTTTGGGGATCGGACCTGTCGGTGCCGGGCTTGCCCGTCACACAGGAGGGCGCGTTTCCTCAAACCGTGAACCCACAGAGGACGCGATGACTAAGCGCAGTGAAGCCAAGTACAAGCTCGACCGCCGTATGGGCCAGAACATCTGGGGCCGCCCGAAGAGCCCCGTCAACCGCCGCGAGTACGGTCCCGGCCAGCACGGCCAGCGCCGCAAGGGCAAGCTCTCCGATTTCGGCGTGCAGCTCCGCGCCAAGCAGAAGCTGAAGGGCTACTACGCCAACATCAGCGAGCGTCAGTTCCACGGCATCTATGTCGAGGCGAGCCGCCTCAAGGGCGACACCGGCGAGAACCTGATCGGCCTGCTCGAGCGCCGTCTCGACGCGGTCGTGTACCGCGCCAAGTTCGTCTCCACGATCTTCGCCGCCCGCCAGTTCATCAACCACGGCCACATCAAGGTGAACGGCCGCAAGGTCAACATCTCGAGCTACCAGGTCAAGCTCGGCGACCTCATCGAGGTGAAGGAAGCCTCCAAGCAGCTCGCCCATGTTCTCGAGGCAAGCCAGCTCCCCGAGCGCGACACGCCCGACTATCTCGAAGTCGACCACGGCAAGATGACCGCGAAATACATCCGCATCCCCGGCCTCTCCGACGTGCCGTTCCCGGTGCAGATGGAGCCCCATCTGGTCGTCGAATTCTATTCGCGCTAAGATCTGATTATCGAAAGGCCCCGGTTCGCCGGGGCCTTTTTGCTTAAGAGCCACGTCAGTGGCCGTCCTGCTTCAGGAGGCATCGCATGCTCTACACCCCTCCCCCCGTTGATCCCAAAGCGCCGCCGGTGCGCATCAATCTGCTGTCGGACACGCAGACCAAGCCGACGCCCGCGATGCGCGAGGCGATGGCGCGGGCGGAGGTCGGTGACGAGCAGGTCGGCGACGATCCGACCGTGAATGCGCTGTGCGAGCGCGTCGCCGCGTTGCTCGGCAAGGAGGCCGCCGTGTACATGCCGTCGGGCACGATGTGCAACGTCACCGCGACGCTGGTGCATTGCCGTCCCGGCGACGAGATTCTCGCGCATGAGAGCGCGCACATCATCGCGCGCGAAGGCGGTGCGCATGCCGCGATCGGCGGCTTCCAGGTCACGCAATTAAAGGGACCCGATGGCCAGTTCACGCCGGAGACGTTCCGCAAGGCGCTGCATCCGCGCACGCGCTACCAGCCGCCGCAGACGGTCGTCAGCGTCGAGCAGACCGCCAATATCGGCGGCGGCACGATCTGGAAGAAGGCCGCGCTCGACGAGATCGTCGCGATCGCCAGGCAACACGGCCTCGTCACCCACATGGACGGCGCCCGCCTGCTGAACGCCACCGTCGCGAGCGGCATCTCGCCGCGCGATATGACCGCCGGCTGGGATTCGGCCTGGATCGACTTCTCCAAGGGCTTGGGCGCGCCGATCGGCGGCGTGCTCGCGGGCTCGCGCGCCTTCGTCGATGCGGTCTGGCAATGGAAGCAACGCCTCGGCGGCTCGATGCGGCAGGCCGGAATCTGTGCGGCAGCCTGCATCTACGCTCTCGACCATCACGTCGATCGCCTTGCCGACGACCACGCCAATGCCCGCGCGCTCGCCCGCGGACTGTCGCAGATCGCAGGCGTCGAGGTGCAGGAGCCCGAGACCAATCTCGTGTTCTTCAAACCCGACGGCGCCGGTATTCCCGGCGACAAGATGGTCGCGGCACTCCGCCAGCGCGGCGTGACGCTCGCAATGATGGACGGCCGCATCCGCGCCTGCACGCATCTTGATGTCAATACCGGCCAGATCGAGGAGACGATCGGCTACGTGCGCGAGATCGTGCGCGGAGCGTAAGTCTGTAGCCCGGATGGAGCGGAGCGTAATCCGGGTTCTGTTCGCTTGGTGAGACCGCCCCGGATTGCGCTTGGCTCCATCCGGGCTACGCCAATCCGAGATCAGCGCGCCATCGCCTGATAGATCAGCCGCTTCAAGTCGTCCTGGATCGGACCGCGCTGCGACGGCGACTGCATCATGCAGATCACGAACATGTCGTCGGCGGGATCGATGAAGAAGAAGGTGCCGCCGACACCGTCCCAACGGTACTCGCCCGCCCGAAGCAGTGGCGTGGCTCGCGTACGAACGGCAAAGCCCAGGCCGAAGCCGCTGTCGGCCCCGGGAAAGTAGAATTCGGGATCCTTCCTCACTCCGGTTGCCTCGCCGATCTGGTCCGACACCATCAGCGCGAGCGTCTCGCGCCTGAGATAGCGTCGATCCTCGAACTCACCGCCATTGAGCAGCATCTGCGCGAAGCGCGCATAGTCGCCGATCGTGCCCACCATCCCGGCCCCGCCGGATTCCCAGCGATGCGGCGCAGTCGCCTCCTTGATGCCGGCGACGGGATGATCGAACCAGTCGCCCGGCAAGGGCTCGGCGATCAGCGATCGCTTGGCATCGTCGGCGACGAAGAACGCAGTATCCCGCATCCCCAGCGGATCGAGCAGCCGCTCTTTCTCGAATCGATAAAGCGACAGGCCGGCTGCAACCTCGATCACACGTCCGAGCACATCGGTGGAATGGCCATAGTCCCAGAGCGTTCCCGGCTGCTCGGCCAGCGGCAGGCGCGAGAGTCGCTCGACAAATTGCGCATTGTCGGGATCGCCGTCGAACAGCCCGGCTTGCGCATAGAGCTTGCGCACGGGACTGCTGCCGTAGAATCCGTAGGTGATGCCAGAGGTATGTCGAAGCAGGTCGCGCACCATGATCGGCCGCGCGAGCGGCTGGAGCGCCAGCTCGCCGTCGGCCTGCGGGACGCCAACCTGCACATTCGCGAAAGCCGGAATGTATTTCGCGACAGCATCGTCGAGTGCGAGCCTGCCGTCGTCCACCAGCATCATCGCCGCTACCGAGGTGATCGGTTTCGACATCGAATAGAGGCGGAAGATCGCGTCATTCGTCATCGGCCGCGCCGCCTTCGCATCGCGCAGTCCGAACGTCTCGGAGAGCACGGGCTTGCCGTGCTGCTGGATCAACAGGATCGCGCCGGGAATCTTGCCGGCCGCCACCTCGCCGCGAAGAAACGCGCTGACGCGCGCAAGTCCCGCGGTCGAGAAGCTGCGCGCGACCGGCGCTTCGGCACGGACCGGCCGGGTCGCGCCGACCAGCAGGGCGAGGGCGGCAACGAGAACGGCTCCAACGAGAGCCTCAGTTCTCCATGGCCTCATAGATCAACTGCTTCAATGTCCGCTGCACGCGCTGGCGCTCGGTCGGGGTCTGCTCCAGCAGGACGAAGAACATGTCCTGCTTGGGATCGACCACGAAATAGCAGCCGGAGGCGCCGTCCCATTTCAGTTCGCCGAGATCGCCGGGCGGAGGCGGCTTGGCGTTGCCGGGATCGGTGCGGACCGCGAGCCCGAGGCCGAAGCCAAAACCGTCGCCGGGGAAGTAGAAATAATCGCGATCGACGCCCGAGTTCGGGCCAATCTGATCGGTCGTCATCAGCTTGAACGTCTCGGGCTTGAGGATGGTCTTGCCGTCGAGACTCCCGCCGTTGAGCAGCATCTGCGTAAAGCGCTCATAATCGGCCATCGTGGTGACCATGCCGCCGCTGGCGAACTGGATCTTCTTGACGACCGTCGGATCATTGATCCGGCCAACCCGGAAATCGCTGTCGTTCGGCACCGGCTGTGCCAGAAGCTTCTGCTTCTCGGGGTCGGTGACGAAGAACCCGGTATCGACCATCCCGAGCGGGCCGAGCAGCTTCTCCCGTTCGATATCCAGCAGCGGCTTGCCAGTTGCAACTTCCATGACACGCGCCAGGATGTCGGTGGAATGGCCGTATTGCCATAGCGCGCCGGGCTGGTTGTGCAGCGGCAATTTTGCGATGCGCTCGGCGAACTCGGCAAGATCGAAATCGCCGGCATAGATATTGGCGGCGCGATAGGCCTGGCGCACGAGGCTGTCGCCATAGAAGCCGTAGGTGATGCCCGACGTTTGGGTCATCAGATCCTTCACCGTCATCGGCCGGTTCGGCGGCACCAGCTCAAGCGATTTGGTGCCGTCCTCGGCCTTCTTCTCGACGCCGACCTTCACATTGGCGAAGGACGGGATGTATTTCGAGACGGGATCGTCGAGCTTGATCGTACCGTCCTCGATCAACCGGACCGCGACCACGGACGTGATCGCCTTGCTCATCGAGAACAGGCGGAAGATCGTCTTGTCAGTGATCGGTGCCTTGCTGACCACGTCCTGCACGCCAAACGCTTCGTGGTAGACCGGCTTGCCGTGCTGCTGGATCAGCACGGTGGCGCCGGCGATCTTGCCGGTCGCAACCTCGTTCTTGAAGAAGTCGCTGATCTTGGCGAGCTTCTCCTGATTGAAATGCGCGCCGGCTGGAATTTCGTAGGTGCCCTCAGCGCGCGCAAGCGAGATCGCGGCCAGCGATGCCAGAGTGCCGCAGACCAACGAGCGCAATCCAGAACGTAAAATCATATCCCCTCCCCGGAACATGGCCGAGAGGAGTGTACTGACCGCGCCATCAGGTACAAGGCCCACCGTGCCGCGCAAGCGCCTCGGCATGGAGCCTGGCGCTCGGCTCGGAGAAGCAGCAAAACACGACATGGGTGACGGACGGCGCCGCGGGCAGCATTTGGATTGTCGTGCGCACCGCAATATCGGTGGCGCGGTCGGCAGGAAACCGGAAAACGCCGGTCGAAATCGCGGGGAATGCCACCGATCTCAGCTTGAGCTTTCCGCAAAGCTCGATCGAACGGCGATAGCAGGAGGCGAGCAGATCGTCCTCGCCGAGCGTGCCGCCGTTCCAGACCGGCCCGACGGTGTGAATCACATGCGCGGCCTTGAGCCGATAGGCCTTGGTGATCTTGGCGTCGCCCGTCTGGCAGCCGTGGAGCATCCGGCATTCGGCGAGGAGATCAGGCCCGGCCGCCCGATGGATCGCACCATCCACGCCGCCGCCGCCAAGGAGCGAGTTGTTGGCCGCGTTGACGATGGCGTCAACGCTCAGCGTGGTGATGTCGGCAACGATGACCTCGAGCTGTGCGCCGCCAATCCGGCGCGTCAGCGTGGCCAAGCGTCAGGCCGCGACGGCGACGCCCTTCTCGGAGAAGAGCTGCTGCAATTCGCCGGCCTGGAACATCTCGCGGACAATGTCGCAGCCGCCGACGAACTCACCCTTGACGTAGAGCTGCGGAATGGTCGGCCAGTTCGAATAGTCTTTGATGCCGTTGCGCAGCTCGGCGGACTCGAGGACGTTGAGGCCCTTATAACCGACGCCGATATGGTCGAGGATCTGGACGACCTGGCCGGAGAAACCGCACTGCGGAAATTGCGGCGTGCCCTTCATGAACAGAACCACGTCGTTCGACTTCACTTCGTTGGCGATAAATTCCTCGATGCTCATATCCATGTCCTTCTGGGGCCGAGCCCAGACCAATCTCTTCGGGCCGGCTCGGCCGATCTAACCCGATACCTGCCTATATATGTAGCCCAAACCGTTGTGCATCCAAAGTAAAATGGCGGCGACGAGACCCGGACAGCCGGTGCCGGCCATGGGCTGATGACACTAATATCATCGAGGAGGAGGACTTTCATACCGTAACGGAGCCCCTATCTAGGACGAACCTTGGTTTTGGAACCCGGCAACGCCAACAACGTTCTCTTGTCCTGTCTGGAGAAAAACGTGACGAAACAAGCCTCCGCCACGGCCGCCCCCGCGCTTTCGTCACCATCTTCCGGCGCGGGTGACCTCGCCCAGCGGCTTCAGGACGCGTTTGTCACCGTCCGCGGCGAGACCGAACGCCGGGCCGCGCCCCTGTCGCCCGAGGACCAGCAGATCCAGTCCATGCCGGACGCAAGCCCGACGAAATGGCATCGGGCGCACACCACCTGGTTCTGGGAGCAATTCCTGCTCGGCGAGCACGCCCCTGGCTATCGGTCCTTCCACCCCGATTTCGCATTTCTGTTCAATTCCTATTACGTCAGCGCCGGCCCCCGTCATTCCCGCCATCGTCGCGGCGACATCACCCGGCCCAGCGCCGATCAGGTCGGCGCCTATCGTAGATATGTCGATGCGGCCGTCGTAAAATTCTTCCGCGAGGCCGGCGAGGACAAGCTTCGGGGGATCGCGCCGCTGGTCGAGGTCGGGCTCAATCACGAGCAGCAGCATCAGGAATTGATGTTCACCGACGTCCTGCACGCGTTTGCGCAGAACCCAATTCCGCCGGCCTATGATCCGGATTGGCGTTTCCCGGCTTCGACGCGAACCCCCGAGGATTGGCTGACGCTGAACGAAGGCATCCACACCGTCGGCCATGCCGACGACAGCTTTCATTTCGACAACGAGAAGCCGGCGCATCGCGCTCTCGTCGGTCCGGTTAGGATCGCCCGCAATCTCGTCACCAATGGCGAATGGCTGGCCTTCATGCGCGACGGCGGCTATCGAACCGCGACGCTGTGGCTGATGGACGGCTTTGCCACCGTGAGCAACGAGGGCTGGGAAGCCCCGGGCCATTGGCGCGAGATCGACGGTCAGTGGCATGCGATGACACTGGCTGGCCTCAAGCCGGTCGATCTCAGCGCACCGGTCTGCCATGTCAGTTATTACGAGGCCGACGCGTTCGCGCGCTGGGCGGGCAAGCATCTGCCGACTGAGATGGAATGGGAGGTCGCGGCGCGCGCAGGCCAGCTCAACGACGCTTTCGGCATCGTCTGGCAGTGGACGCGATCTTCCTACTCCCCCTACCCCGGCTATCGCGCCATCGAAGGCGCGCTCGGCGAGTACAACGGCAAGTTCATGGTGAACCAGCTGGTGCTGCGCGGGTCATCGCTCGCGACGCCCGACGGTCACAGCCGTGTCACCTATCGCAACTTCTTCTATCCGCACCACCGCTGGCAATTCACGGGATTGCGGCTCGCCGACTACCAGTAAGAATTCTGATCCGACAAATGCGCGCCGGACAGCGCGTTCAGGAGAGTATCATGAATGTGCACGCCAGCGCTTTGGCCGAAGCCCATCTTCCCGACGAGCAAACCACCGCATTCGCCCGCGAGGCCATCGAGGACCTGTCGCAGCAGCCGAAAAAGCTGTCGCCGAAATATTTCTACGACGCCACGGGTTCGGAGCTGTTCGAGGCGATCACGCGCCTGCCGGAATATTATCCGACGCGCACCGAGCTTGCGATCCTGACCGAGCGCGGCAGCGAGATCGCGAAAATCATTCCGGAACATGCGGCCCTGGTCGAATTCGGTGCAGGCGCCACGACAAAGGTCCGCCTGCTGCTCAGGCACTGCAAATTCGCAGCCTATGTGCCCGTCGACATCTCCGGCGATTTCCTGAAGGCGCAGGCGAACGGCCTCAAGCGGGATTTTCCGTCGCTCGGCATCTATCCGGTCGCGGCCGACTTCACCACCCCGTTCGAGCTGCCGGAGGCGGTCGCGTCGATGCCGAAGGTCGGCTTCTTCCCCGGGTCCACGATCGGCAATTTCGAGCCGGAGCAGGCCCAGGCGTTTTTGAAGAGCGCACGCAAGATTCTCGGCGAGGGCGCACAAATGATCATCGGCGCCGATCTCGAAAAGGAGGAGCGCGTGCTGCACGACGCCTATAACGATGCGGCCGGCGTCACCGCGCGTTTCAACCTCAACGTTCTGGTGCGGATCAACCGCGAGCTCGGCGGCAATTTCGACCTCTCCGCCTTCACCCATCGCGCGATCTACAATCGCGAGCGGCATCGGATCGAGATGCATCTGATCAGCAAGAAGAGCCAGACCGTCCGCCTGCTCGGGACCAGCTTCTCGTTCCGCGCGGGCGAGAGCATCCACACCGAGAACAGCTACAAATACAGCCTCGAGCGCTTCGCCGCGCTGGCGCAAGGCGCCGGCTGGCGGGTGCGCGAGAGCTGGACGGACGCAGCGACAATGTTCTCTGTGCACGCACTGGAGGTGGCGGAGTAAACGCTCCACCGCTTCGCTAGAGCGGCCAGCCGGAGGATTATTGGAGAGCGGTTTCCTTGCGGCACATCCTTCGAGACGCCCGCCTTTGGCGGGCCCTCAGGATGAGGACCGGGTGTGCGGCAGCAGTTTCAACGGGCTGCGATTGCTGCTTAGCCTCATCCTGAGGAGACCGCGAAGCGGTCGTCTCGAAGGACGAGGCGCGCAGAAAGCTACATGTGATCGCCCCCAGCCGCGGTCAGCGCTCCGCCGCCTCTTCCGGCCTCGATCCCAGCGACACCGATTCCCACACCGCCACGACGATCATGATCACGCTGGTCGCGACCGACAGCGCGAGCGGCGAAAGATCGGCTGCGAACCAGGACAGCGCCAGCAGCAGGATGATGCCGATGCCGTGCGAGAGCTGGAGGAAACCGCGGATCGAATGCTTGAACAGGATGGTGCCGACCAGGAACACCAGCGGCCCGCCGACCGCGCTCACGATCGTCCGGAGGTCGGAATGCCCGGTCGGATGCTTCAGCACCAGCTCGTCCGCGACCGCGGTCAGGATGATGCCGGCCACGATCGGCATGTGCAGATAGGTGTAAGCGAGCCGCGCCAGCCGACCCGACTCAGCAGCCTTCGAGATCCGCTCGGAGCCGGCCTCGGCGCCCTTGTGGAAATAGACCCACCACATCGCGATGCTGCCGACCAGCGCCGAGACGAAGGCCAGAATATTGTCCGCGGTCCAGTCCAATTCGGCAAAGGTCGCCCCGTTGACGACGACGGCCTCGCCGAGCGCGATGATGATGAAGCCGGCGCAGCGCTCGGCCATGTGGCCGCCCTCGACGGCCCAGGCCTCGACCGACGAGAAGCCCAGCTTGGGGACCCAGAAGCGAGCCGCGGGCGCGACGTATTCGATCGTCAACGCCACGACCCAGAACCACAGCCTCTCCTGCCCATGGGCCAGACCGCCCAGGATCCAGAGGATCGCGGAGCCGCAGAGCCAGACCAGGATGCGGATCGCGTTGTGCCGCACCGCGGTGCGATGGCGCGGGGTTGCGAACAGCCAGAACGCGGTGCGTCCAACCTGCATGGCCGCATAGGCGATGGCGAACCAGAGCCCGCGGCCCTCGAACGCGGTCGGGATCGTCGTCGACAGCACCAGACCACCCAGCATCATCAGGAAGATCAGGATGCGGACCGGCGTCAGCTCGGGGTTGAGCCAGTTGGTGACCCAGGCGGTGTAGACCCACACCCACCACACCGCGAGAAACAGCAGCGTGACCTCGACCGCGGCAAGCGGCGTGAAGTGGTGCAGCAGCGTATGCGAGACTTGCGTGATCGCGAAGACGAAGACGAGATCGAAGAACAGCTCCGCATTAGTCACGCGGCTCGGCTGGTTCGGCACGATCACGCGAAACATCGCGCCGCGCGGATTGTCCGCAGCCATTCTCGTTCCCCCGCCCCGCGATCAGATCAGGTGCTGGTCAGCTCAAGTGCCGGGCACCCCGGGTCCGGGTACCCCGGTTTGCAGCGCCAGCGCATGCAGCACGCCGCCCATCTGGCCGCGCAAGGACTGATAGACGATCTGATGCTGCTGGACGCGGGACTTGCCGCGGAAGGATTCCGAGATCACGGTCGCGGCATAGTGGTCGCCATCGCCGGCGAGGTCACGGATGGTCACCTCGGCATCGGGGATCGCTGCCTTGATCATCGCCTCGATATCGTGGGCGTCCATTGGCATTCGGGTCTCGCTCCTTCTCTCTCAGCTTTCGAATCAGTCTCGGCCTGGAATCGCTGCCGGGGTCCCCGGACCGGCGGCCAAACTTAGCGTGAACGGTCTTCTAGGTCACGCACCGACCCACTATATTCCCGCTTCCAGCAGGATAAAGGCACGACAAAGTGCCGCGCACGGCAGATTGATCGAAAAGGCGTGAATCATGAAGCTTCCCGGCCCGGACCATCCCATCACCATCACCCAAAACCCCCGGCGCGTCCGCGTGACGGCCGGCGATATCGTGATCGCGGATAGCGCCAAGGCGCTGACGCTGAAGGAGGCCAAATATCCGGCGGTGCAATATGTACCGCGGGAAGACGCCAACATGGCGCTGCTGGAGCGCACCGACCGCACCACCCACTGCCCCTACAAGGGCGAGGCGAGCTATTACAGCATCAAGGCCGGCGGCAACACGCTCGAGAACGCGATCTGGACCTACGAGACGCCCTTCCCCGCGATGACCGAGATTTCCGGCCATCTCGCCTTCTATCCGGACAAGGTGAAAATCGAGGAAGTTGGGTAAAGCCGGCGCTGTATGCCACCGTCATGGCCGGGCTCGTCCCGGCCATCCACGTTCTTGACCGCTGCCGATACGAAGACGTAGATGCCCGGGCCTTCGCCTCGCCGAAGCGGCTTCGGCCGCGCAGGCGGGACGAGCCCGGGCATGACGATTGAGTACGTGGCAACGTGGGAAGCTACGCCCTGAAGACTGTGAGCCCCAGGATCAGCAGCACCAGGAAGATCACGACGAAGACGTAGAACAGGAAGCGGGCGACATCGGCGGATGCGGCCGAGATGCCGGTGAAGCCGAGCACGCCGGCCACGATCGAGATCAAGAGGAAAATCAGCGCCCATTTCAGGATCGTCATCGCTATCTCCTTGACCGTGGCTACGCAGTCCGCACCCGTTTTCGTGGACGCTAACTTCGGCAGGCGGAACTGGTTCCTAACGGTGCGCTGCGGAGTGGCACGGCCGAAACCGGCCTTGCTGAATCGGGTTCCCGGTTGCAGAGTCCGGGCGAGACAAGAGCGCGACTGGGGCGACCATGATCACGATGTCACATTCTGCCGCGGTCGGTGCGGAGGTTCACGCTGGCGCCACGAGCAAGGCGCGCAACCTCTCGCTCGACCGCGCCCGCACCTTCCTGACGCTGGTGGTGCTGCTGCATCACGCCGTCATTCCCTATACCTATTTCGGCCATACCGACCCGACCTCCTGGATCGGGTTCGACATCGTCGTGCTCGCCACCGACAGCTTCTTCATGGCGATGTTCTTCTTCCTGTCGGGCCTGTTCACGTGGTCCGGCATCGCGCGCAAGGCGCCATCGGTCTTCCTGCGCGACCGCCTGCTGCGGCTGGGACTGCCGTTCGCGATCGCGGCTTTCACCGTCATTCCGCTCGCTTATTACGCGATCGCGCTGCGGGAAAATCCTGAGCTGACCTTCGCGGCGTTCTGGTGGAAGACCGTCACCGTCGGCCCGTGGCCGAGCGGCCCAATCTGGTTCGTGTGGGTGCTGTTGGCATTCGACCTCACCGCGAGCCTGCTCTACCGGGTTTCGGCGCATCTGGTCGATCCGGGCAATCGCGTCTCGCTCGCAGGCTTTGAGCGCCCGGCCCTGTTCTGGCTGATGCTCGCGGTCGTGACCGTCAGCGTCTACGTGCCGGTGCTGATGTATTTCGGCGCCAACAAATGGTTCGAGTTCGGGCCCTTCTCGGTGCAGGCAAGCCGCATTCTGCTCTACTTCGCCTATTTCTTCATTGGCGTCAGCGTCGGTGCGGCGAATTTCGATCGTGGCATCCTTAGCGCCGACGGCCAGCTCCCGAAGAGCCGCTGGCTGTGGGTGATCGCGACCCTGGTCCCCTACTGCCTGATGTGGGGCATGATCTACATCAAGCGCGAGATCCTCGGAAATCCCGACGTGCTGCCGCACTGGTACCAGGCGATCTATGGCACGTGTCTGGCGCTGTTCTCGGCCGCGATCCTGCTCGCGATCCTCGCCTTCTTCCTGCACCAGAAGTCGCCGGCGCCGAACCTGCTCGATCGCATGCAGGCGGATGCCTATGGCATGTTCCTGGTGCACTACCCGATCGCACTGTGGCTTCAATACGCGCTGTTCGATTACGCACTGCCCGCGATCGTGAAGGCCGCGATCGTCTTCGTGCTCACGGTGATCCTGAGCTGGGGCCTGACAGCGGCGCTGCGAAAGATTCCGGGCGCCTCGCACGTGTTGTAGACGTGACCCGTAGCCCGGATGGAGTTTGAGGCAGCCCCTCAGGCCGCCTTCCCGCTCATATATTCCGGCAGCCAGCGCTCGAACGAGGCGCGCAGCGTGTCGATCGCAACCGGTGCTTCGCCGGCGATCGCAATCGCCTCGCCGCCGGTGGTGCCGATCCGCACGCAGGGCACCTCGCAGCCGCGCATCTTGGCCAACACACGGCCGGCTTCTGCTTCCGGCACGGTGACGAGATAGCGCGCCTGGTCTTCGCCGAACCAATAGGCCTGCGACACGAGCGCGCTTGGCGCGGCGAGCAGCTTCGCGCCGATCCCGCTGGCCATCGCCATCTCGGCGAGTGCGACCAGCAGGCCCCCATCCGAGAGATCATGGGCGGCGGTGGCGGTGCCGGCATGGATCATGCCACGCACGCAATCGCCGTTGCGCTTCTCGGCGGCGAGGTCGACCGGCGGCGGCGCGCCCTCTTCGCGACCGCAGATGTCGCGGAGATAAACCGACTGGCCGAGCCAGCCGTGGGTCTCACCGATCAGCAGGATCGCGTCACCCTCCGCCTTGAAGGCGAGCGAAGCGGATTTGGTGAAGTCGTCGAGCAGACCGACACCGCCGATCGAAGGCGTCGGCAGGATCGCGCGGCCATTGGTTTCGTTGTAGAGCGAGACGTTGCCGGAAACGACCGGGAAGTCGAGCGCGCGGCAGGCGTCCGAAATGCCCTTCAGGCAGCCGACGAACTGGCCCATGATCTCGGGCCGCTCCGGATTGCCGAAGTTGAGATTGTCGGTGATCGCGAGCGGCTTGCCGCCAACGGCGGTGATGTTGCGCCAGGCTTCCGCCACCGCCTGCATGCCGCCCTGGTAGGGATCGGCTTCGCAGTAGCGCGGCGTGACGTCGACGGTCAGCGCCAGGCCCTTCGGTCCATCCTGAACGCGCACGACTGCGGCATCGCCGCCGGGGCGCTGCATGGTGTTGCCGAGGATGACGTGGTCGTACTGCTCCCAGACCCAGCGCTTGCTGCACATGTCCGGCGTGCCGATCAGCTTTTCCAGCGCGGCACCGACACCCATTGGCGCGGGCACCTCGCGGGCGTGCACGACCGGCAGCGCGGCGGAGGCGACATGCGGGCGGTCATAGAGCGGCGCCTCGTCGCCGAGTTCTTTGATCGGCAGGTCGGCCATGACGTCGCCGCCATGCTTGACCACGAAGCGCTTGCTCGGCGTGGTGTAGCCGACCACGGCGAAATCGAGCCCCCACTTCTTGAAGATCGCCTCGGCTTCCTTCTCCTTCTCGGGCTTGAGCACCATGAGCATGCGCTCCTGGCTCTCCGAGAGCATCATCTCGTAGGCGCTCATGCCGGTCTCCCGGGTCGGCACCGCGTCGAGATCGAGATCGACGCCGAGATCGCCCTTGGCACCCATCTCGACCGCCGAGCAGGTCAGGCCCGCCGCGCCCATGTCCTGGATCGCGATCACGCAATCGGCTTCCATGATCTCGAGGCAGGCCTCGAGCAGCAGCTTCTCGGCGAAGGGGTCACCGACCTGCACGGTCGGGCGCTTCTCCTCGGACTTGTCATCGAACTCGGCCGAGGCCATCGAGGCACCGTGGATGCCGTCGCGCCCTGTCTTGGAGCCGAGATACACGATCGGCATGTTCACGCCGGAGGCGGCCGCATAGAAGATCTTGTCGGTCTCGGCGAGGCCGACCGCCATGGCGTTGACGAGGATGTTGCCGTCATAGCGGGTGTGGAAGCGCACCTGGCCGCCGACCGTCGGCACGCCGAAGGAATTGCCGTAGCCCCCGACACCGGCAACCACGCCGGAGACCAGATGCCGGGTCCTGGCGTGCTCGGGCGCGCCAAAGCTCAGCGCATTGAGGCAGGCGATCGGGCGCGCGCCCATGGTGAAGACGTCGCGCAGGATACCGCCCACGCCGGTGGTCGCGCCCTGATAGGGCTCGATGTAGCTCGGATGGTTGTGGCTCTCCATCTTGAAGACCACGGCCTGGCCGTCGCCGATGTCGATCACGCCGGCGTTCTCGCCGGGGCCCTGAATCACCCAGGGCGCCTTGGTCGGGAGGCCCTTCAGATGGAGGCGCGAGGATTTGTACGAGCAGTGCTCGTTCCACATCGCCGAGAAGATGCCGAGCTCGGTGAAGGTCGGCTGCCGTCCGATCAGCTTCAGGATGCGCTCATACTCGTCCGGCTTGAGCCCGTGGGCGGCAATGAGCTCGGGGGTGATCTTGGGTTCGTTCTTCATGGATTCGGGGCTTTCGGCAGCAGTTGGCCGTTCTTAAGAACATCAGGGGACTTGGAAAAGCCCTTTATGGCGCATTTTCCCGCTGTCCCACGTTTTGCGGCCGGGGGTCGCGGGAACAGGAATTGCACGGCGCGGACAGATCGGATTTAAGGGCTAGAGACCCGCAATTGAAGGCCCATTTCCTTGCACGAATTGACCAAAGCGCCCCCGCCCCGCCGCCCCGACCTCCACATCGCCACCGAGGGCGAATTTGCGGGCTGGCGGACCTGGATTCGCGACAGTTTCGAGAGCCATATCGGCCCGTTCTGGCACAAGATCGAGCAGGACGGCAGCGTCCGCTCAGCCTTCCGGGTCGAGAAAAAGCACCTCAACGGCTCCGGGAACGTTCATGGCGGATGCTTCATGGCATTCGCCGACTATTGCCTGTTCGCGATCGCCACCCACGAACTCGATGGGCCAGCGGTGACCACCAATTTCGCTTGCGACTTCCTCGATGCGGCGCGCGAAGGCGAGTTGATCGAATGCGTCGGCGAGGTCTCCCGCGCCGGCGGCTCGCTGATTTTCCTGCGCGGCAAGCTGACGTCCGGCGGACGGCCACTGTTCACCTTTTCCGGGACGATCAAGCGGGTGAAGCGGAAGGCGCAACCTCAGCCCAACGCATAGCTCGCCGCCTTCCCTTTTGGCGCCCCCTCGCCCAGACTTGATCCGAGCGCTGTCGCGCTGGGAGCAAGATCAAGGTGCCGCAGAGCACATCGAGGGTGGGGCGAACGGCAGCATCCGAAGCATCGCCGTCACCGTCCGTGAGCGCCATCGGCGCGCGCAACTGGCGTGACTACGCGCTGCTGTTCGCGCTCGCGTGTTGCTGGAGCTCGACCTATCCACTGGCCAAGCTCGCGCTGGACACGATCCCGCCGATCACCTTCATCTCGGTGCGCTCGCTGATCGCGGCCGCCTTCCTGTTCGCGATCCTGTGGATGCGTGGCGTCAGGATCCCCACCGACGCCAAAGCCTGGAAGTTGTTCGCGGTCCAGCAGCTGATCAACTCGACCTTCCCGTTCCTAATCATCACCTGGTCGCAGCTCTATGTGCCGGCCTCGAACACGGCGGTGCTGGCCTCGACGACGCCGATTTTTGCCTTCCTGATCACGTCGCTGATCACCCGCCACGAGCCGGCGACGCTGTTGAAGCTGGCGGGCGCGATCCTCGGCCTCGCCGGCACAATCGTCATCGTCGGCCTCGATGCGCTGCGCGGTCTCAGTAGCGAGATCGTGGCCGAGATCGCGATCCTGCTTGCCACGATCTCGTTTGCCTGCGCGACCATCTTCGGCCTGCGGCTGTCCGATTACGATCCGATGGTGGTGGCGGCCGGTTCGCTGCTGTTCGGCGGCCTCGTGCTGCTGCCGCCCTCGCTGATCATCGATCAGCCCTGGACGCTGCATCCGACCCCGACGGCGATCGTCGCCACCATCGTCATGGGGATCGTCTCCAGTGCACTCGGGCTGATGCTGTTCTACATGTGCCTTGGACGGCTCGGCACGCTGACGACGAACGCGCAAGGGTACTTGCGCATTCCGATCGGCGTGGGGCTATCTGTGCTGCTGCTCGGCGAGAGCGTGCCGGCGAACCTCGTGCTGGGAGTGCTGCTGGTCATGGCGGGCGTTGCCGCTATGACGGTGCCGGTGGAGCGGATGAAACTGCGCTAGAACCAAGGACGCGCTTCAGCACGAATGAAATCACGCCGCCTTGTTCAGGTGCTGGACCAGGCCGGCGAACAGGCCGCGGCCGTCGGTGCAGCCCATGATGTCTTCGACGTGATTTTCGGGATGCGGCATCATACCGAGCACGTTGCCCTTGTCGTTGACGAGACCGGCGATGGAATGCGCCGCGCCGTTGATGTTGTGGCTCTCGTCGACGACGCCGTCGGCCGAGCAGTAGCGATAGAGCACCCGCCCCTCGCCTTCGAGCCGCTTGATGGTCTCTTCATCCGCCTCGTAATTGCCCTCGCCGTGCGCGACCGGCACACGGATCACCTGCCCCGCATTGTAGCCGCGGGTGAACGGCGTGTCGGAGCGTTCGACGCGCAGATGCACGTCGCGGCAGACGAATTTCAGCTGCGCGTTGCGCATCAGCACGCCCGGCAGCAGGCCGGATTCGCACAGGATCTGAAAACCGTTGCAGACGCCGAGCACGAGGCCGCCCTCGGCCGCATAGTCGCGCACCGCATCCATCACCGGCGCGCGCGCCGCAATCGCGCCACAGCGAAGGTAGTCACCGTAGGAGAAGCCACCGGGCACGACCACGAGGTCGGTGCCATCAGGCAACGACGTCTCGGCGTGCCACACCATCGCCGGCTCGTTGCCCGAGATCAGCCTCAGCGCGCGCGCCATGTCGCGCTCGCGATTGATTCCGGGAAACACGAGGATGGCGGCTTTCATGATCGAGGTTCCGAAGGGGTGACTGGAATCGGGTTGGCCAGCGGGCCAAATCGCCAGCAGACATAACCATTTGACGGAGATTTTACCAGTGCTAGCCTTGCCGGACGGCTTTGTGCACAGGCCATAGCCGCGGCATTTTTGCCGAACGATTTGCCCGGGATTGAAGCCATGAACGTCCCGACGCTGCCCACGCCCCAGTCCGAACCCGTATCCGCCGAGGGTGTCGTCGCCGCCGGCGCCTATGTCGACGGCCGGCGCGTCGCCAATATCGCCATCAGCGAGGCCTCAAGCTGGCGGGCGAAACCCGGCCATGTGGTCTGGATCGGGCTGCATGAGCCCGACATGGCGCTGCTCGGCGCGGTGCAGAAGCAGTTCGATCTGCACGAACTCGCCATCGAGGACGCCAACCACGCCCATCAGCGGCCCAAGATCGAGCAATATGGCGAGGCCCTGTTCATCGTGGCGCGCACGGCGCAACTGATCGAGGGGCGGATCGCGTTCGGCGAGACCCACATCTTCATCGGCGACGGCTATCTCGTGACGGTCCGGCACGGCGCCTCGACCTCCTACACGGCGGTGCGCGAGCGCTGCGAGAGCTGCCCGCGCGCGCTCGCGCGCGGCGAGGACTACATCCTCTATGCGATCCTCGATTTCATCGTCGACAACTACTCCCCCGTGCTCGAGAGCATTCACGAGGAAATCGAGGAGATCGAGGACTACGTGCTCTCGAACGCGATCACCAAGGCGCAGATCGAACGTCTCTACATGCTGCGCCGCGACCTCTTGCGCCTGCGCAACGCCATCGGTCCGCTGGTCGAGGTCTGCCGCCGCCTGGAGCATGACGAGCTGTCAATGGTGCGCCCGGCCATGCAGACCCTGTTCCGCGACGTCACCGATCACGTCCGCAACATCCAGGAGCGCATCGATTCCATGCGCGAGGTGCTGGCCTTCGCATTCGAGGCAAGCCTCCTCGTCGGCCAGGCCCAGGAGACCGCGGTCTCGAAAAAGCTCGCTTCGTGGCTCGCGATCCTCGCAGTCCCGACCGCCGTCGCCGGCATCTACGGGATGAACTTCAAGTACATCCCGGAGCTGCAGCTCGAATACGGCTACTTCATCGTGATGGGATTGATGGCGCTGACCTGCATAGGACTGTACTGGCGCTTCCGCCGCGTCGGGTGGCTGTGAAGGCGGCCGAATTTACTGGACAGACGCATCGTTGAGTTCAAGCCGGCGGTCGATCCGGTCAAGCCGGCCCTCATGCCTGACCAGCGTGGCATGAACCCCCGCAATTTCCTGAAAGACGCTGGTGATCTCCTGGCGAGCCGCATTTTGCGATGTTCGCAACGCCAGCATTTCCTGCTTCATCTCGTCGATCTTGCCATCGACCTGCGCAAGCCGCGCCTGGATCGATTTCAACACCTCGAACATCAGCTCTGCCGTCACCTCGGGCATTGGCCGTCCCTTAAGCCTTCACCTCGATCGCATAATTCTCGATCACGGTATTCGCCAGCAGCTTGTCGGCGGCATCCTTCAGCGCGGCTTCGGCCTTGGCCTTGTCCGCGCCGGCGAGCTCGATGTCGAACACCTTGCCCTGCCGGACGCTGGCAACGCCGTCGACGCCGAGCGACTTCAGCGCGCCTTCGATGGCCTTGCCTTGCGGATCAAGAATACCCGTTTTCAACGTAACGGTGACACGTGCCTTCACGTCGAAATCCCCTTTAGCTCTTGACCAGCACCGGGCCGGAGCCCGCCGGACGCTCGTTCTCCATGAGGATACCGAGCCGCTTGGCAACTTCGGTATAGGCCTCCAGCAGCCCGCCCAGATCCCTGCGGAAACGGTCCTTGTCGAGCTTCTCGTTCGACTTGATGTCCCACAGACGGCAGCTATCCGGCGAGATCTCGTCGGCGACGATGATCCGCATCATCTCGTTCTCGAACAGCCGTCCACATTCCATCTTGAAGTCGACGAGGCGGATGCCGATGCCGAGGAAGAGGCCGGTGAGGAAGTCGTTGACGCGGATGGCGAGCGCCATGATGTCGTCGATCTCCTGAGGCGTCGCCCAGCCGAACGCGGTGATGTGCTCTTCCGACACCATGGGGTCGTTGAGCTGGTCGTTCTTGTAGTAGAATTCGATGATCGAACGCGGCAGCTGCGTGCCTTCCTCGATGCCGAGGCGCTGCGACAGCGAGCCGGCCGCGACATTCCGCACCACGACCTCGAGCGGCACGATCTCGACCTCGCGAATCAGCTGCTCGCGCATGTTGAGGCGGCGGATGAAGTGGGTCGGCACCCCGATGTCGTTGAGGTGCTGAAACAGGTACTCCGAGATCCGGTTGTTGAGGACACCCTTGCCCTCGATCACCTGATGCTTTTTCGCATTGAACGCGGTGGCGTCATCCTTGAAGTGCTGGATCAGGGTACCCGGCTCCGGACCTTCGTAAAGAACCTTTGCCTTGCCTTCATAAATGCGACGCCGACGGCTCATGGGGATGTACCGTGTTTTGTTGAAATCCATGTATCTGGTGTGCTCCGGTTGACGAGAACTACGACCCACAGCGGAGCTGCCGTGAACAGCTGGGAACCCATCTGCAACCCTTGGAAACAGAACAGGAACCAAGCCTTAGGCAACCTATCCGATTGGCTGTCCCAGCACAATCGATCCGGCCCATCCGACGCTGAATTATACCGCCTTGCCTGCGGCTTAACGGCTCGTTGTTTTGCCGATTCGTGCCCCCTATCTAGGCATGTGTCGGGGCCGTCGCAACGAGGGCCGCCGGCTCCGGTCAGCACGAATGGAAAAGCCATGACCACGTTCGACGAGCGCGAAGAAGGCTTTGAGAAGAAGTTCGCCCTCGACGAGGAGCAGAAATTCAGGGCGGAAGCCCGCCGCAACCGGCTGCTGGGCCTGTGGGCGGCGGAAAAGCTCGGAATCACCGGCGACGCCGCGGCAGCCTACGCCAGGGAGGTGGTCGCCGCCGAGTTCGAGGAGGCCGGTGGCGTACCGGGCAAGATCACGGCCGATTTCGCCGCCAAAAGCGTGGCCGTCACCGAGCAGGCGATTCGCGCCAAAATGAACGAGCTCGCGGCTGTGGCGGCCGCCGAGGTGAAGGCGGGGAAGTAAGGTGAAAGTGGCATCCGCACGCACTGTCATTCCGGGGCGGTCCGTAGGACCGAACCCGGAATCTCGAGATTCCGGATCGCCGCTATCGCGGCGTCCGGAATGACGGAGGGATCGATCACTCCTCCTTGAAGCCGTACTCCGGCACGTTGCCGCTGGCGCCGTAATATTTGTAGGGCAGGAATTTGCCGCTCATGGTGATCTTGACGCGGTCGCCCTTTGGGTTCGGCAAGCGCTCCATCACCATGTCGAAGTCGATCGCCGACATGATGCCGTCGCCATACTCCTCCTCGATCAGCGCCTTCCACGCCGGGCCGTTAACCATGACCAGTTCGTAGAAGCGATAGATCAGGGGATCGGTCGGCGGCATCGGCATGCCGCGCATCGGGGTTTCGTTCAGCATGGACGTCTCGGCCTTCGACAGGCCGAACAGCTCGGCGGCATTGGCGGCCTGCGGCTTGGTCAATTTCATCTGGCCGAGGATGGCGCCAACAATCAGCACCTCCGAATAGCCGCCGATCTGCTCGCAGATGTGTTTCCAACTCCAGCCCTTCTCGCGCTTGATGTCGAGCAGCTTTTCGGTGAGGTCTTCGCGTTTCATGTCAGGCTCTCCCTTTCTTGAGCAGTCAGTCCGGGACCAGTCCCGGGTATCCGTGTCTGTCGTGGCTCATCGCTGGCGGCGAGCGTCAATCCGGGCTTGCCGATCTGCACCACGGGCACATTGCGCGGATCGTGATCGGGCGTCTCGGCGGTGAATGTCTTGCTGCGCGTCACTAGGAAATCCACGATGTGGTTGCGCAACGCGTAGTACAGCGGGTGCCGGTGCAGGTCGGTCCGGCCGCGATCCTTCGGCAGCGGATTTTCGACCACTTCCGCGAGCACTGCGCCCGGACCGTTGGTCATGAGAAAGATCTTGTCGGCGAGGTAAATCGCCTCGTCCACGTCATGCGTGATCATGAACGCGGTCTGCCCGGTCTCCAGACAGATCCGCCGCACCTCGTCCTGCAGCGTGCCGCGCGTCAGCGCGTCGAGCGCGGAGAACGGTTCGTCCATCAGCATGATCTTGGGCGTGATCGAGAGCGCGCGCGCAATGCCGACGCGTTGCTTCATGCCGCCGGACAGCTCCGACGGACGCTTGTGCTCCGAACCTGTCAGCCCGACGAGATCGATGAAGCTCTGCGCATGCGCCTTCACCCTGGCACGGTCCCAGCTGCGCCATTTCGAGGTCACGGCATAGGCGACGTTGCCGAGCACGGTGCGCCACGGCAACAGCGCATGGCTCTGGAAGATCACCGCACGATCGAGGCTGGTGCCCGAAATCGCCTGCCCGTCGACGATCACGGCGCCCTCGCTCGGCGCGTCGAGGCCGGCGAGGATGTTGAGCACGGTGGTCTTGCCGCAACCGGAATGGCCGATCACGCAAGCGAACTCGCCGCGCGGCATCGACAGCCACAGATTCTCGAACACGGCCGTCGCGCCGCCGCCCGCGCCGGGATAGCGCTTGGCGATGCCTTCGATGGAGATGAATTTATTGGTCACCATCCTACTCCGGAAACGTGACCATGCGCGTGAAGCGCGCGAGGATCTGGTCGAGCAGCATGCCGACGATCCCGATCAGCAGGATCGCGATGATCACGTTGGTGATCGAGAGGTTGTTCCACTCGTTCCAGACGAAGTAGCCAATCCCGGTGCCGCCGACGAGCATCTCGGCGGCGACGATCACCAGCCAGGCGATGCCGATCGAGATGCGCATGCCGGTCAAGATCGTCGGCGCCGCTGCCGGCAGGATCACGGTAAAGGCGCGCCTGAGCGTGCCGACCTCAAGCGTGCGCGCGACGTTGATCCATTCCTTGCGAACGCTGGCGACGCCAAACACGGTGTTGAGCAGCATCGGCCAGATCGAGCAGATGAAGATGACGAAGATCGCCGAGATCGAGGAATCCTTGATGGTGTAGAGCGCGAGCGGCATCCAGGCCAGCGGCGAGATCGGCTTCAGCACCTGGATGAAGGGATCGAGCGCCTTGCTCAAAAGCGGCGACATGCCGATCAGGAAGCCGAGCGGGATCGCGACCAGCACGGCCAGGAGATAGCCGATGCCGACGCGCGCGATGGAATAGCCGAGCTGGATGCCGAGCCCCTTGTCGTTCGGCCCGTTGTCGTAGAACGGCCGCCTCAGATGCTCCCAGAGCTTTGCGCCGACGTCGAGCGGGCCGGGCATCGCGGATTTGCCCTGCGTCGCGGTCAGGCCCATCAGCTTGGCGTATTCCGGGCTCATCGTGGCCACAGTGCTGGTCGAGCGCGTGGCAAGGTGCCAGATGCCGAGGAATGCGGCGAGCAGCACGATGGAGACAAGGCCGGCGCGGAGGCGGAGGGAGGCCGTCATTGCGCAAGACCTCTCCACACGTCGTCCCGGCGAAGGCCGGGACCCATAACCACCGCTCTGGCTAGTTGCACACGATGTCTGCCCGCGTGCCTTATCGAAAGTGCGCGGCGTATGGGTCCCGGCCTTCGCCGGGACGACAGCGGAGAAGCAGCGCGGCCCCTCACGACGCCTTCCTGATCTTGAAGCCCGCCAAATAATCCTCCGGCTTGGCCGGATCGAAATTCTTCCCCATCACCGCGAACGATTTGTAGGCGGTGGTGGGCGGCGTCAGGCCCATCTCGGTCATCAGCTTCCTTGTGTCGGTCGCCAGATACACCTGCTCGGCCACCGCCTTGTAATCGACATCGCCCTTGATCTGGCCCCAGCGCTTCATCTGCGTCAGCATCCACACCGCGAACGACTGCCAGGGAAACGGGTCGAAATCGACGCGCTTGGCGTCGGTCTTCACACCGCCGAGGCCGTCGGCATAGGTGCCGGTCAAGACCTGCTCCAGCACCGTCACCGGCGCGTTGATGTAGTTGGCCGGCGCGATCGCCTCCGCGATCTGCTTGCGGTTCTCGGCCTTTGACGCATACGCCGTCGCATCGACGATGGCGCGCGTCAGCGCGGCAAAACTGTTCGGCGCCGTCGTGATGAATTCCCGGCTGGCCGCAAAACTACAGCAGGGATGACCGTCCCAGATCTCCTTCGACAGCAGGTGCATGAAGCCGACGCCGTCATAGATCGCGCGCTGGCAGATATTGTCGGGTGCGAGGAAGCCGTCGATGTTGTCGGCGCGCAAATTCGCGACCATCTCCGGCGGCGGCACCGAGCGCAACTGCACGTCGGTATCGGGATCGATTCCGTGCTCGGCAAGATAATACCGCAGCAGGTAATTGTGCATGGAGTAGTCGAAGGGAATCGCAAACTTCATCCCCTTCCAGTCTTTCGGATCGCGCTTGTCCTTGTGCTTGGTCGCCAGCACGATGCCCTGCCCGTTGATGTTCTCGATCGCGGGCACCGCAAAGGGAATGGCGTGGGCGCCGAGGCCAAGCGAGATCGCAAGCGGCATCGGCGCCAGCATGTGGGCCGCGTCGTATTCCTTGTTGATGGTCTTGTCGCGGATCACCGCCCAGCCGGCGGTCTTGACCACGTCGACGTTGAGACCGTGCTTGGCATAGAACCCCAACGGCGCCGCCATGATGATCGGTGTCGCGCAGGTGATCGGGATGAAGCCGACCTTGAGGTCCTTTTTCTCGAGCGTACCGGTATCAGCAAACACCTCGGTCGCCGTCTTGATCGGGAAGAACTGCGACAACGCAGCAAGCGCGGTGGACGCACCGACTGATTTCAGGAACGCACGTCGCGCGACGTCCTGCGGAAACATCGCGCGCATGACGGCGGAGGCCACGACGCCTTCGTAGCGCTGCTCCTCGCTCTCCGCCGGATCGCAGCGGAACGCCGTAGCCGCCTGCTCATGCTCCGCTGCGGAACGATGCTCGCCGCACACACAGCCGGCGCGAAGGTTGCGATCGGGATCAAACGGATTGTCGAATGTGGACATCGAACCTCCTGCGCGTCGTTGCAGGAGCAATTACGCAAGGAGCATGCCACGGCCTTTGGTCGAGCCAGAGCCTTGATGACGCAGCGATTTCACTCACGCTTGGTCACTACGAGAACTCGTGCTATACGAAAAATCGTAATCGAACTACGAGATCTCGCAATGGCAACGGCGCCAATGTCCGCCCCCGACGAAGCCGTCCAGGCCAGCGATCTGCGCGTTGCGGCATTCGAATCCGCCGTCGAGGCAATGCTGCTGGTTGACCCCTATGGCGACCAGATCATCGACGCCAATCCAGCCGCCTGCACCCTGCTCGGCTACGACCGCGCGCTGTTGCGGCAGACCAGGGCCAGCACCCTTCATACCGGCGAGCTCCCGGCACTGACCGTGTTCACCCAGGCGGTGCTGCACAAGGGCGCCTACTGGACCACGGCGCTGACGCCGCGTCACGCGACCGGCCAGAGTCTCCGGCTCGAATATGCCGGCTGCCTCGTGCCGCATGACGGCCGCATGCTGCTGCTGCTCATCCTCACCGATCTCGAAGCGCGGCGCCGGCGCAACGTCGATGCCGCCGCCGAGGACCACATGCGCGGCGGGATTGCCACATGGCAACGTGTCGAACGGGTGTTTCAAGACATCGAGCGCGAGAACCAGCTGATCCTGCGCGCCGCCGGCGAAGGCATCTATGGCGTCAACGCCGAGGGCAAGACCACCTTCGTCAACCCGGCGGCCGAGCGGATGCTGGGCTGGACCGCCGAAGAGCTGGTCGGCAAGGAAATCCACCCGATCGTGCACCACACCCACCACGATGGCAGCCACTATCCCGACCATGATTGCCCGATCTACGCAGCCTTCCGCGACGGCGCCGTGCATCAGGTCGACGGCGAGGTATTTTGGCGCAAGGACGGCTCGCCGGCCTGGGTCGAATACACCTCCACGCCGATCCGCGACCGCGGCGTGGTGGTCGGCGCGGTCGTGGTGTTTCGCGACGTCAGCCAGCGGCGCGAGGCCGACGAGAAGCTGCACGCGGCGCTCGCCGAAGTCGATCGCCTGCGCGAGCGGCTCGAGCTCGAGAACGCCTATCTCCAGGAAGAGATCCGGATCGAGACCAATCCCCGCGGCATCATCGGCCAGAGCGCGGCGGTGCAGAAGACGCTGCGTCAGGTCAAGCTTGTGGCGCCGACCACGGCGGCGGTGATGATCACCGGCGAATCCGGCACCGGCAAGGAGCTGATCGCGCGCGCCATCCACGAAGATTCCACCCGCAGCGACCGCCCGCTGATCCGGGTCAACTGCGCGGCGATCCCGCGCGAATTGTTCGAAAGCGAATTTTTCGGCCACGTCCGCGGCGCCTTCACGGGCGCGATGCGCGATCGCATCGGCCGTTTCGAGCTCGCCGATGGCGGCACGCTGTTCCTCGACGAGGTCGGCGAGATCCCGATCGAGCTGCAAGGCAAGCTGCTGCGGGTGCTGCAGGAGGGCAACTTCGAGCGCGTCGGCCAGGAGCGCACACGCACCGTGGATGTTCGCGTGATCGCCGCGACCAACCGCAATCTCAAGCAGGAGGTGCAGCGCGGACGGTTTCGCGAGGACCTCTATTTCCGCCTCAACGTGTTTCCGATCGAGACGGTGCCCTTGCGCGAACGGCGCGAGGACATTCCGCTGCTGGCCCAGCACTTCCTGACCCGCGAGAGCAAGGCGCTGAAATCCAACCTGCGACTGTCCGAGGGCGATGCAAGGCGGCTCGCCCGATATGACTGGCCCGGCAACGTCCGCGAATTGCAGAACGTGATCGAGCGCGCCGCGATCCTGTCGCAGAACGGCCGGCTGCGCATCGATTTGCCGGATGCATCGGGCATCCAGATCGCACCCGGCACCGCGCGCCAGAAGGTCGACGCACGCCCGGCGGTGATGACCGCGTCCGAGATGCGCGACAACGAGCGCGCCAACATCCTGGCCGCACTCGATGCCTGCGCAGGGAAAGTGTTCGGCCCCGCTGGCGCAGCAGAAATGCTGGATATCAAGCCGACCACCCTGGCCTCGCGGATCAAGGCGCTGGGAATTGCGCCGCGTGCGCGTGCGGGCTTCAACGGTTAGAGCATGATGAGATTGGAAAGATGAAATGCTCTCGCACTGAGCGAGGTGCAAGTTGATGTGCCCTCGCCCCTTGTGGGAGAGGGCAGCAACGCCGGTAGACCCAGACTCACTTGGGTGAGGGGTTCTTTCCGCGCGTGGTCATCTGCATTTTGGGCCCGCGGAAACAACCCCTCATCCGGCGCTCCGCGCCACCTTCTCCCACAAGGGGAGAAGGGGACACGTGCGGGACCGGGCGCGCGCTCACGCCGCCTTGGTCGTCACCTCCGTTGCGATCGGCAGGCCCTGCTCGATCGGCAGCGAGGGATCGCGCGACCATTCGTTCCAGGAGCCGAAATACATCCGGACATCTTTCACGCCGGCGTTCTTGAGCGCCAGGAAGGTGTTGGAGGCGCGCGCTCCCTTGAAGCAGTAGAGATAGACCGGCGTGGTCGTCGAGATGCCGACGGTGGCGCATTCCGCCAGAATCTCGTCCTTGGATTTGAACCGCGGACCTTCGGCGGTCGGCTTCATCATGCGATACCATTCCAGCCACACGGCGCCAGGGATGCGGCCCTTGCGCGGGCAGAAATCCTTGCCATAGGGCGACGAGCTGTCGCCGATCCATTCGTCGACGTCGCGGACGTCGAGGATCGCGATGCCGGGCTTGCCGACGGCGCCAAGCATGGTCTTGGCATCGATCAGGATCTCGCCGGCTTCCGGCACGATCGAGAACGACGCCTTGGCCGGCGCCGGGACATCCTTCGTCACCGGGAAACCCGCGCCCGACCAGGCGTCGAAACCGCCATGCAGCACCTTCACCTTGGGATAGCCGAGCATGGTGAGGAGATAGTAGCCGCGGCAGGACTGGCCGAAGCCGGAATTCATCGACTGCTCGTAGATCACGGCTGTTTCCTTGCCGGAAAGACCGGCGCCGCCGAAAGCGTCGGCGAACTTGGTCTTCAGCTCGGCCATGCCTTCCGGCGTCGAGGTCGCCAGAAAGGTGAAGATCTCATGCACGTTGACGGCGTTGGGAAGATGCCCGGCGGCGTAGGCGTCGGGATTGCGCGTGTCGACGATGACACACGGCTCGGCTTTCAAGAGATCGGCAAGTTCGACGGCACTCATCAGAACGTCAGTCATGGCAGCCTCTCCGTTGAGGTTCGGTGGACGTGGGGGTGGACTCGTAAACGTCAGGCGTCGGCGAGCATCTTGCGCAGCTGCTTGGTGGCGGGCGTGACGATCGCGACGAAATAGGCCTCGCGCAGACGCCGCTGCACGCGGTGGCTCTTCAAGTAACCGCGCGCGCCACAATGCAGCATCGCCGCATGCGCCGCCGCGACGCTGGCTTCGCCGGCGCGAAGCCTGAGCGCGATCACCTTGCGCCAGTAGGTTTCCTCTTCGTTGTAGGGATCGCGCGCCAGCGCCATGGTCTCGCTTTCGAGCTCGGCTGCGAGATCGCGGAAATGCACCGGCTGCTGCGGCAGATAGCGGTTGATATGGCCGAGAGAGCCATCGACCTCGTCCATGATGTTGATGCAGTCCCGGATCAGGCCGAGCGCCATGCCGGCCTGAAGCAGGATGAAGCCGGCGCGGATCTCCTTGACGAAGGGCGCGGCGGGATCGGCGAGAATCAGTTCATCCGGCACGAAGACGTCGCGGAACTGCACGCCATAGGTGCCCGTGCCGTCCATGGCGAGGAATGGCTTGCATGGCGTCAGCGTGATCGCGGGATCGGAGCAGTCGGCCAAAAACATTACCTGGCCCGACTCGTCCTCGCGTTCGAAGATGGTCCCGAAATAATGGCCGGGGCCGAGATTGGAGACCCAGGGCAGCGCACCGCGCACGATGTAGCCGCCATCGACCTTGCGTCCCCTGAGCTTCAGCTTCTCAATTCCGAAAAAGCTCTTCATCGGATTTGACAACCCGGTGCCGCCGAGCACCCGGCCGGTCGAGAAGGCATCGCCGAAGCGTTTGGCGAGCTTCATGTTGGTCGAGTTGGCGACGTACCAGACCAGCGTATTCTGGCACCAGGCCATGAAGGCTGTGGCGCCGCAGACTTCGCCGATCGCGGCCATCGCCTGGATCGCGCAGCGCAAATCCGCAGGACCGTCGTGAGGCATGTGACTGCCCCAGGCGCCGACCGCGCCGAACTCGCGCAGCACGTCGGCCGGATAGACCGAGCCGTCATCGATGCCGGTGGCGAGCGGCGCGAGCCGCTCCCGCGCGATCCGCGCCACCTCGCCCGCAATGGATGGTGCGGGCTGATCTGCAGCCTCGACCCGCGATAAAGCCAGTGAACCCATGACCGTCTCCCGCACCTTATGTCCTATTGCCGTCGGCTCAGATGCCGACCTCGAGATTGACCGGGCGGATGAAGGTGTTGGCGACCGGCGACCATTGCTTCACATGGGCGACCAGCGCATTGATCTCGTCCTGCGAGATATCCTCGCATTCCATGTCGACCTTGACGCGGACATCGGTGAAGCCGACCGGCTTGTCGGAGATATCGCCGGTGCCCCAGACCGCGGTGATGTTGAGGTCGCCTTCGAGCTCGAGCTCGAGCTTGTTGACGATCCAGCCGCGATGCACGGCGTTGGCGTGCAGGCCGACAGCGAGGCAGGAGCCGAGCGCGGCGAGCGAGGCTTCCGACGGATTGGGTGCGGTGTCGTCGCCCAGAAGGCCCGGCGGCTCGTCGACGATGTAGGGCGGCAGGTTGCGGATGTAATTGGCGTGGCGGAATTTTCCTTCCGCGACCGTCTTGCATTTCAAGGTCTTGACGACCTTCGGATTGGCCTTGCCGTTGGCGATCAGTTGCTCGAGGCCATTCTTGTCGATGGGCGCGAGGCAACCCGTCAGCACTGTTTTTTGAACGACGGCAGTCATCAGTTTTCTCCCTGGCAGCCGAGGAAATCGGCAGTGTACCGAACGGTCTGTTTCCTTGCACGGAGCGTGCCAGAGGAGGCCAGGACCGAAACGCGAAGCATTGGAGCCGGTTAGCCGCGCTGCCTGCGGGATTGGTCAGCCGCCTCCTGCTTAAAGGCGATGCAGAAGCGCTTTGCCGTGCGAATCTTTTCAGCGCGGAACAGATGCGGCTTGCTGATGCGGCGCGGCTGCGATTAAGTTGCGGCCTATGGCCAGATCCTTGCTGAACAAGACGTCGTCCAAGAAGAAATCCAATTCGCCGCACGCCGGTGCCGGCGACGACGAGACCGCACGCGGGCGCCTGCTCAGCGCCGCGACGTATCTGTTCTGCAAGAACGGAATCAACGCCACCGGCATCGATGCGATCATCGAGGAAGCCGGCACCGCGAAGACCACGCTCTACAAATTGTTCGGCTCCAAGACCAATCTCGTCAACGCGGTGCTGGAGAGCGAAGGCAAGCAGTGGCGCGAATGGTTCATCGGCGCCATGGAAGAAGGCGGGGGCGACGCGCAGGCCAAGCTGGCGCGCATCTTCCCCGCGCTGAAGAGCTGGTTCGCGGAAGATCGCTTCTACGGTTGTCCGTTCATCAATGCGGTCGGCGAGCACGACAAGGACCAGAAGCAGTTCCGCAACATCGCGCTGAAGCACAAGAAGATCGTGCTCGGCCACATCGAGAAGCTCGCCGCTGAGCTCGGCTCGAGCGAGCCTGCAGTGCTCGCGCACCAGCTCGGGCTCTTGATCGACGGCGCGATCGTCGCGGCGATGATCTCGCGCGATCCGGGCGTGGCCGATACGGCCGCGCTTGCAGCCGGCCCCCTGCTCACCCAGCCGAAGGCGAAGAAGAAGCGCGCAGCGGATCAGCTCGAAACGGTGTAGGTCCCACAGGGTGGGCAAAGGCGCAAAGCGCCGTGCCCACCATTTCTACCTCGGCAGAACGATCGAAGAATGGTGGGCACGCTTCCGCCTTCGCTCTCGAGCTACAGCGGACAAGTCGCTTTGCCCACCCTTCAAGACTACGATGATATTTCGGGTTTGCAGAGGCCGCTTGCTTCCGTTGACGCAAGGCTGCGCGCAGGCCGCAATCTTCGAGTCTATTCCGAGTGTTTCGACCCGCCACCACTCTGGGGACGACTTGCGGTGTCGGCCCCATTGAGCGACACTCGCCTCATTTCAGAGAAGTCATTTTTTAAGAGGGCATCATGCCTGACATATTGGAAGCCCTGCTGTGGTGTGCCGCGCTGGCGACGTGGCTGATGCTTCTCTCCGCCTTCGCGGGCAATGCTTTGAAGCCGCTCCTAAAGAATATCCGTCGCGCGCTCGAGGACGCATTCAAGCTCAAGCTGAAGCGATGAAAGCTACGATGCGCGATCTAAACTGAAACGGCCCGCGCCGGTGACGAAGATCAACAGCGCGCCGCCCATGATCGAGATGTTCTTCAAGAAATTGTTGTATTGTCCCGCCTGCTGCGCACCAGGAGGATATTCCCAGTAACGATGTCCAACAATCGTTGCCGCCAACACGAACAGGAGCGTCAGCACCGCGCAGTAGCGCGTACCGATACCCAATATCAAACCGACGGATATCAATACTTCCACTGCGATATTCACGGCAGTGAACAGCCCAGCTGCTGGAAGATTCAGCGACCTGAAATAGCCCACCGATCCGCTGAAGTTGGCCAGCGCTCCGTAGGCGCTTCCGACGAACACCCAGGCCAGTAGAATGCGGCCAATCAAGATCAGGACGTCAGCTCTCCCAGCGGCGAACGCGTCGACGGCCGGCGACTGAAAATAGGATTTCACTGGTAGGCCCCCTTGTTGTCCAGGACCGGGTGAACACTTCCTCTGCCGACAGCCAATCTATCATGATTGGCTTATGAGCACACGCCCAGAACTATCGCCTACGGAGCGTCCGGTCCTTCCGCGACCATCCCTTGCAACCGTGCCAGCTCCGTCTCCAGCTCGCGCTCCACATCCGCGGCGCGCATCTCCAGCACCCGATAATCACGCGCCTCCAGCCACGTGCGCCGTGCCGCGCGGTCGGCGGCGATCGTCTCGCCCTCGCCGGGGTTCACCAGCTCGATCGCGATCCGGTGCGGGAACGAGACGAAGTCCGGGATGTGCCGCCCCACCGGGGTCTGGCGCTTGAACTGACCGGCGAAGCGGCGGTCGCGGGTGAGCGCCTGCCACAGCAGCCGCTCGGCGTCGGTCGGGTTGCGGCGAAGCAGCCGCGCGAGCCCGCGCACCGTCGAGCCGCTGTCGGGCGCTCCACCCTGCCCGTGCTCGGCCAGAAGCGCGCGCAGCCGCGTCGCCTGCTCGCCATCGAGCACGCCGCCCTTGGCCGGGCCCTTGCGGCCCTCGGCGATCGCCATCACCACGCCGCGCAGGGTATGCATGTCCTGCTTGGTCGGATCCATGCGGGTGAAGATGTTGCGCAGGTTGACCAGCATGGTGTCGCGCTTCTCGGCGGGGCGCAGGAATTCGACCTTGTCGAGCTCCCGGATCAGATTGTCGAAGAAGGCCTGGATCTGGTGCTGCGAGGCGCGCTCGGATCGCTCCGGCATGGCGTGGGGCAGCGCGCCCGAGGTCGCCTGCTTGAACCATTCATAGCCGACCAGCAGTACGGCCTGGGCGAGGTTGAGCGAGGCGAAGCCCGGATTGACCGGGAAGGTGATGATGCGGTTGGCGAGGCCGACTTCCTCGTTGGTGAGGCCCCAGCGCTCCCGGCCGAACAGAATGCCGGCCCGGCCGCCGGTCGCCACGTGCGCCGAAATCTCGGCTGCCGCGGCTTCCGGCCCGACCACCGGCTTGGCCTGGTCGTGAGGGCGCGCGGTGGTGGCGAACAGCAGGTCGAGATCGGCAACGGCCGCACCGACCGTGTCGAACAGTTCGACCTTCTCCAGAATGTGGTCGGCGCCGGCCGCGGCGCGCTGGGCGGCGATGTTGGGCCAGCCGTCGCGGGGGTTGACGATGCGCAAAGCGCCAAGCGCGAAATTGCCCATGGCGCGCGCGGCCATGCCGATGTTCTCGCCGAGCTGCGGCTCGACCAGGATCACGATGGGGCCGTCGAGGGCAAGGCCCATCTTGCTCTTGTCGGTGCCGGACATCTCAGTTCACTTTCTGCTTCAGTGTTCGTCTCATTGCGCTTCCGAAAGAGCCTGAACGTCTGTCTGAAGACGCTGATCGAAGCCTTCATCCACGCCGCCGGCCCGCGTTCCGTGCGGCGCAATTTCTCAGCGGAGATAACAGGGTTAGCGCCGTTTGCGAATCCGCAATCGCATCTCAACTGGGGACGGTTTCCCTCCCCGGCTTGTGCGCGCTTTGCCTTCGGATATGGCTATCAACCACAACTAAAGCGAAGCCGAAAGGGCGGAGCTAAAAGTCGCAATTCAAGGGGGGGGACGATGCGCGGTCGATGGACTTTGGCAATTCTGGGAGCGGTCTTGATCGTGGTGGGCGGCCTCATCGCCCATTTGACGCAGACCGCCGGCGGCATCCGGATTCAGGATGTCAGGTTCAAGGGTGCCAAGGGCAACACGATGAGTGCCCTGCTCTACGTTCCTGCCAATGCCACCGCGCAGACCCCGGCACCAGGAATCCTCGCCGTCCACGGCTACATCAACTCCCGCGAGACCCAGGACGGCTTCGCCATCGAATTCGCCCGCCGCGGCTATGTCGTGCTGGCGCTGGACCAGACCGGCCATGGCTATAGTGACCCGCCCGCCTTTGCCAACGGCTTTGGCGGCCCCGACGGCCTCGCCTACCTTCGCAGCCTCGACATTGTCGACAAGGCCAATATCGGCCTCGAGGGTCACTCGATGGGTGGCTGGACGGTGCTGGCCGCAGCCGCCGCGATGCCAAATGACTATAAGTCGATGGTGCTGGAGGGATCCTCGACCGGTAAGCCGTTCGCTGCCGACGGCACCCCCAGTTGGCCGCGCAACACCGCCTTGGTGTTTGCTCAGTATGAGGAATTCTCCACCCTGATGTGGGGCGTCGATCGCGCCCGCGATGTCACCAAGAGCCCCAAGCTGTGGGCGATGTTCGGCACGCAGGGGCCGGTCGAGCCGGGCAAGGTCTATGGCAACCCGGCGGCCGGCACTGCCAGGGTTCTGTACACGCCGGCGATCACTCACCCGGCCGAGCACATCTCGCATGAGGCGATCGGCTACAGCCTCGACTGGTTCGCGAAGACCCTGCAGGGCGGCACGCCGCGGGCGGCCGACGACCAGATCTGGTTCCGAAAGGAGCTCGGCACACTGATCGCGTTTGCCGGTTTCGTCGCGCTGTTGATCGGCACTTTCGACGGCCTGCTCGAGGCGCAGATGTTCTCTCGTCTCCGCCTGCCCGCGGTCGCTGACGGCGCCATACCGGCGCATCACGCCGCCACCGGCCGGCGCTGGACCGCGGCTTTGATCCTGTCCGCGTTCATCCCGGCGCTGACCTACTATCCGGCTTTTGCGCTGGCCGGTAGCTTCGCGCCACCGACGGCGTTCCTGCCGCAGGGCATCACGAACCAGATCCTGATCTGGGCCGTCATCAACGGCCTGATCACACTGGCGCTGATGCGCTTCGCCCCAAGGCGTACCGCCCGGACCGGACTGGTTGGCCAATCCGTGGTGATCGCGGTCGCTTCGGTCGCGGTCGGCTATGCCGCGCTGTGGCTCGCCGACCTCGCCTTCAAGATCGACTTCCGCTTCTGGATCATCGCGTTGAAGCTGATGAACGCGAAGCAGTTTGTGATCTTCCTGATCTACCTGATTCCGTTCACGGCGTTTTTCGTCGTGGCGCTGCACGTGCTGCACCGGAACTTCTCGACGATAGAGACGCCGCGGCTCGCGCTCTATCTGACCAATATACTGGCGCTGACGTTCGGCTTCATCGTACTGCTGGTCCTGCAATATGGCACGCTCTGGCTGACCGGAAAGCTTTTCAACCCGCTCCCCGACCCCGGCTTCGTGCCCCTCTCGACCATCGTCGCCATCCAGTTTGTGCCGCTGCTGGCGATCGTCGCCGTGATTGCGACCTTCACCTGGCGACGGACCGGATCGAGCCTGCCGGGCGCCCTGATCTCCGGCCTGTTCGTGACCTGGTACATCGTGGCAGGCACGGCCACTCAGGCTGCCTTTTAGGAGTGTTCTCGGACGGCGCTGGTTCGCTCGAGGGACACATGCCCGATTAGGGTGCTACAGCCGTCATTCCGACCTGTTCGGAATGGCGGTTCTCGGCGCAAAGATGGGCTGAAAGTGCATAACCGGTCCGCTTCCGCCCGCCAACGGGCGGTGCTATAGCGCGGGAGATTTCCACCGCGGCCGCCAAAAGGCGCCGTTCCCAAGAGGGCTTCCCCGATCATGGCAAAAATCAAGGTATCCAATCCCGTCGTCGAGCTCGATGGCGACGAGATGACCCGGATCATCTGGCAGTACATCAAGGACAAGCTGATTAACCCGTTCCTCGATGTCGAGCTGATGTATTTCGACCTGGGGATGGAGTACCGCGACCAGACCAACGATCAGGTCACCATTGATGCCGCCGAAGCCATCAAGAAGGTCGGCGTCGGCGTCAAGTGCGCCACCATCACCCCGGACGAAGCCCGGGTGAAGGAGTTCGGCCTCAAGCAAATGTGGAAGTCGCCGAACGGCACCATCCGCAACATCCTTGGCGGCTGCATCTTCCGCGAGCCGATCATCTGCAAGAACGTGCCGCGCCTGGTTCCCGGCTGGACCAAGCCGATCATCATCGGCCGCCACGCCTATGGCGACCAGTACCGCGCCACCGACATCAAGTTCCCGGGCAAGGGCACGCTGTCGATGAAGTTCGTCGGCGAGGACGGCACGGTGATCGAGAAGGAAGTGTTCAAGGCGCCCGGCGCCGGCGTCGCGATGGAGATGTACAATCTCGACGATTCCATCGTCGACTTCGCCCGCGCCTCGCTCAACTACGGACTGCTGCGCAACTACCCCGTCTATCTCTCGACCAAGAACACGATTCTCAAGGTCTATGACGGCCGCTTCAAGGACATCTTCCAGGACATCTACGACCGCGAATTCAAAAAGGAATTCGAGGCCAAGGGCCTGACCTACGAGCACCGCCTGATCGACGACATGGTGGCCTCGGCGCTGAAATGGTCCGGCGGCTACGTCTGGGCCTGCAAGAACTACGACGGCGACGTGCAGTCCGACACCGTCGCGCAGGGCTACGGCTCGCTCGGCCTGATGACCTCGGTCCTCCTCACCCCCGACGGCAAGACGGTGGAAGCCGAAGCCGCCCACGGCACCGTGACCCGCCACTATCGCGAGCACCAGAAGGGCAAGGAGACCTCGACCAACTCGATCGCGTCGATCTTCGCCTGGACGCGTGGCCTCGCCCACCGCGCCAAGCTCGACAACAACGCCGAGCTCGCCAAGTTCGCGAACACGCTGGAGAAGGTCTGCGTCGATACCGTCGAGGAAGGCTACATGACCAAGGACCTCGCGCTCCTGGTCGGCGCCGACCAGCGCTGGCTCTCGACCACCGGCTTCCTCGACAAGGTCGCGCAGAATCTGGAGAAGGCGCTGGCGTAAGCCAGCTCTCACCCCGTCATTGCGAGCGCAGCGAAGCAATCCAGAATCCCTCCGCGGAAATAGTTTGGATTGCTTCGTCGCCAGCGCAAAAATTGCTCTGCAATTTTGTCGCGGGCTCCTCGCAATGACGAGACCTAGGGCGAAGGAAATATCATGCCGACACTCAAGCGCCTTGCGTTCGCAGCCTTCGCACTGACCAGCACCTCCGCGTTCGCCGCCGACGCGCTCCCCGACGCCATCGCCGCCCCCGGCGAGAGCGTCGTGCTCAGCGTCCATGCCGAGGGCGCGCAGGTCTATGAATGCAAGGCCGGCGCCGACGGCAAGCTCGCCTGGACTTTTCGCGAGCCGATCGCCACGCTGCTCAATGAAGGCAAGACGATCGGACGGCACTACGCCGGGCCGAACTGGGAGCTCAGCGACAGCAGCGCGGTCGTGGGCAAGGTTGTCGGCAATGCACCGGGCGCATCCGCCGCCGACATCGCCTGGCTGAAGCTGGAGGTCGCCTCCCGCCGCGGCAGCGGCGTGTTGACGCCGGTCACCACCGTCCAGCGCATCAACACCCATGGCGGCAAGCTCGACGGCACTTGCGACAAGGCCGGCGAGTTCAAAAGCGCGCCCTACTCGGCCGAGTATGTCTTCCTGAAAAAGGGCTGACCGATCAGCGATCCGTGCCCTCGCGCTCGCCTTGCGCGAGTTCTGCCGCCGCAACATCGCCGCTCTCCTCGAGCCGCGCTTTCGCGGTCTTGTGGACATGCGCGGCCAGCGTCGGCATGCGCGCGATCAGGGCGTGAAAATCCTGCGCGTCGAGCACGAGCAGCCGGGTCTTGCGCGTCGCCGTCACCGTGCCGCTGCGTTTTGTCTTATGCAGCAGCGCGATCTCGCCGAAGAAGGTGCCATCCGCGAGCCGCACCTGCTGGTTCGGCAGCGCGATCTCGACCTCGCCGGCGGTGATGAAATACATCGACGAAGCCGCATCGCCCCGCCGCACCAATATTTCGCCCTGCTCGATCGTGCGCGCCCGCAGCAGCCGCATGATGTCGGCGATCTCGGATGCGCTGAGATGCGAGAACAGCGGCACCCGCGCCAGCATGCCCCAGGTGACCACGAAGTCGCGCCGTTTCACCTCCTCGGCAAAGGCGGTGGAGATGATCGCGACCGGCAGCGCGATCATGGCAAAGCCGCTGATGATGGTGAACACGGAGATGAACTTTCCGAGCGCCGTCACCGGCACGACGTCGCCATAGCCGACGGTGCCGAGCGTCACGATCGCCCACCACATCGCTTGCGGAATGGTGCCGAGCTTGTCCGGCTGCACGTCGCGCTCGATGGCATAGAGCAGCGAGGCAAACGTCAGGACCGCGCCGATCAGGATGACGATGCAGCCGATCAGCGCCCGCCGCTCGGCATGGACAGCGGCGAGCAGCGACCGCATCGCCGGCGAGTAGCGGACCAGCTTGAAGAACGGCAGCACGCCGAGCGCGGCCAGCGTCGCATGCCGGCCCGTGGCGAGCACGATCGCGGCCGGCAGGAACGCGAGGAGATCGATGATGCCGAGCGCGGAGAAAGCGTAAGACAGCCGGTCGGCGAGCGCTGAGGTCTTGCGCTGGGTGTGGCCCGCCACCGTCCACATCCGTGCGGCGTATTCGAGCGCAAACACGACGATGGACAAGATGGTGATGCCCGCGAACAGCGCGCCGAATTGCGCGTCCAACTCCGGCACCGAAGCGAGGATCATCGCGACCACGTCGAGCACGATGACGGCGATGACGAGCTGGATGAAGCGCGACCCGACCGAGTAGGCCAGCGGATCGTGCTCCAGCAATTCATAGAGGCGATCCCTCAAATTGGGATCGCGCAAGCCACGTCCTCGCGGAACGAGGCCCACGGCCTCAGGCGCCGATCATGGCTTTTTCGATGGCCGACAACGCCGCCGCCGCCTTGGCTCCGTCGGGACCGCCGGCCTGCGCCATGTCGGGCCGGCCGCCACCACCCTTGCCGCCGAGTGCTTCGGAGGCAACGCGCACCAGATTGACCGCGTTGAAGCGCGCGGTGAGGTCCGCGGTGACGCCGACCACCACGCCGGCCTTGCCGTCCTCGGTGACGCCGACGATCGCGACCACGCCGGAGCCGATCTGCTTCTTGCCGTCGTCGGCCAGGCTCTTGAGATCCTTCATCTCGATGCCCTCGACCGCGCGCGCCATCAGCTTGACGTCGCCAACCTCACGCACGCCAGCGGCCGCGCCGTTGCTCGAAGACGCACCGCCGCCCATCGCCAGCTTCTTGCGGGCGTCGGAGAGTTCGCGCTCGAGCTTCTTGCGCTCGTCCATCAGCGCGGCAATGCGCCCCGGTACGTCGTCGATCGAGGTGCGCAACTCGTTCGCTGCGGTCTTTGCCAGCGCCATGGTGTCGTTGGCGTGCTTGCGCGCATAATTGCCGGTCAGCGCCTCGATGCGGCGGACGCCGGATGCAACCGCGCTCTCGCCCGTCAGCGTAATCAGGCCGATATCGCCGGTGCGCCTGACGTGAGTGCCGCCGCAGAGCTCGACCGACCAGCCGAACGCATTGGCGCCGCGCTCGCGCGCGGTCCGGCCCATCGAGACGACGCGAACCTCGTCGCCATATTTCTCGCCGAACAACGCACGCGCGCCGGCTTCGCGGGCTTCGTCCACGCCCATGACGCGGGTGGTGACCTCGTCGTTCTCCAGCACCACGTCGTTGGCAATGTCCTCGACGCGGGCGAGCTCCTCCGCCGTGATCGGCTTCGGATGCACGAAGTCGAAACGTAAACGATCCGGCGCGACCATCGAACCGCGCTGGGCGATGTGATCGCCGAGCACCTGGCGCAGCGCCTCATGAATGAGATGCGTCGCCGAGTGGTGCGCGCGGATCGACGAGCGCCTGCCGTGATCCACTTCGAGCTGCAGTGCGGTGCCGAGCTTCAGCTCGCCGCTCTCTAACGTGCCGATGTGGACGAAGAGATCGCCGAGCTTCTTCTGCGTGTCGGTGACGCGGAATTTGATCCCGCCCTCGCCTGTCAGCACGCCGGTATCGCCGACCTGGCCGCCGGATTCCGCGTAGAACGGCGTCTGGTTCAGCAGCAGCGCCCCGGTCTCGCCGGCCTTGAGGCTGTCGGTTTCCTTGCCGTCCTTGACCAGCGCGGCAACGACGCCTTCGGCGCTCTCGGTCTCGTAGCCCAAGAATTCGGTGGCCCCGAGCTTCTCACGCAGCGGGAACCAGATCGCCTCGCTGGCCGCCTCGCCGGAGCCGGCCCAGGACGCGCGCGCCTTCGCCTTCTGACGCTCCATCGCGTCGGTGAAGGAAGCCTGGTCGACGCCGATCCCGCGCGACTTCAGCGCGTCCTGCGTCAGGTCCAGCGGGAAGCCGTAGGTATCGTAGAGCGTGAAGGCGACATCGCCGTCGAACATGTCGCCTTTCTTCAAGGAAGCGCTCTTCTCGTCGAGGATGGCAAGGCCGCGCGTCAGCGTCTTGCGGAAGCGGGTCTCTTCCAGCCGCAGCGTTTCCTCGATCAGATTCTCCGCGCGCATCAGATCGGGATAGGCCTGGCCCATCTCGCGCACCAGCGCCCAGACCAGGCGATGCATCAGCGGCTCCTTGGCGCCGAGCAGCTGCGCATGCCGCATCGCGCGGCGCATGATCCGGCGCAGCACATAGCCGCGCCCCTCGTTCGAAGGCAGCACGCCGTCGGCGACGAGGAAGGCTGAGGAACGTAAGTGGTCGGCGATGACGCGGAAGGAGGCGACGGTCTTCTCGTCCGGTCCGCTTCCCAAGGCGGAGGCGGTCGCATCGATGAGGTGCCGGAACAGATCGGTCTCGAACACGCTATCGACGCCCTGCATGATGCAGGCCATGCGCTCCAGGCCCATGCCGGTGTCGATCGAGGGGCGCGGCAGCGGCACGCGCTCCTCCTTCGTCACCTGCTCGTATTGCATGAACACCAAATTCCAGAATTCGAGGAAGCGGTCGCCGTCCTCCTCCGGTGAACCCGGAGGTCCGCCCCAGATGTGCTCGCCGCGATCGATGAATATCTCCGAGCATGGCCCGCACGGGCCGGTGTCGCCCATCGCCCAGAAATTGTCCGAGGTCGGGATGCGGATGATGCGGTCGTCGGAAAAGCCCGCGATCTTCTTCCAGAGGCCGGCCGCCTCGTCGTCGGTGTGATAGACGGTGACGAGCAGCTTGTCTTTCTTGAGCCCGAACTCCCTGGTGATTAGCGTCCAGGCCAGCTCGATCGCGCGCTCCTTGAAATAATCGCCGAACGAGAAGTTGCCGAGCATCTCGAAGAAGGTGAGATGGCGCGCGGTGTAGCCGACATTGTCGAGGTCGTTGTGCTTGCCGCCGGCACGCACGCATTTCTGCGAAGTGGTGGCGCGCTGATAGGGGCGCTTCTCGACACCGGTGAAGACGTTCTTGAACTGCACCATGCCGGCATTGGTGAACATCAACGTCGGGTCGTTGCGCGGCACCAACGGCGAGGACGACACGATCTCGTGGCCGTTCTCGGCAAAGAAGTTCAGAAAGGTCGACCTGATCTCGTTGACGCCGCTCATGTTCATCCAATCGGGTGTGCTTGGGCCCGCCAACACGCCATCCAAACCGCAAGTTTGGGCTGATATCTGCGGACAGAAGCGCTTTTAGACAAGGCCAGCTTCGCTGTCCAGAAACTGTGCAGAGAGATCAGAGGGTTGCCGCAGCCGCGCAATCCCGGTTGAAAGCCGCCAGCTGCGCGTTGACAGGCTTGGCCGGGCTGTGGTCTGTACCCATCTGTATCGTACGGCCACGTCGGGAGAGACCGGCACTGGTAGCCGGCGCCGAAGGAGCAACCGCCCCGGAAACTCTCAGGCAAAAGGACCGCGTGGCTTTGACAGCATCTGGAAAGAGGCGCCGGCGGGCTTAAGACCCGGACGACGTCCGCCGACGGGATAATACTCTCAGGCACAGCGACAGATGGGGCTTCGACTGGTGTCCATCGGGGAATCCTCCCCGGGGAACCGCCGAGGGCCCCTGTGATGCTTGCGCGCGACGACCAAGACTCCCTCAAACGTACGCCCCTTCACGGCCTGCACGTGTCGCTCGGCGGCAAGATGGTGCCGTTCGCGGGCTATGACATGCCCGTGCAATATCCCGCCGGTGTCCTGAAAGAGCATCTGCACACCCGCAGCTCGGCCGGCCTGTTCGACGTGTCCCATATGGGCCAAATCGCGCTCAGGCCGAAGTCGGGCAACGTCGAGGACGCCGCCCGCGCGCTGGAGCGGCTGGTGCCGCAGGACATCGTCGCGGTTGTGCCCGCGCGGCAGCGCTACGCCCAATTCACCAACGCGGATGGCGGCATTCTGGACGATCTGATGGTCGCCAATTTCGGCGATCACCTGTTCTTGGTCGTCAATGCCGCCTGCAAGGCCGCGGACGAGGCGCATCTGCGCGCGCATCTCTCGGACGACTGCATCATCGATTCGCTGGCCGACCGTGCACTCGTCGCGCTGCAGGGGCCGAAGGCGGAATCGGCGCTGGCGAAATTGTGTGCAGATGCGCCCGGCATGAAGTTCATGGATGCCGGGCCCCACAAGCTTGCCGATCTCGACTGTTTCGTCTCGCGCTCCGGCTACACCGGCGAGGACGGTTTTGAAATTTCGGTTCCCGCAGCCGACGCCGAGCGCCTCGCCAAGGCGCTGCTCGACAATCCCGACGTGCTGCCGATCGGGCTCGGCGCGCGAGACAGCTTGCGGCTCGAGGCCGGGCTCTGCCTTTACGGCCACGACATCGACATCACGACCACGCCGGTCGAGGCCGCGCTGGAATGGTCGGTGCAGAAGAGCCGCCGCAGCGGCGGCGCCCGCGCCGGCGGCTTTCCCGGTGCGGAAAAGATTCTCGCGCATTTCGACCAGGGAGCGAGCCGCCGCCGCGTCGGCCTGCGCACCGAAGGCCGCGCGCCCGTGCGCGAGGGCGCGCTGCTGTTTGCAGATGCGACATCAAGCGAGCCGATCGGAAAGGTCACCTCGGGCGGTTTCGGCCCGAGCCTGAATGCGCCGGTCGCGATGGGCTATGTGCCGACCGCACTGAGCGCGCTCGACACCAAACTGTTCGCCGAAGTGCGCGGCCAGCGCCTGCCGCTCACCGTCGCCGCCATGCCCTTCGTGAAAAACACCTACAAACGCTGAGGACTGAGACAATGACCGCGATGCTGTACACCTCCGACCATGAATGGCTGGCCATCGAGGGCGATGTCGCCACCGTCGGGATCACCGACTACGCGCAGTCGCAACTCGGCGATGTCGTGTTCGTCGAACTGCCCAAGGTCGGCCGCACGCTGAAGAAGGCGGAAGCTGCCGCCGTCGTGGAATCGGTCAAGGCTGCCTCCGACGTCTACGCGCCTGTCACCGGCGAGGTGCTCGAGACCAACCCCGAGCTTGCGAGCGAGCCGGCGCTGGTGAACACGGACGCGCAAGGCAAGGCGTGGTTCTTCAAGATCAAGATTGCCGACAAGAGCGAGCTCGGCGGCCTCATGGATGAAACCGCCTACAAGGCGCACACGGCGTGAGATGAAGCGAACTCTGACCTCATATTCGGTGTCATCGCCCGCGCAGGCGGGCGATCCAGTACGCCGCGGCCCATCGGCCCTAGCCGAAGCGCCTGCGTGTACTGGATGCCCCGCTCCAGTGCGCAAGTACGCACAAGGCGCGGCATGACGGCGACAGATGATCTAAAGCGAGGACCCATGATGACCGCGCACCGCAAATCCAACGGCGACACCGTCGCCAGTTTCGTTCGCCGCCATATCGGCCCGTCGGCGCGCGACGTCGCCGCGATGCTGGAGACGGTCGGCGCCAAAAGCGTCGACGCGCTGATGGCGGAAACGCTGCCGGCCTCGATCCGGCAGGCCGCGCCGCTCGATCTCGGCAAGCCCTTGAGCGAGACCGAGGCAATCGCGCACATGGCCGAGCTGGCGCGCGAGAATCAGGTCTTCACCTCGCTGATCGGCCAAGGCTATTCCGGCACGATTTTGCCCGCAGTGATCCAGCGCAACGTCCTGGAAAATCCGGCCTGGTACACCGCCTACACGCCCTATCAGCCCGAGATCAGCCAGGGCCGGCTGGAGGCGCTGCTCAACTTCCAGACCATGATCTGCGATCTCACCGGGCTCGACGTCGCCAACGCCTCGCTGCTCGACGAGGCGACCGCTGCGGCCGAAGCCATGGCCCTCGCCGAGCGGCACTCGCGGGTCGAAGCGAAAGCCTTCTTCGTCGACAAGGACGTGCATCCGCAGACGCTCGCGGTGATGCGCACCCGCGCGGAGCCCCTGGGGTGGTCCCTGATCGTCGGCGATCCCCTCACCGATCTCGACAAGACCGACGTGCTGGGTGCGCTGCTGCAATATCCGGGCTCGTCGGGCGCCGTGCGCGATCTCAGGCCCGCGATCGCGACATTGCACGCCAAGGGCGCGCTCGCGATCATTGCCGCCGACCTGCTGGCGCTGACACTGCTCGCCTCGCCGGGCGAGCTCGGGGCCGACATCGCGATCGGCTCGGCGCAGCGCTTTGGCGTGCCGATGGGCTATGGCGGGCCGCACGCGGCCTATATGGCGGTGCGCGATGCGCTGAAGCGCTCGTTGCCGGGCCGCATCGTCGGCCTCTCGGTGGATTCGCGCGGGATGCCGGCCTATCGCCTCGCGCTCCAGACCCGCGAGCAGCACATCCGTCGCGAGAAGGCGACCTCCAACATCTGCACCGCGCAGGTGCTGCTCGCCGTGATCGCCTCGATGTACGCGGTCTATCACGGGCCCGAAGGCCTCTCGCAGATCGCGCGCAATACCCATCGCCGCACGGCCGTGCTCGCGGCCGGCCTGCGCAAGCTCGGCTTTGCGCTACAGTCCGATAGCTTCTTTGACACCGTGACGGTCGATGCCGGCGGCAAGCGCGACGAGATCGGCGCGCGCGCGACCGCCGAGAAGATCAATCTCGGTCTCGGCGATGGCACATTGCGCATTGCGCTGGACGAGACTACGACGCCGGCGACGGTCGAAGCGGTCTGGCGCGCTTTCGGCTGCACGCTCGCTTACGCCGAGATCGATGCCACCACGCGCGAGGCGCTGCCGGAGACGCTGAAGCGCGGTACCTCCTTCCTCACCCATCCGGTGTTCCACGCGCATCGCTCGGAGACCGAGATGCTGCGCTACATGCGCAAGCTCAGCGACCGCGATCTCGCACTCGATCGCGCGATGATTCCGCTGGGATCCTGCACCATGAAGCTGAACGCGACCACCGAGATGATGCCGCTGACCTGGCCGGAATTCGGCGCGCTGCATCCATTCGCGCCGCGCGAGCAGGCACGCGGCTATCACGCCCTATTCGCGCTGCTGGAAAAATGGCTGTGCGACATCACCGGTTATGACGCGATCTCGCTCCAGCCGAATTCAGGCGCGCAAGGCGAATATGCCGGGCTTCTGGCCATTCGCGGCTATCATGCGGCGCGCGGCGAGGCGCATCGCAAGATCTGCCTGATCCCCTCCTCCGCCCACGGCACCAACCCGGCTTCGGCCGCGATGGTCGGCATGGACGTGGTGGTGGTCGCCTGCGAAAAGAACGGCGACGTCGACGTCAATGATCTCCGTGCCAAGGCGGAGAAGCATTCGACCGATCTCGCCGCGGTCATGATCACCTATCCCTCGACGCATGGCGTGTTCGAGGAGCACATTCGCGAGATCTGCGAGATCGTCCATGGCCATGGCGGTCAGGTCTATCTCGACGGCGCCAACCTCAACGCGCAGGTCGGCCTTAGCAGGCCCGGCGACTACGGCGCCGATGTCAGCCATCTCAACCTGCACAAGACCTTCTGCATCCCGCATGGCGGCGGCGGCCCGGGCATGGGCCCGATCGGCGTGAAGGCGCATCTCGCGCCGTTCCTGCCCGGACACCCCGAGAATCGCCATCCCGCAGGGAACGCGGATGCGGCAGTCGGCCCGGTGTCGGCCGCGCCGTTCGGCTCGGCTTCGATCCTCACCATTTCCTACATCTACATCTTGATGATGGGCGGCGACGGCTTGAAGCGCGCGACCGAGATCGCGATCCTCAACGCCAACTACATCGCCGCGCGTCTCGATGCGCACTTCCCGGTGCTCTACAAGAACGAAAAGGGCCGCGTCGCGCATGAATGCATCGTCGATCCCCGCGCGCTCAAGACGACGTCCGGCGTCACCGTCGACGACATCGCAAAGCGCCTGATCGACTACGGCTTCCACGCGCCCACCATGAGCTTTCCGGTGCCGGGCACGCTGATGATCGAGCCGACCGAATCGGAGTCCAAAGCGGAGCTGGATCGTTTCTGCGACGCCATGATCGCGATCCGGAAAGAGATCGCCGAGGTCGAGGCCGGCCGCTTCAAGATCGAAGCATCGCCGCTGCGCCACGCCCCCCACACCGTGCACGACATCGCCGACGACAGTTGGGCCCGCGCCTACACCCGCGCCGAGGGCTGCTTCCCCGCGGGGAGTTCGCGCACCGACAAATACTGGAGCCCGGTCGGCCGCGTCGACAACGTCTACGGCGACCGCAATCTGGTGTGCTCGTGCCCGCCGGTGAGCGATTGTGCGGAGGCAGCGGAGTAGGACCAGACGAAGGTTTCGTAGGGTGGGCAAAGCGGCTTGTCCGCCGTAGCTCGAAGAGCGAACGCGGAAGCGTGCTCACCATTGCTGCAACACTCGCGGAAAGATGGTGGGCACGGCGCGCGAAGAGCGCGCCTTTGCCAACCCTACAGTTCTGATGCGTATCTACGGCGCAACCAGCGAACGGCCTTCGCGGTCCCAGCGCCAGAGCCGTCCATTGGTCAGGTGCGTGCCGCCCCACCAGCGGTCGATCAGGTTGTGGCGGCAGAAATCGTCCTCGCCGGCGACATAGGCTGCTCCCTTGACTACGAACCGGCGCTAGCAAGCATCAGCCAAGCCTAGACTTGGCCACCATCACAATGCAGCCTGAGAATGTATTTGGGTCCAGCCGCCAAAACGAAACGGGCACTGACGACGTCGGCAACTCAACGTCCTCAGCGCCCGCTCCTCGCGAAATACTCTTCGTGTTTAGGCTTTACTCGTCCGCCGGCTCCTCGCCATCGGCGTCGCGCTCGGGGCTGCCGGCGAGAATCTGCTCGGCGATCAGACCGGAGTTCTGGCGGATCGCGGTCTCGATCTTGGCGGTGATGTCGGGATTGGCCTTGAGGAACGCTTTCGAGTTCTCGCGGCCCTGACCGAGGCGCTGACTATCGTAGGAGAACCACGCACCGGACTTCTCGACGATGCCGGCCTTGACGCCGAGATCAAGGATCTCGCCCATCTTGGACACGCCCTCGCCGTACATGATGTCGAATTCGACCTGCTTGAACGGCGGCGCCAGCTTGTTCTTCACCACCTTCACGCGCGTGGTGTTGCCGACCACCTCGTCACGCTCCTTGATCGCGCCGATGCGGCGGATGTCGAGACGGATCGAGGCGTAGAATTTCAGCGCATTGCCGCCGGTGGTGGTTTCCGGCGAGCCGTACATCACGCCGATCTTCATCCGGATCTGGTTGATGAAGATCACCATGGTGTTGGACTTGTTGATCGAGGCGGTCAACTTGCGCAGCGCCTGGCTCATCAGCCGCGCCTGGAGGCCCGGCAGCGCATCGCCCATCTCGCCCTCGAGCTCGGCCTTCGGCACCAGGGCCGCGACCGAATCGATCACCAGCACATCGACCGCGCCGGAGCGAACCAGCGTGTCGCAGATTTCCAGCGCCTGCTCGCCGGTGTCGGGCTGCGAAATCAGAAGCTCGTCGATATTGACGCCCAGCTTGCGCGCGTAGACCGGGTCGAGCGCGTGCTCGGCATCGATGAAGGCGCAGATGCCACCCTTCTTCTGCCCTTCCGCCACCGTATGCAGCGCCAGCGTGGTCTTGCCCGAGGATTCCGGCCCATAAATCTCGACGACACGCCCCTTCGGCAGTCCGCCGATCCCAAGCGCAATATCGAGCCCCAGCGAGCCCGAGGAAATCGACTCGACATCCATCGAACGGTCGTTCTTGCCGAGCTTCATCACCGAGCCCTTGCCGAACTGGCGCTCGATCTGGGAGAGCGCGGCGGCGAGAGCTTTACTCTTGTCCATGGAAGATCCTTCGACGATACGCAGGGCAGTGGTGGACATCAGGTCGTGCTCCTTATGGCGAGGATTCGGCTGAGGGACAAACGATTGGCGAGGCAGCTCGTCGATAAAAGCAATGTACCCTATTTGTTCTCAGTTCGCAATATGTTCTTTTCCGGATTTTGGTGCTGGCCTGTTTCCGACAGCCGTGGCCTGTTTTGAAAACCGCAGTGGCCGGTTTTTAATTCCGTGATCTGCCTCACGGCACGTTGCGCGGTGGGGCATCTAGTCTCCTCAACCTAACGAGGCGGATGGTCGCTTCGTTGAACAACAGGAGACGGAGACATGGAACGCGAAATCAATCTGCTTTCGTGCGACGAACTGGAAATGGTTTCGGGCGGGGAACCGAATCTTCTCCTCCAGATCCATATTCCTGGGTTTGATTTCAAGTACTACGATACCGGGTCAGGAATAGGCTATTCGTGGGGGCACGTGTGCGCCACCAATGGATCAAGCATAAGATGCGATTAGCAGATAAATAGGCGCTGAAAGAGGCCGCCTCAGTTGGCGGCCTCTTTCGTGTCGTCCTTAGGTCGCTTCACGTCATCAAGCGGCTTCAGGCGCTGGCCTGTTTTAACCCCTAGTGACCTAATTTGAATTTTGCAGTGGCCTCATTTCAGGATAGGTTCCCCAAGTACGCAGTGCCGCGTGCAAGGTGCAGGGGCCATGCCGATCAATCGGCTTTTCAGGGAAGGCAAGATCGAGCCGGAACAACTCGAACGGCTGAATCGGGCATTTGCATTCACGTTGCGCAGCCTGAGCCTGGTGGATCGCGACGACCCGCTCTGCGAGATCGTCGCCCGCAAGATCATCGAGATTGACGCACTTGGCACTCACGATCCCAATGAAATTGCCAAGGTAGCCGCTAAGGAATTCGGCATCCCGAAGTAAGGCCGCCTCAGTGGGCGGCCTCTTTCATCCCCAAGCTCAATCAATCGCGAAAAAAGCCACCACGGGCGAATCGATTGCAATGAAGGTAGAATACCACCTCAATTGCGGCCTGAACGATGACCGAGCCAACCCCGATTCTACTTTGCATGGGGTTGTTTTCGCGATTTTCATCAGCGGCCTCCCCCGCCCGCGCCCTACATCAGCGCCAGCAGCACGATGCCGATGATCAACACCACAAATCCAGCCGCCGTCGCGGCGGCGAATGACCGCTCTACCCTGTCCATGATGCACCCCGCTATCGGCCCGCCACGTTTCCCCCATGGCTTTGCCGTGCGTTCAAAGTGTCGCCAACGGTTGTGTCCTAAGTTGTGCGATCGGATGTCTGAATTGGGATGCGAGGGCCTCTCTCAGCGGCAGCCTATGCGCCGGCAGTTTCGGATCCCATTCGTCCCGCTTGTCAGGCTGCCGTAAGCTGAGCGGACTAGGGTCGCTTGGCTATGGTGTTGCAGCCCAGCACCTCAGCCTCCAATAACCTGTCGCCCCGCTTGGCTCTGCCCAGGCGGGGCTCTTTTCGTGGCATGTGTCGTGGCGAGTTCGAACGCTTCTTCGTCCCGCGCTTCGCCTGCGTGCAATCCGTGCGGGGAATTCGCCAGCGTCCCGCCTTGGCGCGCATCAGTGCAACCGGATTGGCCCGACAATCCCTCGAAACGCCACAAGGTGACAAGGCCGGTCTCGCCGCACCGCTCGCACACGAGATTTTCGTCACCGAGCATGAAGCGCCCACGCTTGAACGCAAGGGAGGAGGCGGGCCGCCGGCAGTGCGGACAGACCAACGAGAAATTTCGTGCGCCCCAGCGCACGGCGAGATGTCTTAGCCAGTTCACGTCTTCCCCTTCCGCGCGATCGCCGGCGCGGCCTCCACACGTCACGGGCATAGTAGCAGCGCACGCAAAGGTGGAAAAGCTCGGACACCGGCATTTCCATCGAATGGCCGCGGTCCCGTATTGGAACCGCGAAATCATCCGTGGTTCTCCGGCCATGAACGGAGTTCCTGACCGAAAGGGCAGCTGCGGTGTCCGTTCCATGGGGTGCGACGGCGCCGCCTTTCGGAATTTGATTTCGCTTGTTTCGAACCGCGCGCGCTTTCAGGATTTTCCGTGAAGTATCCATGACTTACCGGGAAATTTTTGCGCGTCAGCGGAATATCGGGATTCCCGACATGTTAGCAGTCATGGAAAGTCGAATCGTGGAGGTGACCATGAATCGCAGGGGAGTAGAGTTCACGATTGCAAGGACAGCCATTCCAGGGGTCTGGCAGTGGCAATTCCGGATTGGCGACCAGACCAAAACGGGGAGGACCGAGACGAAGATCGAACTCCTGGCGATCCGTCGCGTGCAACTGCGTATCGATCGCGAGCTGAAGGCCCTCGCGCGCAAAACGGCCTGAGCAAGACGGCCGGAATCGGCTGGACCGCTACGGGCGCGGGCAACCGGGCCGCGGCGCCCCCGCAAGGCGTATTCCGTAGACGACCGGAATTGATCTGCCCGCGGTTTGGGATTGCACTGGGACGCCCATATGGGCTCGGGGCGCGGCCATATGCGATCGGTACCAGCCATGGCACTCTATTTCTTTCGAATCCGGAACGGCCACTATTCCGGCTGCGCCGAGCATGCGACTGAGTTCGCCGATCGCGCCTCGGCCTGGAAGGAAATGACCGCCGTCTGCGCCGACATGGCCGCGGGCATCTCCCGCAAGCTCCAGGAAAACTCGGAATGGCACATGGAACTGCTCGACGAAGCCAAGGAGCCGGTGTTCCGCATCCGCATCGTCGCCGAATCCCTCGACTAGGCCCGACCGGCGCTAGTCGGCGCTGGGCAGCCGCCGCATGGTGAATTCGATGTCGCCGCCCGGCAATTCGCGCCAGGTTTCGACTTCGCTCATATAGCCGGCTTTGGGATAGCGGGCGAAGAAGGCCTGCGCTCTTGCCCGCGCGGCGGCGCGCGGCAAGGTGAAGCTCTCACGCAGATAGCCGTCGCCCGCCCGGTCGCCCGGTTTTGTAGCCGCCTTGTGCCGGCGCGCCATCCGCTCGGCGAGATCCCGCGGACGATCCGCCATATCCTGCCTCCTCGACGCAACACTTGTTGCGAATGTAGGTTGCGGGCCGGGCGAAGGGGAGTCCCGCCGGAGACGTCAGCGGTCCCGACCGCGGCTGCGGTCAATTGGCCGCGGTGCCGGCCTTGGTCTTCTTGGGCGCGCTGGTCGCGGACGCTTTCGGCGCTGCCGCCTGCTTCGGAGGGTCGGAGCGCATGCCGCCCCAGGGATCGTTGGACGATTTGGCGTCCGGAATCTTCTTCAGCGTTTCCTTGTAAGCCTTGTCGCGTTCGGCCTGCGCGGCCTCTTCCTCCGGGGTCTTGGCCGGGCCATCCTGCATCAAATTAATATGGGGCATTTCCTGCGCATAGGCCGGTCCCGCCAGCACAGCCAGCAGCACTGCCGCCATACGGAAAAGCTTCATCATCTACTCCTTGATCATCGATGGGGGGGGTGGAGCCTCACGGCCGCTAGAGCCGATCCGATCTGCACGATTTCGGCGAATGCAGCCAGTCATCCCAGATCGGCCCGCACCTGGTACACCCATTCAGCGCCAGACCCAGCGCCGCTAGGCAAAACACGAGCACACATCGACGCAACATCATCCACCCGCTCCCAAGCTTGCCATCATAGCGGGCGAAGTCGGGCATTTTCAAGCCGACGCAGAACCGGGTGACTTTGCCACGCCAAAGCGGGCAGAATGGCCGAAATATCCGGCAACACGCGAGGAAACCGCCATTATGCCATCGCAGCCAGTAGCCGAGTTCGGCATCGCCGACGCGAGACGCATCCTCGGTGAGGTCTTTGCGCCCTGGGTCCAGGATCTCGACCTCTCCGTCGAAAGCATCGATCACGTCCCGCCGCCGGGCGCGACGGACTGGCAGCCGGGCGCGTTGTTGCGCATGGCGTTTTCGGAACGGCTGTGCCGGCACGGCGGCGTGGTATGCGGCCAGGCGCTGATGGCGCTTGCCGACACCGCGATGGTGATCGCGAACCTGGCCGCCAACCGCGGCTATCGTCCGATGACTACGGTGGACCAGACCACGCATTTCATGCGCGCGGTTTCGTCATCGGACGTGCTGGCGGATGCCCGCGTCGTGCGGCTCGGACGCACCATGAGTTTTGGCCGCGTCACCCTGCTTTCCGCCAGCGACAACAAGCAGGTCGCGATGGTGTCGAGCGCGTTCGCGATGCTGCCCGGATGATCCGAAACGACGAGAGCCGCAGTGCAAGCCAAATGCGCCGCGGCTCTCAATGCAGATCACGCAGGCAACCCGAAGCGCTAGCGCGCTTCAGGCGTTGCCTTTCAAAACCCTACTTGCCGAGCACTTCGTCGGCCGCGGTGACGATGCTCACCGTCGGATTCTTTCCGCAATAGGTGCCGAACTTCTTGGCGTTGTCGACGAACACGTCGGTATCGATGATGGCGTTGTCCTCGTCGCCCTTGTACCAGCCGTCCATCCAGGTCAGCACCAGCTTGATGGTGTCGTCGCCGCTCTCGAGGAACTGCTTGCAGCTCATGGTCGAGAGGTCAAGCTTGGTGGCGTGAGCGGGAACGGACGACAGCGAGAGAGCTGCGACGAACAAGATCGAAAATGTGGTCTTCATCATTATCTCCATCGGCGTAAGGCCATGAACGAAAGTCTCTTGGGGAAAGTCGGCGGAGGAATTCTCCGTTTCAACGTGGTAAACGCAGTCTGAAGAGCTCTGCAAGTAGCGCCAGTATTGAGTTTAGTTCAACGTAATTTCCATACACTAGCTTACATTCCTCGTTATGGATTAACGCGAATGACCGAAAAGCGTGCAGCGCAGCGCTACCGTGTTTTCAAGGGTGGAAGGATCACCTTTCAAGGCGGCGGCATCGCGTGCACGGTGCGTAATATGTCGGCCGGCGGCGCCGCGGTTGATCTCGACGGCCTCGCCATATTGCCGCAATCCTTCACGCTGTCGATCTCGCGCGATAATTTCGTGCGAAATTGCCGCACGATCTGGCGGAGCGACAAGCGCCTCGGCCTCACCTTCGTGCAGTGACATCCGTGATGTGAACGAACTTCGCATCACATGCGCGGCGCAATCCTCACGCCTGCCTGATACGACGCTGGCGACGCCAGCGCAGGCCCGCGATGACCAACGCGATGATCGCGAGCGCAAGCGCTGACAACCCCGCAAAAAATCGTCCGCCGGGACGATCGATCGTGCGCGACCACAACGACGGCCCCTCGCCCGGCCGCGCCAGCCGGAACGCAACGACGCTGTCGCCGATCGAGGTGCCGGCTTCGGAATGGCCGCCGGCGCCGATCGCCACATACTGCTCGCCCTTCCAGAGATAGGTCATCGGATTGGCGACCCCCGGCACCGGCAACCGGCCCTGCCACAGCTCTCTGCCGTTTCGCGCATCGAAAGCGCGCAAGTACGCGTCCATCGCGCCGGTGAAGACCAGGCCGCCTCCGGTAATGGCGACGCCGCTCAGAAGCGGTGTGCCCCATGGCAAGGGCATCCCAAGCGGCGCCAGATCCTCGGTGGTTCCGACGGCGGATCGCCAGAGCGTTTTGCCAGCCTTGAGGTCGACGGCGACCATCTCGCCCCAGGGCGGCTTTACACAGATCATCCCGAGCCGCGACGTTACGACCGAACGCGACATCGCGAACGGCGCGCCCTGCTGCCGACCGAAATCATGGCCCGGCGGCGGATTGAAGCCCGCCGCATCCGCGCGCGGGATCAGCTTGATCAGATGCGCGGCACGGCTGGTGTTGACGTAGAGGATCTGGTTGACCGGATCGAATGCCGCACTGCCCCAGTTCACGCCGCCGCCGGTGAACGGAAACTCCAGCGTGCCTTGCGTCGAGGGCGGTGTGAACAGCCCCTCGTTGCGGGCCTGTGCGAACTGCTGTTCGCAGGACGAACTGCGCAGGCCAGGCGGGAACGAGAGCGCATCGTCGGTCGAGATCGTCTGCGAGGTCAGCGCCGGCACGTGGGTCGGGAACGGTTGCGTCGGCGATAGTTTTTCGCCTTCCGCCCCGCCTTGCGGCACCGCGCGCTCCTCGACCGGCCACAGCGGCTTGCCGGTGTCGCGATCGAGCACGAAGACAAACCCCTGCTTGGTGGGCTGGATCACGACATCGCGCTGGCCTTCGCCGGTGTCGATGCGCGCGAGCGTCGGCTGCGCCGGCAGATCGTAGTCCCAGACGTCGTGATGGACGGTCTGGAACGCCCATGCGAGCTCGCCCGTCTCGATGCGCAGCGCCACCACGGAATTCGCGTGCTCGTTGTTGCCGGGTCGTTTTCCGCCCCAAAAATCCGGCGATGGCGAGGACGTCGGCAGGAACACAAGTCCGCGCGCTTCGTCAACCGACATCGCCGCCCAGACATTGGCGTGGCCCGCTTCGATGCCGTCGCGCTTGAGCGGCTCGAAAGTCCAGCGCGGCTGACCGCTGCGCGCATCGAACGCGCGCACCACGCCGCTTGGCGCATCGACGCGACGATTGTCGCCGATCGAGGAGCCAACCACGATCACGCCACGGCCCACCGCCGGCGGCGAGGTGATCTGGAATTCGCCAGGCCATTCCAGCGGCATGCCGATCTCGAGCCGGACTTCACCGCCATTGCCGAACCCGGCACAGGGGATTCCGGTCTTCGCATCAAGCGCGATCAGGCGGACATCGTTCGTACCCATGAAGATGCGCGATCGACAGGCGGCATCCAGAGGCGCCTTGTCATCGACCCAGTAGGTGACGCCGCGGCAGACATAGCGATTGGCCGGACGCTGATCGGTGGCGATCTTCGGATCGTATCGCCACTTTTGCGCGCCCGTGCCGGGATCGAGCGCGATCACTTCGTTGAAAGGTGAACAGAGGATCAGGCTGTCCTCGACGAACAGCGGCGTCGCCTCGAACTTGGTGCGCCGCATCACCTCGGGCGGACGCGCCGCCAGATCGCCGGTGTGAAATTCGAAGGCCCGAATCAGATTGCCGACATTGTCAGGCGTGATCTCTCGCAATGGCGAGAAGCGCGAACCGCCGGGATCGCCGCCCCAACTCTCCCAGGCGAAGCAGGTTCGCGCCGCCAGCAGCAGGAGCGCGACAACGCCGACCAGATGTCGCAGGCGGGTCAGCAACGCCGGTCTCCCGCTTTGCTTATTTCGACTTCTTAGCGGGGTCGCTTGGGCGGGCCCCGCTCCAGGGATCATACTTCTCCTTGGATTCGGGAATGCGCTCGAGCGCGGCCTTGTAGGCCTTTTCGTCGACCTTGGGCTTGTTGTCCGTCTTCGGTCCCTCGTTGGGCCCGCGCCTGCCGCCGCCCATCTGGGCCTGCGCCGAGGCCGCCGTCAGCGCCAACACCGCGGCTGCCGTGACCAAAATCCTCATTGGCGCGATCCCCCCTCGTCCGAGGTACAAACTAGCCTGCAATCCCGTAATAGCAAATGCTGCGGCTTCCACCGCTTCAGCAAATGTTGATCAGCCAGGACTTCGCCCGGTCGTATTCGCGCCTATCTGTTGGCCCGCGGGGGGAACTTCACGGATGTTGCGGATTATTGCTCATATGGCGCTGCTGGTTGGCGCGCTCACGCTCGGTGCTTGCGGCTTTGCCGACAGTCGTGCGCCCGTGCCCGAATTCATGCGCATCAAGGAGGCCGAGCAGCCGCCGCCCGAACCGCCCCCCGATGTCAAGCGCGTGGTCCGCGAGCAGATCGACGTGGTCTTCCTCAACACGTCCTATCCGCGCGAGGTACACGTCGCCCCGCCCCGTCACGAGGTGCGTGGACTTGGCTGGACAGCCTGCGTCCGCGCGCAACTGACCTCCGCGACCGGCTCGGCGCTCGGCCTCCAGACCTACATCGTGACAATCGCCGAGGGAAAGGTCGTCGATCGGCGGCGCGCCGAAGCTGACGACATCTGCGGGTCGGAAATTTACGAGCCGATCTAGCAACGGATGATGCCGACGCAAGATGCGGCCTGGGAAAAACATGCAGTTCCGCCGGAACGATCACCGGCTCGCTTTCTTGTTACCGCCGAGGGCAGTTTCGGAGGAGCAGATGATGAGGACACTCGCGATTACCCTGGTGGCCGGCGTCGGCGCCCTGGCCGCGATTGGGGGCGCCAAGGCCGCCGATCTCTACACCACCAGCGAATACACCAGCCCCGATCTCATTCAGGAGGTCCGGCTGGTCTGCGATGACGTCGGCAATTGCTACCGGACCCATGGTGGCGCGCGTGTGATCGTGCGTGACTCCTACGCGAGGATGCCGCGCGAGCGCTACTACGAGCGCCGCACATATCGCGACTGGGATGACGGCCCGCGTGCCGGCGTCGGCATTCGCACGCCCGGCGTCAGCGTGGGCGTCGGTGTCGGCGACGACCGCTATTGATAAGACATCGTAGGCGGGACCGGCCGAGACAATTCGTCCGGTCTTGTCCGCGTCATGTTTCGAGCGCATCGGCCGGCGTGACGATGGGCGTCGACAACGGCAATTGAGCGATGAAGCGGGCGAGCACCATGCCGGCGCACATGGCGGCGACAAAGATGAATGCCGAAGCAGAGCCAAATCCGAGCGCAGTCAGCGCCGGCCCGGGACAGAAGCCCGCCAACCCCCAGCCGATGCCGAAGATGGCGGAACCGACGACAATTCTTGCATCGATGTCATTGCGCCTTGGCACGTAGAAGCTTTCTGCGAAAACCGGGCGCGTGAGTTTCAGGACGCGGTTGAAGCCGATGAAGGTCACGGCTATTGCGCCCGCCATCACGAAAGCGAGGCTCGCATCCCACGTTCCTGCGCGTATGCCGCCGACGTCCAAAAAATTCAGTACCTTTGCTGGATTCGACATGCCGGAGGCGATGAGGCCGAGGCCGAAGATCAGGCCGATCACGAATTGAACGAGGATGCTCATCGCCGTCAGCTCCAGTGCCGCATTACAAAGACGGTGGCGACGGCCGCCGCCATGAAGGTGATGGTCGCAACCAGCGAGCGCACCGAAAACCGCGCCAGCCCGCAAACGCCGTGGCCGGATGTGCAGCCGCTCCCCCATACGGTGCCGAAGCCGGTGAGCAATCCGGCGATGATGAGCACTGGCGTTCCCGCCGCAATCGTCTGCGCGGGCAGACTGCCGGTGGCGAGCCGCACCAGCACGGGCGCACCAATGAGGCCCATGACAAAGGCGAGCCGGCCTAAAAATTCGTGATCCTCGTAGGGTGGAAACAGTCGTGCCGCGATGCCGCTGATGCCGGCGATCCGTCCCGTCACCCACATCAGGAGCACAGCTGAAAGCCCGATCAGCGCCCCTCCCAGGAGCGAGGCAATCGGTGTGAAAGGCGTGGCGATCATTGTGATCCTCCGGATCGAGAGCTTGCATCAAAGCATCCGGCCCAGCGTCCGGAATGCTCAATGAGGCGTTAACAATATCACCCGAATTGAAGCGGCGTCCCAACGGGATTTTCCAAACTTTGCGCTATGCATGACCGCGTAACGCCGGCTTCGGCCGCGTAGCGGGGACGACGGGACGTGGACGACATCGCGCACCAGGTTGCGAACGATCCGGCATCGGCAGAGGATGCCGCGACCTCGCGCGCGCTCGTCCCGCTCACTGCGATCGACGCCGGCCAATGGCGCGCGCTGGCGCAGCGGGCCGTCGAGCCGAACGGATATTACCTGCCCGGCTGGGAGCTTGCGGTCAGTGCGACCGCACACGGCCGCACGGATGCGCAGGCGCTGCGCGCGTTCCAGGGATCTTCGAGCCGGCTGATCGGACTGATGCCGGTGATCTCGCTGTGGCGCGCCTGCAACATCCCCCTACCCGCGCTGGTGAGCGCACATCCCTATGGCACATTGTGCAGCCCCTTGATCGATCGCGACGCCGCGATCGAGTCCGCGACCCGTCTGCTGCAGCAGGCGCGCGAGGCCGGCGCGCATGCGCTGATCCTGCGCGACATTGCGCTCGATGGCGCTGCGATGGCATCGCTCAAAGATGTCCTCGGCCGCACCGGCCTGAAGCCGCGCGTGCTCGGCTCCTACTTCCGCGCCAGCCTGGACGCGACGCAGGATGGCGAGAAGCGGTTGCAGGAGGCGCTCGGCGCGAAAAAGCTCAAGGAGCTGCGCCGGCAGCGCCGTCGTCTCGAAGAGCACGGCCCTGTCCTGTTCGAGGTCGCGCGCAGGCCGGATGAGGTCAGGCCAGCGCTCGAAACATTTCTGCAGCTCGAGGCCAGCGGCTGGAAGGGGATACGTGGTACCGCGCTGGTCCAGGACGCAGGCGATGCGACCTTCATCCGCCGCGCCGTGCCGACGCTCGCAGAGACCGCGCAATGCGAGATCATCACGCTCCGCGCCGGCACGTTGCCGATCGCCGCCGGCATCGTGTTGCGGCACCAGGATCGCGCCTTCTTCTTCAAGCTCGGCATCGACGAGCGCTTCGCAAAATATTCGCCGGGCGTGCAGCTCACGCTCGAACTGACGCGGCACCTCTGCGCTGACCCCTCGATCACCAGCGCAGATTCCACCGCGAGCGCCGACCACCCGATGATCAACCCGATCTGGCGCGCCCGTTTCGCGGTCGGCGACGTGCTGATTCCGCTGCGGCGCAAAGACCCCGTTATGGCGCTGATCCGCGGAGCTCTCGCTGCGCGAGAGACCGCACGCGCGGCGGCGCGGCGCGCGATTCACCTGCTGCGCAAATCAGAGAAGATTACTCCGCCGCCTGCGCGTTGATTTCCGCCGAGACCTCGCGGATGGCCCGTGCCAGCATGTTTGGGGCCTGCGCGCCGGAGACGGCGTATTTCTGCGCAAACACGTAGGTCGGCACGCCGGAGATGCCCTTTTCGGCGGCCTCCTGCGCATCGGCCGAGACGCGCGCGACGTCCTCATCGCTGGCGAGGCGCCGGCGCACGTGGTCGGCGTCGAGGCCGACATCGGCGGCAGCCTGCACCAGCACGCTCAGATCGGTCAGATCGCCGCCGTCGCGGAAATAGAGCTCCATCAAGCGCTGCTTCATCTCGGGCGCCTTACCGGCCGCCTCGGCCCAGAGGATCAAGCGGTGGCAGTCGATCGTGTTGGGCTGACGCTGCACCAGATCCGGCCGGTAGGTGAGGCCCTCCTCGCTTGCGGCTGCGACGACGCGCCCCGCGATGCCCTTATAGGCCTCGACCGAGCCGAACTTCTGGGTGAGATATGCCTCGCGGCTGATGCCCTCGCGCGGCACCCAGGGATTGAGGAAGAAGGGGCGGAATTGCAGCTTGACGGGTACGTCTGGCACGAGCGCAAGCGCGCTCTCGATCCGATGCTTGCCGATATAGCACCAGGGGCACACCACGTCGGAGACGACATCGATCTGGAGCGGTTTCAGTGGGCTCAAGCCAGACGAACTCATGGGCGCCTCCTTTCGGGCACTTGCGGTTTGGCCCGAAGATAAGCCGAACGCCGCCTGGGGCAAGAGCGCTAGGCCATATTCGAGGCCGTGTGCTTCAGCCAATCGGCTGTGCGCTCGTCGGCCGGAAAGAACGTCTCCAGCGCCAGCTCCGACAGGGTGATGTCGAGCGGCGTGCCGAACACCATGGTGGTGGAGAAGAAACTCAGTATCCTCCCGTCGTGGCGCAGCTTGAAGGGGATCGCGACATTGTCGCTCGACAACGGCGCCGATCGTGCCGGGATCGGGTAGCTCTTCAGGTCGTTGTAAAGCTTGATCAGCTCCGGATCGGCGGTCGCCTCGCATTGCCGGTGCAATCGCTCAAGCAGGTGCCCGCACCATTCCGCGACATTGACCGTGCGCGGCGCCAGCGCTTCGGGGTGAAACGCAAGCCGCAGCACGTTCAAGGGCTGCTCGAGCAGCCGTTGCGGAATGCCCTCGAGCAGCGGCGCCACCATGCGGTTGGCGGACACCAGATTCCAGTGCCGGTCATAGGCCAGCGCCGGATTGGGCTCGTGCGCCTTGAGGACAAGGTCGATCGCCTGGCGAGCGGATTTCAAGGCGGGATCCTCCAGCGGACGCTGCGGAAAGGCTGGCGCATAGCCGGCTGAGACCAGCAGCACGTTGCGTTCGCGCAAGGGCACCTCGAGACGCTCGGCGAGCCGCAGCACCATGTCGCGCGATGGCGCGGCGCGGCCCGTCTCGACGAAGCTCAAATGGCGTGCGGAGATTTCGGCCTCGCTCGCAAGGTCGAGCTGACTCATGCGGCGGCGCTGCCGCCACTCGCGCAAATGGTCGCCGATATGGATCGGCTGGCTGCTTTCGGCGCGTGCCGTGGATGCATGTGCGTTCATGATCGAAAACCTAGCATGCGGATTTGAGCCCTTCCATTACCCCCGAGGTAATCGAATTACGTCCTGCCGCGACGCATTCTTGGTGCGACAGGAGATGACCATGATCGCGCTGCTGCTCTACCGGATCCTCGCCGACCACGTCGCACCCTGGGCCATGAATTTGGCAACCCGGATGCTCGCCCGCAGCCTCAACATGCCGGAGCCGCTGCTGCATTCGACCGGCGCCTATGTCGTCGCGCAGGTCACCGCGTTCGAGCACAGCGTCGGCAAGAGCCTCTCTCCGTTCCGCCCCGTCCGCCTGCTCCGCGCCTGGTGGCGTGGACCGGGCCGAGTTCACCCCAAGCCAACCATGGAGACCGACGATGATTGACGCATCCACCTTCCTGCGCCGCGCGCTGCTCGCCGACGCAATCTTCAGCGGCGTCGCCGCGCTAGGCTTCACTCTTGGTGCGGGCGCGTTCGCAACGCTGTTCAACCTGCCTGAGGCGCTGCTGCGCGAGACCGGCGTGTTTCTGATCGCCTACACCGCACTGGTCGGCTGGCTCGCCTCGCGCGGCTCTGTGCCGAAGCCGCTCGTGCTGCTGGTCGTGATCGGCAACGCGGCCTGGACGGTCGGCAGTGTTGCACTGCTGTTCTCCGGCGCGGTATCGCCGAACTTGCTTGGCGAGATCATGGTGGTGGCCCAGGCGATCGCGACCGGCGTGTTTGCGGAGCTGCAATATCTGGGCTTGCGGAGGAGTGGCGACGCCGTAGCGGCCTGACACCGTTACAAATGCAGTGGTCGCCCGGTCGAGCGGGCGACCGAGCACTTCAAAGACGGTCGTCATATGCGAAAGCCGCAGTGTACTGCATGCCCCGTCCGCGCGGGGCATGACAGCGAGGTCGAGGCTACGCCTTGGCGCGTCCGACCTTGCCGGCGAAGTGCTTGCCGTTCAGCTTCTTCTTTGTCGCCGAGGTGCTTTTCGCACTGGCCTTCTCGGCCCTGCGCTCCGCGCGCGCCTTCACCTTGGCGCGCTCGACCCGCGCCTCGGCGCGCAGCTTCTTGCGCTTCTTCTCGCAAGATTCGCACTTGCAGCCGATCGGCTTCAAATAGGCTTTGAAATAATCGGTGCCGTAGTCGTAGTTGATTTCATCGCCCGGCTCGATGTTCCTGATGGCCCGGATGAACACCTTGCGCTCGCGCGGGCGGACATCGGATTCGGCATTGGGCCGGCAGGAATGGTTGATGTAACGGGCAAGGTTCTTGCGTACCGAGCCGTCGATGGTCCAGCGTCCGTTGAGCTCGAACAGATATTTGTTCTCGATATCGTCGTGCGCGGGAATGCGCGAATCCAGGATCGGTCCGAAATAACGGATGATCCGGGTTCCCTTCTTGATCGGTTTGGTGGCGAAGAGGCCAAGCCCGGTCTTGGAGCGGCCGACGCGATAGGGTTTGTTCGACGATATGGCTGGCATGATCAAGAGAAACGAGGCCGCGAACCAGGCTGGATAAGCCCAAGCGAAGCCACTCTTCTAGAACGATTCCGCGTCGCTGTCAGGTCTGTCCGGGGTACGTTTGAGCCTTGCCCACAGTGAAGATATGCTTGGAGGATGCTTGAGGCTGCGGGTTCCGCATCATCGCGCGCACCCCTGGTCTTGATCTTCCGCCGATGCCCAATCGTTGGGCGCGCCAACTACCATCGAACACTCAACGCATGGCAGAAGTTATCGTCCTTTCCGTTCGATCAGGATGCGGGCAGCTTCCCCGCTACCGTGGACTTCAGAATTGCTTCCAGCAGCTGCTCGGCCGTGGTGCCCGGCGGCAGCCGCTCCAGGATGTCCTGGAGCCGCCCGTCGAGCAGCAGCATGGTGAAGCCATGTACCATTGACCAGGCCCGCGCGATCGCGGCGCCCTGCTCGATGGTCAGCGCGTCGCCGCTGATCGGCTCATGCCGCATCGCGCCGATGGCATTGGCTAGGCCGGCGAAGGAGGATTCCGCCGCCTCGTGCAGCGAGGGTCTGGAATAGTCGAGGCGTTCGGTGCGGAACATCAGCCCGTACATGCCGGGATGGGCCTGGGCGTAGGCGACATAGGCCTTCGGCCGCGCCAACGCCCGCTCCAGCGGCGAGGTGGCGGCGTCGCAGGCTGACGCCATTGCCGCGTTGAACTGGCGGAAGCCGATCGCCGCGAGCTCGCTGACGAGCCCGGTGAGGTCGCCGAAATGATGGGTGGGCGCGGCATGCGACACCCCCGCCTCGCGCGCCACCGCGCGCAGCGTCAGGCCTGCGAGCCCGTCGCGCTCCAGAACCCGTTCGGCCGCCTGCAGCAGCGCCTCGCGCAGCGCTCCGTGGTGATAGGGCGTGTCGCCTTTCGCGCTCGCCGGGCGCGACGCCGACGATGTTCCTCTGGGGGCACGCCGGCTGCGCGCAGTTTCGCTCTTGGTGTGGGTCTTGGTGTCGGTCTTGGCCATGGGCAAGCTATATGACGCAATATTGACAGTGTAAAGATTTCGCTTGACGAACACTGCAAACGTCACTATCCAATCTTTACGATGTAAAGATAAGGGAGATACGCCGTGCAGCAGGATGCTATCGCCGAACACCGCAGCAACCGCGGGCCGATTCCATTCGAGGCCGACGCGCCCGTCCTCAAGGTTATCGGCGAATTGCCACGCGAGCTGAACGGCACGCTGTATCGCAACGGTCCCAACCCGCAGTTCGACTCCCCCGGCGCGCACTGGTTTGTCGGCGACGGCATGCTTCATGCTTTTCACCTCGAGAACGGCCGCGCCAGCTACCGCAATCGCTGGGTCCGCACGCCGAAATGGCTGGCCGAGCATGACGCGGGCCGCGCGCTGTTCGCAGGCTTCGGCCGCAAGCTGCCGGATGCGCCGGCAAACCTGACCGACGGCGGCGCCGCCAACACCAACATCATCTTCCATGCCGGCAAGCTGCTCGCGCTCGAAGAGGCACATCTGCCGACCGAGATCGAGCCGGGCACGCTGGCGACGCGCGGCTATCACAATTATCAGGGCCGCCTCGCCGGCGCCTTCACCGCGCACCCGAAGATCGATCCGACCACCGGCGAGCTGGTGTTCTTCGGCTACAATGCCGCGGGGCCGCTGACGCCCGCCCTCTCCTACGGATCAATCGATGCGTCCGGCAACGTGACGCGCTTCGAGCGCTTCGAGACGCCCTATGCCAGCATGGTGCACGACTTCATCGTCACGGAGAACCACGTGCTGTTTCCGGTCCTGCCCCTCACCGGCAGCATGGAGCGCGCGACCAGCGGACGGCCGCCCTATGCCTGGGAGCCGGACAAGGGCGCCTATGTCGGCGTGATGAAGCGCAAGGGATCGAGCAAGGACATCGTCTGGTTCCGCGCCGAGACCTGCTACGTCCTTCACGTCATGAATGCATGGGAGGACGGCAACCGCATTGTCGCCGACGTCATGCAGTTCGAGGAGGCACCGCTGTTTCCGCGTGCAGACGGGCGGCCGACCGATTCCAAAAAATCCTTTGCGCGCCATTGCCGCTGGACTTTCGATCTTGCCGGGAATACCGACCGCTTCCAGCAGGCTTATCTGGATGATCTCACCGGCGAATTCCCGCGTGTCGACGATCGCCGTGCGGGGTTGAAGAGCCGGCACGGCTGGTACGCCTGCTCCAATCCAAAACTGCCGGTAATCGGCGCGCTGTCCGGCATCGCCCATGTCGACGGCAATGGCAAACGGCTCGGCCTTTATCTGCTGCCGCCCGGCGACACCATTTCCGAGCCGGTGTTCGTCGAGCGGTCGAAAGACGCGGCGGAAGGCGACGGCTGGCTGCTCGCGGTGGTCTGGCGCGCGGACGAAAACCGCAGCGACCTCGCCGTGTTCACCGCCACCGACATCGAGGCCGGCCCGGTCGCACTGGTGCAGCTCGGCCATCGCGTGCCGGACGGCTTTCACGGCAATTGGGTGCGGGCGCAGTAGCTCCCCCTGGTCGTTCCGGGGCGCGCGAAGCGTGAGCTATGATGCGCGCCCCGGAGTGACGGATAGAGGACGCCTCGCATGCACGTCCCCGCCATCACGGCGAACTATCTCGCGATCCTCGCGCTGATCTACGCCGCGCTTGCGCTGCAAGTCGTCCGACTGCGACGGAACAGCAAAACCGCGTTCGACGACGGCGGCAATGGCGACCTGCGCAGCGCAATCCGCGCCCATGGCAACTTCATGGAATATGTTCCCATTATCGCGCTGATGGTGGCGCTACTCGAAATGTCCGGCGCATCAGCTTTGCGCATTCACATGCTGATGGGCCTGCTTCTGCTGTCGCGGCTGCTGCATCCGCTCGGCATGTACGCAACGCCGGGCTCGCTCCGGTTTCTGATCTGCCGCGGCGGCGGCATCGCGCTGAGCATCGGCCTCTTGATCGCCAGCGCGCTGACCATCCTGTCGCGGCTGAACTGGATCGCAGTCGCCGATGAGCTCTCCGATCAAGCCATTGCGACGATTGAGTTTTTACGAGTCATTCACGTAATTTTGACACTGTAAAGATTTTGCTTGACCCGGCGCCGGTGCCGAACTATCAATCTTGACATCGTAAAGATTGGCTCGACCGAGGCGGCCCATGACGATTTTCCTGATCCTTGCCCCCTATGGCGTCTACACCTTGCTGATGCTGGTGACGTCGGCCACGGTCAGCGTGTTTGCGGCGTCCGCGCTCTGCCTTGCCACGATCGCGATCGACGTTGCGCGCGGTCGCTCGGTGAAGACCCTCGCTGCGGGCTCGGCGGTCCTGTTCGCAGCAATCGGCCTCACGCTCGCGCTGTTCGATCCGAAGCTCGGCACGCTCGGCGTCAAGCTGTCGGTCGATATCGGTATCTTCGTGATCTCGCTCGGCTCGATCCTGGTTCGTCGTCCCTTCACGCTGCAATATGCGATCGAGTCTGTTCCCGCCGAGACCGCGGCAATGCCGGGCTTTCTCACCGCCAACTACATGATCACCGCCGCATGGACCGCGGCCGCCTTGTTGATGATGGCGGCCAACATCGTGCTGCTCTACTTCCCGGGCCTGCCGGTCTGGTCGGGCCTTGCGGTCGCCTTCGCCGCCCGCAACAGCGCGATCTACTTCACAAAATGGTATCCCGAATATCGCCAGATCAAGTACGGTGCGCCGGCCGCCGTACTGCCGAACACCCCGTAAGACAGGATCGACGATGAAGGACGTATTCGCTCGCCTCGCCTCCGACTTCCTTTCGGCCATCATCTTTTTAGCGATCTATCTCATCACCGACAACGTCATCCTGGCGACGTCGGTGGCGATTGCCGGTGCGATCGCGCAGGTGATCTATGCCCGCGTCAGGGGGCGGCAGCTCAGCTACATGACCTATGCGAGCCTGGCGCTCGTGGTCGTGCTGGGCACGATAACGCTGCTGACGAATGATCCCCGCTTCATGCTGGCGAAGCCCTCGATCGCACATTTCGCGATTGGAGTTATCATGCTCAAACGCGGCTGGATGTTGCGCTACATGCCGCCGATGGTCGCGGAGACCGTGCCGGAATATGTGATTGGCGCCGGCTATGCTTGGGCGGCGCTGATGTTCGTGATCGGCGCCGGGACGATCGCGGTCGCATCCACCGGCGATCTGAAGCTGTGGGCGTTCTACATCTCGGTGGTCGCCGGCGGCGCCAAGATCCTGGCCTTCGCCGTGCAGTATGTTGTGTTCCGGCTCATCGTCACCAGCCGCCGGCGGGCTGCCGCCCGCGCCTGATGGCGTCCACGCGACATTGGTCAGCCGCCAGCAGTTGCGCTATACGCTCGGTCCAGGACTGGCTGCGGATCGTCGCGGCCCGCCGGGATCGTTCGGGAGACGGGAATGGCCGTAGACGGCAACTGGAATCTGACCATGACGACGCCGATGGGCGAGCGCCAGGCGACGCTGACCCTGCTGAGCTCCGGCGGAACGCTGACGGGCACCCAGGGCGCGGAAGGCCAAACCACCGAGATCTTCGACGGCACCATCAGCGGCGACGCCGTCAACTGGAAAGTTTCCATCACCAATCCGATGCCGTTGACGCTCGAGTTCATCGGAAAGGTCTCCGGCGACAGCATGAGCGGCGAGATGGGCATCGGCCCGATGGGCAGTTTTCCGTTTACGGGGACGAAGGCTTAATTCGGCTCTACCGACGAACACGCCGGAGCCTCCACGCGTCTTTGCGAGGAGCTGTTGCGACGAAGCAATCCAGACTCTTCTTCGTGCAAAGAAAGATGGATTGCTTCGCTTCGCTCGCAATGACGGAGCGTAAAGACGTCAGCCTCTGCTCCGAAGCGAGCACGCCTCCTCAGCCCAGATTCAACTCCTTGAAGAAGTCGTTGCCCTTGTCGTCGATGATGATGAAGGCGGGGAAGTCGACGACTTCGATCCGCCAGATCGCTTCCATGCCGAGCTCGGGATATTCGAGCACTTCGACCTTCTTGATGCAGTGTTCGGCAAGGTTTGCCGCCGCGCCCCCGATCGAGCCGAGATAGAAGCCGCCGTACTTCTTGCAAGCCTCGCGCACGGCTGGCGCGCGGTTGCCCTTGGCAACCATCACCATCGAGCCGCCTGCGGCCTGGAACTGGTCGACAAAGGAATCCATGCGGCCCGCCGTGGTCGGGCCGAACGCGCCGGAGGCATAGCCCTCGGGCGTCTTGGCCGGGCCGGCGTAATAGACCGGATGGTTCTTGAAATAATCCGGCAGCGGTTCGCCCTTCTCCAGCCGCTCGCGCAGCTTGGCGTGCGCGGAATCGCGCGCGACGATCATGGTGCCGGTCATCGAGACACGGGTCTTGGTCGGATATTTCGAGAACGTCGCCAGGATGTCCTTCATCGGCTGGTTGAGGTCGATCTTGACGACCTCGCCGCCGAGTGACTCCTCGACCTGCGGCAGATACTGCGCCGGATTGTGCTCGAGCTCCTCGATATAGACGCCGTCCTTCGTGATCTTGCCGAGCACCTGGCGATCAGCCGAGCAGGACACCCCCAACCCGATCGGCAGCGAGGCGCCATGGCGCGGCATGCGGATCACGCGCACGTCGTGGCAGAAATATTTTCCGCCGAACTGCGCGCCAACGCCGAGCGACTGCGTCATCTTGTGGATTTCCTGCTCCATCTCGACGTCGCGGAAGGCGTTTCCGTCCGGCGAGCCGTGGGTCGGCAGCGCATCGAGATAGCGCGCCGAGGCGAGCTTCACCGTCTTCATGCAGAGTTCGGCCGAGGTGCCGCCGATCACGATAGCGAGGTGATAAGGCGGGCATGCTGCGGTGCCCAGAGTGAGTATCTTTTCTTTGAGGAAGGCGAGTAGCCGGTCCTTCGTCAGCACCGAGGGCGTTGCCTGAAACAGAAAGCTCTTGTTAGCGGAGCCACCGCCCTTGGCCATGAACATGAACTTGTAGGCGTCATCACCTTCGGCATAGATCTCGCACTGCGCCGGCATGTTGTTGGCGGTGTTCTTCTCCTCATACATCGACAGCGGCGCGACCTGCGAGTAGCGCAGATTACGGCGCAGGTAAGCATCGCGCGCACCTTCCGACAGCGCCGCCTCGTCGTCACCGTCGGTGATGACGTTGCAGCCCTTCTTGCCCATGATGATCGCCGTGCCGGTATCCTGGCACATCGGCAGCACACCGCCAGCCGCGATATTGGCGTTCTTCAAAAAGTCCAAGGCGACGAACTTGTCGTTGGGGCTGGCCTCGCCGTCCTCCAGGATCGCGCGGAGTTGCTTCAGATGGCCCGGCCGCAGATAGTGGTTGATGTCGCCGAAAGCCGCTTCCGACAGCGCCCGCAGCGCTTCGCGCGACACCACCAGCATGTCCTTCCCCAAAACCTTCTCGACCCGGACGCCCTCCGCCGTGATCTTCTTGTAGGGCGTCTCGTCCTTGCCCAGCGGGAACAGCGGGGTGTGCTTGTACGGCGGAACGGACTTTGACGGATCGGGAAAAGCGGTGGGAGCGTTCATGGAGGATATCTCGGGTTTTGGAGCCCTCGCGCGGGCCCCTGGCATGGAAGCGTTCTAAGCGTTTTTGTCGTAAAGGGAAGCCGCTCCGGTGCGATCGGGGCATCCCGATTCGGCGCCACGGCGTTGATTCTTCCGATCGCCTGGGCTGACGGCGGGGTCATGATCCCGGTTTGTACAGCTCGGTTGCACCCCTTGCGCTTCGCGCTCGCCGACGCTTGAATGCGCGTCCCAAGGGGCTTCTCACCATGACTTTCAAATTGGACGTCCGCGGCGCGATGCTTGTCGCCGCCGCAATCACCGGCCTTGTCACCCTGGCCGCGCCTGCGCGCGCGGACCAGTGCGACGACATCGCCAAGCAGCTGGCGGGCGGCATCGATGGGCTGAAGGTCAACTTCAAGGCCGCCAACATCATCTATCTCACCCACCCGGCCGCGAAGGAGCTTTCGCTCGGCTGCCGCGCCCAGGGACAAAACTATTCCAACGAGCTCTATGCCAAGGGCGACCGCAAGCCGACCCCGAAGTTTTTTGATCTTGTCGCCTCCGCCGCAGCCATCACCTTCACCCTGCCAAAGGACGATGCCACGACCGGCGCGACGCGCTGCCTGAAGCGCATGGGCCTGCTGCGCGGCGACAAGGTCTCGATGCGCTACAAGCGCCTCAACATGGAATGCACGCGCACCAAGACCGAGGCATCGATCGCGATCACGCGGCCGAAGGACGAGTAGGCTGCGCTCTCGCCGCGGAAGCGGCACGCGCATATCGCGACGTCGCTGACCACACACTCCGTCATTGCGAGTGCAGCGAAGCAATCCAGACTATCTCTGCGGAGGGATACTGGATTGCTTCGCTGCGCTCGCAATGACGAGGGGAGGTCCATCGTCTCGCGGACATCGCCAATAGAGGCGCGAGAACAGCGCCTCACCACGCACGGATCCCTCGCATTTTAACGATTGGCTTGACGGAAGCTTCGTCGCTCGCAGGGCAGGGTCAATTGTTCAATCTGTGAGGATTTGTGGATGAGCGTTTCAAGCGTTGCGCCGCCCCCTGTGACGATCGTAGTCCCGAGCTATGACACGACCAAGCAGCAGGACGAGCAGGTCAAGGCCAAGGACAACGACCCGACCTATCAGCCGACGCCGCCCGCGCCGCTGCCGCCGGGCCAGGGCACGCGGATCGATCAGCTCGCCTGATCGGGTTCGCCGACGGTGGATCGCCCGATCCGGTTGATCGGGCCTTTCGCGTGTCCGCTCACAACTTTGCCCGACAGCGCGGGCAATCCGCCGCCAGCCTCGGTCCGGACCGGCTAATTATCGAGCTCGCGATAGCGGCGGAAGATGCCCTGCTCGTTGTAGGGAATGCGGCGCTCGCTTTCGAGATAGGCCTTGATGTTCGGCCGCGCCGCGACGCGGTCGTGCAGGCGGACGAGACCGGGGATTTCGCCCTCGAACGCGTTCATGTGTTTCGGAAAGGCGTAGCGCAGGCCGTCGACGACCTGGAACAGGGAGAGATCGACATAGCTCAGCCTGCGGCCGGTGAGGTAGTTGCCGCCATTCTCGTCGAGAAGCTCTTCGAAATAGCCGAGATATTTCGGCACGCGCGCGCTCCAGAAATCGGCCGCACGCCTCTTCGCCGATGGCCGCTGGTCTTCGTAATAGAGCGAAGGTCCGAGCGGATGATGGGTATCGTGGATCTCGACCACGAAGTCCGTGATCGTGAGCTGGAGCTGGTGCACCCAGAGTCGTCCAGCTTCCGTCGTGGGCGCAAGCCCATGGCGCGCGCCGAGATAGAGCAGGACGTTGGCGGTCTGGCCGATGACGAGCTTGCCGGCCTTGAGGAATGGCGGCGCAAACGGTGGCGTGCCCTTGTGCGAATCCATCATCTTCATCATCGCAGCCGTGCCGCGCGGACCGCGCGCGACATCGACATAGGCCGCACCTGCCTCCTCCAGCGCCAGCCGCACATATTCGCCGCGGCCCTGGATCTCGGGCCAGTAATAGAGCTCGTATTTCATCACGGGAATCCCCAAGGGAGAGTGCCTCAGGATAAGCCTAGCACGTCGCCGCAAGTTCCCTTACGGCGAGTCGGAACGCTGTCACCACACGTCATTGCGAGCGCAACCGAAGCAATCCAGAATCCCACCGCCGAAAGACTCTGGATTGCCTCGCTGCGCTCGCAACCACGCGTCCGCAAACGACGAAAGGCGCCGTGCCGGAGCACGACGCCTTGGATTCTGCTGTCGCCAGCGATCAGTTGGTCTGCTGGATCGCCGACAATTCCCAGGCGCTGCCCGGGCGACGGGCAAACGTCCAGACTTCGGTGACCTCGCCCGGCTGCTCGCCGCCGGCGACGATGGCGCCGGTGCCGCGGTCGACCGTCTTGTCGGTGAGCGCGAAGCGCATCGCCACCGTCGCGTATTCGGTGTCTCCCTCGCGCCAGGCCTCCGCCAGGTCACCCTGCAACAGCTTGACGTTGGACGTCTTGTTGACGACGTTGCGCGCGCGGTTCTCTGCCAGATCCTTCTCGAAATACGAGACCATTTCCGGCGTCGCGAGGGTGTGCAGTTTTGCAACGTCCTCGTTGGACCAAGCGGTCTGGATATCGCCGAGCAGGCGCTCGAACGCCTCGTAGTCGTCGGGGCGGATTTCGAGCGGCGCATTGTTGGCGCCGAAGCCGAAGCCGCCGCCAAGCCCGCTGCGGTAGCTCGTCTGCGCTCCCGGACCACCGCCGGAATCAGCACCGGCGTAGGCCGCCTGCGGCGCGTTGCGGCGCTGCCACCAGGACATTGCCAACCGCACCACGAACACGACGAGCACGATCTGGATGATAAGGCCCAGGATCGACGACAGGCCGCCGAGGCCACCGAACAGGCCGCCACCGAACAGCATGCCGAGAAGACCTGCGCCGAGGAAGCCGGCCGCGAGACCGCCCAGGAACCCGCCGCCACGACCGAACAGGCCGCCACGCGCAGGAGCCGAGGCAGCCGAATTCATGCCAGCGCCCGGCTGGGTGAAGGTGCGATTGAATTGCGAGGTGGAGCCCGGCGCGGTCGTGGTCGACGGCGGGGCCGAGAAGGTCCGCGAACCGCGCGAACCGGACGAGAAGCCGCCACCGACGCGAGCGTCAGCGGACGAGATCGCCAGCGCGGTCGGCAACGCTAGCGCCAACGCGACGGCAATCGTCTTCACGAGAGTGCGGGACCATTGCGAGAAATTCATGTGCGTTTCCCAAATCCCCGGCATGGGGACGTGCGCCTAAGATGGGTAGACTTCGCAAAAAGTGAAGCCGCTTTCGGAACCCGTGGCTGCGGCGCTCAGTCGCGGGCAGGCGGTAAAAATCGTTATTCGGCGGGGGTTTGGCGGCAATGCACGGCGGAACCGTGGTTGCAGGTTACCGGCGGGTTTACGACCGGAATTCCGCTCCCTCCCTAGGGTCGTCCTGGCGCACGCCAGGACCCATTACCCCAGGAAGAAATTTTGGCGACGATTGGGCATTCGGGACTGGCAGCGTGCCCACTCGATAGATCACACGGTATGGGTCCTGGCTTTCGCCAGGACGACGGCGGAGATTGTTGCGCGTCCCTCGTTTAGCGCCAACTCACCCCTGCTTCGCCATCGTCTCCTTCACCGCCGCCACGAGCTGGCTGAGCGTAAACGGTTTTGGCAGGAAGTCGAACTGCTGGCCCTCGGGCAGGCTCTTCTCGAAGGCGTCTTCGGCGTAGCCGGAGACGAAGATGAACTTGATGTCGGGATTCTTCTCGCGCATCGCCTTGAGCAAGCTCGGGCCGTCCATCTCGGGCATGACGACATCGGAGACGACGAGGTCGATCCCGCCGCTCTGCTCGGCCAAAACCTCCATGGCCTCGACGCCGTTCTCGGCCTCGACCACGGTGTAGCCGCGCGAGCGCAGGCCACGCGCGTTCAGCGCGCGCAGGCCCTCTTCGTCCTCAACCAGGAGGATGGTGCCCTGTCCGGTGAGATCGGTGCGCGGCTTGGCTTCCGCTGCAGATGCAGCTTCCTTCGCGGCGCCAACGGTCACCGCCGCAGGCGGCTCGAGCTGGAGGTCCGGCTCGGCATGATGGCGCGGCAGGAAGATATGGAACGAGGTGCCCTGCCCCGGCTGGGAGTCGACATAGATGAAGCCGCCGGTCTGCTTGACGATGCCGTAGACGGTCGAAAGCCCAAGCCCGGTGCCCTTGCCGACTTCCTTGGTCGAGAAGAACGGCTCAAAGATCTTGTCGCGGATGTCGGCAGGGATACCGGTGCCGGTATCGGCGACCTCGATCCGCACATAGTCCGCCGCCGGCATGCCCTTGTAGGCGAGCTTGCCCGCGTCCGCGCTGCCGACATTGGCGGTGCGGATGATCAGCTTGCCGCCGTCCGGCATCGCGTCGCGCGCGTTGACCGCGAGATTGACGATCACCTGCTCGAACTGGGAGACGTCGACCTTCACCGGCCAGAGATCGCGGCCGTGGATCAGGTCGAGCTTGACCTTCTCGCCGATCAGCCGGCGCAGCAGCATGGTGAGATCGGACAGCGCGTCGCCGAGATCGAGCACCTGCGGCCGCAGCGTCTGTCGCCGCGAGAACGCGAGCAGCTGCCGCACCAGGGTCGCGGCGCGCGTCGCGTTCTGCTTGATCTGCATGATGTCCTGGAACGACGGATCGGTCGGCTTGTGCGCGTTCAGCAGGAAGTCATTGGCCATCATGATGGCGGACAGCACATTGTTGAAATCGTGCGCGATCCCGCCGGCGAGCTGGCCGACCGTCTCCATCTTTTGCGACTGGTTGATCTGGTTCTCCAGCGCACGCCGCTCGGTGGTCTCGAGCATGTGGACGATCGCAGCTTCCGCATCGTTTTCGCCGCCGTCGACCGGCGTCACGAAGAACTGTCCCCAGCGCTCCTTGGTGCCTTCCAGCGCCACCTCGACCGGTGCGATGTCGGCCTGGTTTTCGGCAGCCTGGTTGATGGCCGCGATCAGCAGGTGCCGGTCGCGCGAATTGACCGCGCGAAAGATCGACTTGCTGGCGCTGTCAAGGCCGAGGGCTTGACCGAGCTTGGCGTAGCGGGCATTGGCGCGCACGACGTTGCCGGCGCGGTCGACGGTGGCAATCGCCATCGGGGTATGATCGAAGAAGCGCATGAAGCGCACTTCGGCGGCGCGGTCCGGATCGCTGCGTTCGTCGCGGGCACGGCTGATGACCAGCGTGCGCGACGGCCCCGGCGCGCCGTCGGCGCCGAAAGCGAGCTTGTGATAGAGCCGCACCGGCATGGTCTTGCCGGTGCGCATGCGCAGGTCGATGTCGAAGATTTCCGTCTTGACCTCGCCAGGCACCGCCACGATCGAGCTGAGCAGCGAGGCACCGTCGCCGGAGACGATGTCGGCGAGCTTGAGGCCGCCGGAACCAATCTCGGCGAGGTCGTAGTCGAGCCAGTTCGCCAGCGTGGCGTTGACATAGGCGAGCTCGCCGGCGGGATTGACCGAGAAGAACCCACAAGGCGCGTGGTCGAGATATTCGATCGCGTGCTGGAGCTCCTGGAACACGTCCTCCTGGCGTTCGCGGTCGCGGGTGATGTCGGCGATCGACCACACCGCGTATTTGGCTTCGCGCTTGCCGGTGCCGAGCGGCCGCACGCGCATCCGCAGCCAGCGGCCCTGGCTGCCGTCGTGGCCGGAGATCCGCACCTCTTCCTGCTGCCGCTTGCCTTCCCGTGCCGCCTTGAGCAGGCGGAACACCGCTTCGGAGACATCGGGATTGCCGATGAAGACGCGCTCGACCGGCCGCACGTCCTGCGGACCGGAGGCGCCGGTCAGGGTCAGATAGGCCGCATTGGAATAGACCACATGGCCGCGCGGATCGGTAACCGCGAGGCCGTCGAAGGCGTGATCGGCGATGCGCCCCATCACGGGATCGTCGAGATTGCGGTCGACAAAGCGAATGATGCCGGCGGCGAAGGCGAACAGGTTGAACAGGCCGATCATCGCCAGCACGGCGAGGATGCCGAGAATATAGGGCTGCGCCTGCGCGCGCCCGAGCGTCATCAGCCCGATGGCGACCGCGACCAGGCCGGTGGCGACCAGCAGCACCAGCGCAATGCTGCCCGAGCGCGGCGACGGCTCATGCGCCGCAACGGGCTCGCGGGACAGGTCGTGGTCGGTCTCGGCAGTCATTTCACGCTGGTGCAGCCTGTCGGCAGAGAATCAACGCGCTTCGGGGCACGTGGGGTCCTCCCTGCCTGAATCGGACCCGCAGGCGCAAGGGCGCCATAGGGGAAAGGTACGCTGATTCCCAGTTTACGGCCATTTCCGGTACTTTTCGGGGGGTTATTGCCGTGCGGCACTAAATCCGCGCTTCATCCGCATGACGTAACCGATGACTTCGGCGACTGCGTGGTAGTGCTCCATCGGGATTTCCTGGTCGATTTCGACGGTGGCGTAGAGCGCACGAGCCAGCGGAACGTTCTCGACGATCGGAATGTCGTGCTCGCGCGCGACCTCCCTGATCTTGAAGGCGATATTGTCGACGCCCTTGGCAACGCAGATCGGCGCCGACATGCCGCGTTCATAGGACAGCGCCACCGAATAGTGGGTCGGGTTGGTGATGATCACCGAGGCTTTTGGAACCGCTGCCATCATGCGCTTCTTGGAGCGCTGCTGCCGCAATTGCCTGATCTTGCCCTTGATGTGCGGATCGCCTTCGGACTGCTTGAACTCGTCCTTGATCTCCTGGAGCGACATTTTCTGCCGCTGGAACCAGCTCCGGTACTGGAAGAAATAGTCGGCAATGGCGACGATCGCGAGCGCCGCGACCACCGCGCCGAGCAGGTGGATGGTCATGCCCGTGGTAGCGCCCAGCATGGCGGACGGATCGAGCTTGACCATCGCCTCCATGCGGTGCCGCTCCGGCCACAGGATCGTGCTCATGACGACGCCAACCGCGATCAGCTTGCCAATCCCCTTGAGGAAGTTCGCGGCGGCCTGCTTGCCGAAGATGCGCTTGAAGCCGGCGGCGGGCGAGAGCTTGCTGAATTTGGGCTTGAGCGATTCGGCCGACCATACCAGCCGGTGCTGGAGCATATTGCCGGCGATGGCCGCCAGCACCAGCATCAGCAGGGGAATGCCGACGGCCGCCAGCACCGCGCCTTCGATCTGCTGCACCAGCACGAGCAGGTTCCCGGGGTCGGTCTTGATCATCCAGGAATTGGCGAGCAGGTTGCGCATCGGCGTCACCAGCCCGCTGCCGACCGAGCCCGAGAAGGTCGAAACCACGAGCGTGCCGCCCGCGATCATGAACCAGGTGTTGATCTCCTGGCTTTTGGCGACGTCGCCACGCTCGAGCGCCTCTTCAAGACGTTTTTGCGTCGGGTCTTCTGTTTGACTCTCTGGATCGTTGTCATCCGCCATCGATCACTCCTTACTTGAGCGGCATCATCTGGTGCATGACACCGATGAAGTAATCGAGGTAAGTGCCCATCATCGCTGTGAGCACCATGGCGAGCACCAGGAAGCCCACGAAGATCGACAGCGGCACGCCGACGAAATAGACCTGCATCTGCGGCATCAGCCGGGCCAGCACGCCGAGTCCGATATTGAACACGAGGCCGAACACCAGGAACGGCCCGGAGAGCTGCAGGCCGAGCAGGAACGCTGCGGAGAACGCTCTTGTGGCGAGCGAAGCAACGTCGCCGCTCGACACGGTCTCGCCCGGTGCGAAGATCGCGTAGCTGTCGTTCAGCGCCGCGATCACCAGATGATGGCTGTCGGTGGCAAACAGCAGCGTCACCCCGAGCATGGTCAGGAAATTGCCGACCAGCACACCCTGCTGCCCCTGGGTCGGATCGACCGAGGTGACGAAGCCGAGCCCCATCTGCTGCGCGATCACGGCACCTGCGACCTGCAAGGCCGAGAGCGTCACGCGCGCCGTCGCACCCAGCACGATGCCGATCACGATCTCATGCAGCATCAGTACCAGAAGCGGCGCGAGCGAGCCCATGTCGACATGGTAGGCATTGCGGTGCAGCGGCAGGATCACCAGCGTGAGCAGAAGCGCGATCGACAGCTTGACACGCGTCGGGATGTTGCTCTCGCCGAGCCCCGGCAGCAGCATCACCATCGCACCGACCCGGGCGAAGGCGAGCATGAAGGCTGCGGCGAGCGCCGGCAGCAGCGAGACGTCGATGCGCATGACGCCCGCATTGTGCCTCAGCCGCCGATGATTCGCGACGAGATCCGCAGCATGTGGGAATGGAGTGCGTCCGCCATGAAGGGCAGCGCCAGCAGCAGCGTGGCGAAGATGGCCAAGATCTTCGGCACGTAGATCAGCGTCTGTTCCTGGATCTGCGTCAGCGCCTGGAACAGCGACACCACCACGCCGACCACGAGCCCCACCACCATCAGCGGCGATGACACGATCACGATGGTCCAGATCGCATCACGCGCGACGTCGAGGGTTTCAGGTCCGGTCATGTTGATTTCTCGCTCTCGGTTACTTCGTTACTTCGTCATTCCGGGGCTCGCGAAGCGAGAACCCGGAATCCATCCGACATCAGCGTCGGTGGCACCATGGATGCCGGGCCCGCGACTTCGTCGCGCCCCGGAATGACACTCAGATCGGCATCTTCATGATGTCTTCGTAGGCCGCGATCACGCGGTCGCGGACCGAGACTAGCGTGGACACAGCGACGTCGGTATCAGCGACCGCCGTCACCACGTCCATCACGTTGGCCTTGCCGGCGGCCATCGCCACCGTCTGCGCGTCCGATTTGCGGCCGGATTCCATGACGCTGCCGACGGCGTCTTTGAGCAGCGAAGCAAAGGCTTGACCGCTTGCCTCGCTGCCCTTGCCGGCTCCGCCGCTTTCCAGCACGCGGGCAAGACTGGCATAAGCATTGGCGGCGATTGTCGGTGTTGCCATGGCTCAAGGTTTCCTGTTCAGGATTTGAGGATGTCGAGCGTGCGCTGGATCATCCGGCGCGTCGCACTGATGATGTTGACGTTGGCCTCGTAGGACCGCTGCGCGTCGCGCATGTCGGTCATCTCGACCACCGAATTCACGTTCGGATATTTGACGTTGCCGCTGGCATCCGCCGCTGGATTGCTCGGCTCGTATTTGACGCGGAAGTTGGACTGGTCGGGCTTGATCCTGCCCAGCGTGACGACCTGGGCATCGAGCGTGCGGTCCAGCGCCGAGGAGAACGTCGGCACCTTGCGCCGGTAGGGATCGCCGCCGGCGGACTGCGACGTCGAATCCGCATTCGCGATGTTTTCCGAAATCACCCGCATGCGCCCAGCCTGCGCCCGCAACCCGGAGGTTGCGATCGCCATGGAACGGGCAAAGTCGCTGCTGTCATTGGCCATGATACGGCTCCTTTAATCCTAGCCCTTGCCGATCGCCGTCTTCAGAAGATGCAGACTCTTCGAATAGAGCGATGTCACCGCGGCATAATCCATCTGATTGCTGGCGGACTTCATCATCTCTTCTTCGAGATTGACGGCGTTGCCCGCAGGGCGGGTCTCGAAGCCCGCATTCTTGTTCTGGTCGAAGGTTGAGGCCGCGCCGGACGGCGTCATGTGGGACGCGCTGGTAACGGTCATGGCCAGCGGCCCCATCGAGCCCGCGGCGGCGCCGGTCTTGTCGAATTTCGGTTCGACCAGTTCGCGCGGCCTGAAATTGGGGGTGTCGGAATTGGAGACGTTCTCGGACAGGACGCGCTGGCGTTCCTGGTGCCACTGCATCTTGGTGCGAAGCGCCGACAGCACCGGAAGATCGTTGATCGACATCGTTGCGGCTCCTTCCGCCTCGCAGGACCCCTGGTCCGAAGCTAGGCAGAATTTGCCGTGTGTATGGTTAACAGGTGGTTAAAGGTGCAGCGGATCGATGTTTCCGTTTGGGACATCATTTCGCCCCATGATTCCCCGCATTCCAAAAGCCGCGTTAACCCAACCGGTTGGCGGCGTGTACACAGGCAAGAAGTCGTTTTGGATCGGGCGATTCATGGGTTATTAAGGGTCGGGGACGGCAAAACTTGCCGCGGGACGTTAAGAGATCACAGTTTTTGGGGCATCGCACGCCTATGGTCGGCGCATCCGATCATAGGCACGAGAGAAGCGCCATTTACCGGGGACAGGTATGAACGGTAGCCCTATCACTTTCATCGTCGCGTTCATCGTCGTTCTGGCGTTGATCGGCGTTGCCGCGTGGCTGGTCCGCCGATTCGCGACCACCCGGCTCGGCGCCAATACCCAGCGCGGCAGGATGCCCCGGCTCGCCGTGATCGACGCGGCCGCGGTCGATGGCCGCCGGCGCCTGGTGCTGGTCCGGCGCGACAATGTCGAGCATCTGCTGATGATCGGCGGCCCCACCGACATCGTCGTCGAGCCCAATATCGTGCGCGCCGCGCCTGGCCGCGACCAGCTTCCGCAGCGCTCCAATGCGGTCGAGCCGCCGCGCCTCGCCCCGATGCCCGACACCAGCGGCTGGGCTGACGAAGCACCGCGGCCGGAAGTCCTCGACCATCCCGAGCCGCAGATGCCCGAGCCGCCGCCGCGGCCCTCACGGCCCTCCTTCGCCGACGAAGTCCGCCGGCCCGCGCCTGCTCTGGCCGAGCGCCGCGGAGATCGCGGCGATCGCGGAGATCCCTTGGCGGGCTTTGCGCCTGAGCCGAACGCCCCGCGTCCCGAGCGCGAACTGCGTCCGGAGCCGGTGCCGCCGCGCGTTGCCCGTAACGAACCGCCATTGATGCCGCGCCCGCCGCGTCAGAGCGACCCGGCGAAGGCGCCGCCAGTGCGCGCCGAGCGCGCCGCCGCGCCACCGCCGCCCGTCCCGCAGGCTCCGCCCGTGCCGCCGGCTGCTGCCGCGCCGTCGAGCGCCGAACAAAATCTCGCTGAAATGGCCCAGCGCCTCGAGGCCGCCTTGCGCCGTCCGGCCGGCGAGACGGTCGCGCCTCCGGTTGCGCCGGAGCCGCCGGCAGCTCCGGCGCGCGCGGCGCGCAGCGAGCCGCCGCCGGCCCCCCCGGTCAGGCCGGCTCCGGAAAAGACCAGCTTTGAGAATCTCGAAGACGAGATGGCCTCGCTGCTCGGCCGTCCGAAGCCGTCTTCGTGAGGCTGCCGACCCTCCCGCGTAGAGTTTTCTTTTTTTCTGTCCTGATCGCCGCGGCTTCGCTCGCAGGTCCTGCGCATGCGCAGGACATCAGCATCAATCTCGGCAGCCAGGGCGGCGGCGGTGTCACCGAGCGCGCGATTCAGCTCATCGCGCTGCTCACGGTGCTGTCGATCGCTCCGTCAATCCTGATCATGATGACGTCGTTCACGCGCATCGTGGTCGTGCTGTCGCTGTTGCGCACCGCGATGGGCACGGCGACTGCCCCGCCCAACTCGGTGATCCTCGCGCTTGCGATGTTTCTCACCTTCTTCGTGATGGGACCCGTCTTGCAAAAATCCTACGACGACGGTATCCGCCCGCTCGTCGCCAACCAGATCAGTGTCGAAGACGCGCTCCAGCGCGCCTCAGTGCCCTTGCGCGGCTTCATGCAGAAGAACGTGCGCGAGAAGGACCTGAAGCTGTTCCTGGATCTCTCCGGCGAGCCGCCGCCGGCCACGCCCGACGAGCTCGCGCTACGCATCCTCGTCCCCGCCTTCATGATCTCCGAATTGAAGCGTGCCTTCGAGATCGGCTTCCTGCTGTTCCTCCCCTTCCTGATCATCGACCTCGTCGTCGCATCGGTGCTGATGTCGATGGGCATGATGATGCTGCCGCCCGCAACGATCTCGCTGCCGTTCAAGCTGATCTTCTTCGTGCTGGTCGACGGCTGGTCGCTGGTGGCGGGAAGTCTGGTGCAGAGTTACGGGGGATAGAGACCGACGAGGGTCAGCGAAATGCACCATGCGGCAGCGCATCCCCTCTACGTCCGAAGTAGCCCCGCCCCCTCCCCGTCATTGCGAGGAGCCCTTGCGACGAAGCAATCCAGAATCCCTCCGCCGAAAGATTCTGGATTGCTTCGCTACGCTCGCAATGACAGCGAATGGAGCTGTCTCGGGCCGCCCTTCGCGCGGCGACAGAGATCCTATCGCGTCATCTTGATCTGCCGCACGACGGGAATCGTGGGCAGCGAGCCGGTGTGGTCGGTCTCGTCCTTCGCCTGCGGGGCGGCCGGTGCGCGGGCGGTCGCGTCGGGGAAGCGTTGCTTCATTTCGCGCAGGAAGCCGTCGAGCGTGTCGACACTTGCCGCAAGCTTGGCGATGTCGGCGAATTCGGCGCTGGAGGCGCCTGCCGGCTTGCTCGCGATGTCGAAGGCGAGCCGGTCGGCGCTCTCGCTCATCAGGGGTGCGTATTTCTCGCGGAAGCGCGACAGCCCGATCGCGTCGTCAGCGAGCGCGTAACCAACGGCGGCACGGATGATATCGCTCTTCTCCACCGCGTTCAGCGGCTTGAAATCGCGAAAGCGCTCGCCGTAATAGAGCTCGATCTGCTCGGCGGATTCGCGCCAGCGTCGCGCCGCCCAGAAGATGTCGGATCGCAGCCGTAGCACCTCGCGGCCCGAGACGTTGGAAACGATATCGAGCGCAAGATCGTGGCGGCCAACGTCGCTCTGCGCGCGTGCTTCCAGCAGCAGGCGCTGCTGTCGCAATTCGCCGGAGAGATCGCTGATGCGGCTCGCGCGCAGCGCCGTGATCGCCATGTCCGGCTTGCGGTTGGCGAGGTAGATCATGGAAAGTCGCGCGGCGACCTGCGCGCGCGCGGCGCCTTCGAGGCGGTGGTCGACCTGGTATTGCAGCAGCTCGGCAGCCTGGTCGAGCAGATCGATCGAGGCGAGGCGATCGGCAAGACGGCGGATCAGCTCGTCGCCGCGGCGGCCGATCGGCGTCAGCTCGCGGAATTCGTAGAACATTCCGAGCGCCTCGACCGGCGGCAGCTCGTCGCCCTTCGGCCCCAGGAAGATCTGCGTGAACAGATCCGAGGCGAGGTCCTGCGCCTGACGCGAGGCGTCGGCGTTCGGCTGCAGCTTGGTCGCAGTGCGCGCAGCCGTGAGCGCATCGCGGTAACGCCCGTTCTCCGAGTACATCTGCGACAGCATCTGGAGCGTCTTGACCTCGATCGAATCGCCACGCCAGGTCATCGACAGCGTCTCGAGCTCGCGCAGGGCATCTTCCTTGCTGATCTCGTCGCGCTTCTGCCGCAGCGCGATTTCGAGCTGCTTGGCCTCCGCTGCCGCGGGCCGGTCCTTCGAGGCCACCGCGAAGTTATAGTCGTCGAGCGCGTCCTTGTCGTGGCCGAGCGCCTCGGCCAACCGGCCACGCAGCACTGCAAAGCCGGGCGCGGCTTCAGGCGGTACGCCGACCACCTCGATCTCGCCGCGCCGCTTGGAGGCGCCTGCATAGTCCTTCACCTCGAGCGAGGCGCGCATCGCGTCCATCGTCACGATGCGCTGGATGTCGAGCGGCAAGGAAGCGATGGCGAACTCGACGTTCTTGAACTTTTCGCGCGCGTCCGCCCATTTGCCCTGGCGCGCATAGGCGAGCGCCTTCCAGAGCTGGGAATCGTGGCTGTTGCCGATCACGGGATTGGCAAGATCCTTCAGGCCCTGCGCCGGCCGGCCGACGAGGATACTCGCGATCGCATGCATGATCAGTGCGCCGCTCTCCTCCTTGTTGAGGGGATCGCCCAGCATCACTTCGCTCACGGCCTTGGCTTCTTGATACATCGCGCGCGACATATAGAACTGCGCAAGATCGAGCCGCGGCAGCGAGCGCTGCGCTGGCTCAACGGCCGAAATCGCCGTGATCAGCTCGCTCTGACGGGTCCAGAAGTCTTCCGACTGGCCCTTGCGCCAGCCATCCGGATTGAAGACCGGCCGCACCGCGGTCGGCGCCCGCTCGGCGGAGACGTCGACCGGCGACAGCGTCAGGCCGCCCTTCTTGCCGAGAATGACCTTGTCGGATCCGACCTCGACGCCGATCTCGTCGGAATTCGGCCGGATCGCGATGCCGTGCGCAGATTCCAGCAGCGAGAGGTCGACGAGATCCTGCCGCTTGATGAAGCCGCGCACCGGGCGCGGTCCCGTGACGACGTAGAGCGTGTCGCCGGCGTCGGGATCGGTGAGCTTGTGCAGGAGGCCCGGATTGGCAAAGGGGATCGCGATATTGGCGAGCGCTGGATCGGTGATGTTGCGCGACATCATTAGCGGCAGCGGCGTCGCCTGGATCTTGTCGGCCAGCGTGAGCAGCCAGTTGGTCTCCTTGCCGACCTCCTCGCTCGTCAGCGAATAGACCAGCGGACGGGTGAGACGGATGCGTACCGCCTGCCCCTTGTCGAGCGGCATGCGGCTGACTTCGCCGATCATCGCGCCGCCTCTGGCGCGGATCGCCTCGACGTCGATCGGCTTCTGCGAGTCGAACACCAGCCACACGGTGTCACCGCGGCGGAACGCCGCCGCAGGCGTGGCGACCTGGAGCGGGAACGTCACGCGCAGGCCGTCGCTGTCGCGGCGCGCATCGACGCTCGCCGCAGCAGGCGCTGGCGCGGCTTGAGCCTCGGCAGGTGCAGCCTTGGGAGCTTCCCTGACGATTTCCCTGGTTTCCTTGACAGCCTCCTTGGGCTCTTCCTTGACCGGCTCCCTCGCGGCGTCCCTCACGGCCTCCTTGGGCCCTTCGGCCAGCGCGGCCATGGCCGGCTTGGCGGGAGCGACAGGTGCAGCCGCTTCCATTGCGGGCGGCGCGGGCTTGGGCAGTTCCGCTGCGTGCGCGGCTTCGGTCGCAGGTGCGGCGGGTGCCGGCCCAGATTTCGGCGCTTCGGGAAGCGGCGCTGCTGCGGCAGCTTCCGGCTTCGCCTCGGGCTTGACATCGATCCTGGCTTCGCGCGCGATCGTTTCCGACGTCGGCGGCGTGATCTCGCCGTGCGCGTCCTTCGGCTTGCCGGCCGTCGGCTTTTCCGCGACCGGTGCCGGTCCGTGACCGCCAGACTTGGCCTGCGCAATCGCGGCCTCAGGCGTGGCGGCAAGCTTGCCCTTGTCGGGTTGGAAGGAGATGTCGACGACGTAATTCTTCTCGTCGCGGAACGAGTGCACGTCTGAGTCGCCGATCAACGCCATCTCGACGCTGGTCTGGTCGATATCGGCCTTCTGCTTGATCGAGGCGACATTGGGGGGCGCGGCGACGACCGCATCCGCAAGGTCGAAACTGAGATTGGCGTTGAAGGCGAGCGTGAGCTTCTGCTCGTTGAGCACGGAGGAAACACCGACGCCGTCAGGCATCTCGAACACGAAGCGCACGAAGGTCGGCTGCACCGAGGCGCGCACGCGGATCTGCGGACGCTTTTTGCTCTCGGCGGCGGCGCGCTGGGCGCGCAGCGCACGCTCGGCGACGCGGGCGCGCTCGGCCAGCTCTTTCACCACGTCCATCGGCAGGCTCGGCGGCGGCCCCTTCCAGCCCTCCGGCAGCAGGTCGACGAAGGTGCGCTCGCCGGCATTCATGGTGTTGACGGTGACGCGCCGCGCCAGCGACAGCCGGATCGCGCCGCCATCCGGATCGCGCCGGGCGGAGTTGACGTAATCGGGCCCGCCTTCCGGCACGCGATCGACGGGAACGTCGACAGGCCGATCGAAACGGATGATGAGGATGGAGCCGGCGGTCGTCACCTCGGAGGGAACGTCCTCACCGAGCTTGATGACGAGACGGGCAAAGCCGCCGCTGGCCGAAAAACTCGCCTCGCCCCGGATCGGATCGGCCGCGCGGGCGGCACCAACGCCGATCAGGAGGCAGGCCGCCAGCGCCGGTACGCTGCGGACATGACGCGCCAGCCCCAGCGCCAGGGCGCGGGCTCGCGACAACAATCCAGCGGCAGCCTCTCGCGCCATTGGCGGCATTTCTTCCGGTTCGGCGGTCCATGCCGGCACTGGCGCCGGCCCGTACCGTCGACTGTAGATTTTGCCAACTAAGGACTTCTTAAGTATGAGCCCTCAATTCGGCTTTTGCGTCGGCTTGCCCTCGATCTTCGGGAGATCGCCGGCCGAGGCGGACTGATCCCCGCCGCCGTTTGCACGGCGCGCCATCTCGACCGTCAGCCGCTCGGCCGCTTCAGGCGACATCAGACCCAGGATGTCGGACATCTTTCGCGGTGCGATCTGGCTGGCGATCTCGATCAGCACGCCCATTTCGAGCCGATCGAACACCCGCGCGGCGTCCTTGGGCTTCATGCCCTCATAGGTGGTGATGAGGCCCTTCATGCGCTGGGCCTCGGCTGCCTTCTGCTCGGCCTGCGTCGCGGAGATCCGCGATTCCACCGCCTTGATCTCCTCGGCCTTGTTTTCGATGCGCTTCTCGGCCGACTTCAGCAGGCTCTCGCGGATGTCGATCTCGCGCTGGCGGGCTTCGATCTCCTGGCGGCGCGACTGCAACCGTTCCAGGATCGCGCGTTCGGAAGCCGAAATCTGCGGCTGGGTTTCCTCGACCTTGACCATGGTGCCCTCGGGCTTGGATTCGGGGGCGGATGCCTTCGGTGCCTCCGGCGCGCCATGGGTCGAGCCGGTGATATCAGGATCCTCCCGCCCGGTCGGGAAGTTCAGATTTTCCTGTGCCCAGGACTTCTTCACATTGTTCGGCTGGTAGTCGAAGACATAGCCGCCATTGATCACCAGGCCCGCGATCTTCAGCGTGGCGAGACCCGCGACCGCAACCAGGACGACCGGAATGACTCGGATGTTACGAAAGGACTTCATATCCCGACTTTATGCGGCAAGACCGTTGGACCTTCGGCGCTCGGAGAAGGCTTCGGCCGCCGCCGCGACCGCCTTCGCCGCGGATGGTTTGGCTGCGGGTGCGGCCGCGATTTCCGGATTCGTCACGGGGCGCGCGGCGATCGCGATCTTGGAGAGGCGGCGAACCACGTTGTCGGCTTCGCCGAGCTGCTTGTAGAGCTGCTCGGACATCTGCGTGGCGGCAGCAAGCTGGCTGCCGAGATTCTCGTTGACGTCGCGTACCGCCAGCTTCAGCCCACCGATCGCGCGCTCGGCGATCTCGGTCGCGGTGATCAGCTCGCCGATCACCGCCTTCAGCGAATGCTCGTCCGCCTTCAGCCGCGTCAGCCGCTTGTTGAGCAGGATACAGTAGCCGATCGTGAGCATCAGCAGGATGGCCACCAGCGTCTCGATCGCCATTCCTAGAGAGTGGTTCATGGGGCCTCCATCAGCTTGTTCTGTTCGTCCACCTTCTCGAACATCGCAAGTGTCGTACTTGGCTTGCGCAAGGGTTTCGTCACGCGGATCGCGACGCGATCGCCGACCCGGCCCATGCGTCCTTCGGTGATCATGACGTCGCCGCAACGCACAGTGACGTTGGCATCCGCGCGGATGTCCAGCGGCAGCGTGTCGCCGACCTTCAGCCGCATCAGCTGCTTGAGCGGAATGTCGGCCTCGTAGAGCACGGCATCGACCGCGATCTCGGCCTGGGCGATCTCGGTGGCGAAATGGCCTTCCCAGATCGGGTCGCGGCCGAATTTTTCGCCCATGAACATCTGGAGCAGGACGCCCCGGATCGGCTCGATCGTCGCATAAGGCAGCAACAGCTCGATGTTGCCGCCACGATCTTCCATGTCGATGCGCAGACGCACCAGGATGGCGGCGTTGGCGGGACGGCTGATCGCAGCGAAGCGCGGATTGGTCTCGAGCCGGTCGATCGTGAAAGTCACCGGCGAGAGCGGCCGGAATGCCTGCTCCGCATCGGTCAGGACCACCTCGACCAACCGCTTGACCAGCTCGGTCTCGATGGTGGTGTAGGGCCGTCCCTCGATGCGAAGCTGGCTCGAGCCGCGGCGACCACCGAGCAGCACGTCAATGATCGAATAGATCAGGCTGGAATCGACCGTCGCCATGCCGAAATTGTCCCACTCCTCGGCCTTGAACACCGAGAGCACGGCGGGCAGCGGGATCGAGTTCATGTAGTCGCCGAAGCGCACCGAGGTGATGCGGTCGAGCGAGACTTCGACGTTATCGGAGGTGAAATTGCGCAAGCTTGTCGTCAGCAACCGCACCAGGCGGTCGAAGACGATTTCGAGCATCGGCAGACGCTCGTAGGAGACCATCGCCGAATCGATGATCGCGCGAATGCCGGAATGGTCGTCGAGCGTGACGTCGCCGACGGTGAAGCCGAGGAGATTGTCGATCTCCTCCTGCGACAGCACCCGCTCGCCGGAGTTCTTGCCGTTACCGAGATCGCGGCTGCCGTCCTCGACCATGGCCGCCCATTGCAGGGCCATGGTCTCGGATAGTTCGTTTTCGGCAGCAGCCTTTGCGGCCTCCGCGGGGTCCTCGGAATCGAGCGAGGCCTCCCATTGGGCGGCAATTGCATCCTGGTCCGGTTGGTCGTTGCCTGCCATGATCCCTAGCCCACCATGCTCACTGGATCACGACTTCCTTGAACAGCACCGCGCTGACCTGGACCGGCGCGACCGCCGCGTTGACGCGCTTGGTCAGCTCTTCCTTGAGGCGAAAGATGCCGGCGGAGCCGTTGAGGTCGGAGGAGCGCAGCTCGCGCACATAGGTCTGGAAGATGTCGGTGATGCGCGGCATCGTCGGCTTGATCGCCTCGATCTGCTTCTCTTCCTTCAGCTCCAGCACGATCTTCAGTTTCAGATATTGCACGCGCTCGCCGGGCGCGCCGGCGAGGTTGACCATCATGTCAGGCACGTCGATGAAGGCCGGCGGCTTCGGCGGGGGCGCGGCGTCGGCATGGTGTTCATCGTCGCCGTGGCGGAAGAAGAAGAACCAGGTCGCGGCGCCGCCACCGAGGACGGCGAGCAAGCCCACGGCCATGATGATGAGCTTGAGCTTGTTCTTCGGCGGAGCGGCTTCCGCGCCATCAGCGGCCGCCCCGCCTTCCGCTTCATTCTCTGCCATGGTCGGTAGTGCTCGCTCATCTCAAAAAGGGTCGAAAGAGCGAAGCCTCCTGGCAGACAATAACGCGATACAAATGCCCCAGCGCAAAGCGCTCCTCTTACATGCAAACGCTACGGTAATAATGGTTAACGGAACCTTTCGATTGAGCCGGCACTAGGAAAAATCTGCCGGGCAAACATGACTAACAGAACCTTTCTGCCCCCGCCAAACGACTCTGAAAAATAGTCAAGCCGTTGTAATGGCGTGGTTTTACGTGTTGGCACGGCTTTCGCTGAGAGAGGACCGAGACCGCTGGTTTGGGAGAACCGGATGGTCTCGTTCACGAGGTCCGCCAAGGCGCTTGGGAGAGCGAGCTGGCAGATCTCACTCAGGGGAGATTTCCGATGCAGAACGCGCTTCTGATCGGCCTGTCACGGCAGATGACGTTGGAGCGGCAGATGGATGTCATCGCCAACAACGTCGCCAACGCTAACACCAACGGCTTCAAGGCCGACCATTCGCTGTTCGAGGAGTTTCTGAACTCGAACGCGCATGAGGACAATTTCGTCAGCTCCGACCGCCGGGTGTCCTACGTGCAGGACCGCGGCACCTACCGCGATGTCGGCCCAGGGCCGATGGAGCCGACCAACAATCCGCTCGACATGGCGATCAACGGCAACGCCTATTTCGCGGTGCAGGCCAATGGCGGCGAGCGTTACACCCGCGACGGCAAATTCTCGCTCAACAACACCGGCCAGTTGGTCACCTCGGACGGCAACCTCGTGCTCGGCACTGCCGGTCCGATCACCTTCCAGCCGACCGACCATGACATCAACGTCGCCCCCGACGGTACCGTCACGGTGCTCGAAGGCTCCGCAAAAACCGATTCGATCCGCGGCAAGGTTCGCATGGTGTCGTTCGACGATCCGGCCAAGCTGACCAAGCTCGGCGCCAATCTCTACGACGTCGGCTCCGCCAACCAGCAGGCCGACACCAAATCCACCGTGCAACAGGGCTACATCGAGAAGTCGAACGTGAATTCGGTCGGCGAGATGAGCCACATGGTCGAGGTGATGCGCAGCTATACCGCCGTCGCCAACCTGCTCCAGCAGCAAAGCGACCTCCACAAATCGGCAATCGAAAAACTCGCCGACGTTCCGGCCTGATTGAGGGAGAACTGACATGCAGGCGCTTCACACCGCAGCGACCGGAATGGCGGCACAGGAACTCAACGTTCAGGTGATCTCCAACAACATCGCCAACCTCCGCACCACCGGCTTCAAGAAGCAGACGGCGGCGTTCCAGGACCTGATCTACGAGCACGTCCGCCGCGTCGGCGCGCAGGCTTCGGACCAGGGCACCATCGTGCCGGTCGGCGTCGATATCGGCGGCGGCGTCAAGACCGTCGGCACGCCGCGCAGCATGACGCAGGGCACGCTCTCGCAGACCGGCAACGATCTCGACCTCGCGATCTCAGGCGAAGGCTTCTTCAAGATCCTGATGCCCGACGGCACCTTCCAGTACACCCGCGACGGCACCTTTCAGATGGACAATCAGGGCCGCGTCGTAACCGCCCAGGGCAACCCGGTGCAACCGACCATCACCATTCCGAACAACGCCTCCGGCCTCACGGTGAACGAGCAGGGCCAGGTTTCGGTCACGCTGCCGGGTTCGTCGACCTCGGCCGTCCAGGGCCAGATCGGCCTCACCCGCTTCATCAACAAGGCCGGCCTCCAGCCCGTCGGCAGCAATCAGTTCACCGAGACGCCCTCCTCCGGTCCGCCGCAGGATGGCACTGCGAACTCGGAAGGCTACGGCAAGATCACGCAGGGCAGCCTCGAGCAGGCCAATGTCGACGTCGTCTCGGAAATGAGCGACCTGATCGCGGCCCAGCGCGCCTACGAGATGAACGCCAAGGTGATCAGCGCCGCCGACCAGATGATGCAATCGACCACGGCGCTGTTCCGCTGAGGTGATGATGATGACGCTCCGCACCACGCTCGCCACCATCTCCGCCCTGCTCGCGCTGGCGCTGCCGGCGCAGGCCGCCGACGACGGCATCGCCGCGCCGATGCTGCGCGCCAGCGTCACCGTCACCTCCGACGTGGTGCGGGTCGGCGATCTGATCGACAATGCCGGCTCGGCTGCGCTGATCCCGGTCTACCGCTCGCCCGATCTCGGCACCACCGGCGCGCTGCCGGTCGCCCAGGTGCTCTCGGTGTTGCGCGGAAAACAGGTGATCGGCGTGATGACCGGCGACATCAAGGAGGTGTCGGTCACCCGGCTCGCCCGAACGCTCGCCAGCAAGGACCTGGAAAACGCGGTCGCCACCGCGCTCGAGCGCCGTTTCGGCCTCGGCGAGGCCGCGAATATCAGCGTCACCTTTGACCGTGGCATCTCGGACATGCGGCTCGATGCCGCCAACACCGGCGCGCTCCAGCCGGTCGCGACCCGCTATGACGCCCGCAGCGGCCGTTTCGATATCACCTTCGAGATCAATAACGACAACAATCCGGTACCGACCAAGCTGCGCTTCGCCGGCACCGCGATCGAGACTGTCGAGGTCGCCGTCCTGACGCGCGACATTGAACGCACCGAGATGCTGAAATCCTCCGACGTCGCGCAGGAGCGCAGGCCCCGGGCCGAAGTAACCGGCGAGCCCGCCACGCGCGAGCGCGCGGTCGGCATGCAACTTCGCCGGCCGATGCGGGCGGGCATGCCGATCCGCGTCGCCGACATCGCCAAACCCGAATTCGTGCAGCGCGACCAGAGCGTCACCATCATCTACCGGGTGCCCGGCCTCTATCTCACCACGCGCGGCAAGGCCGCCGAGAGCGGCGCCGAAGGCGACACCATCAGCGTGCTCAATGTCCAGACCAAGCGCACGCTGACCGGAACTGTCACCGGCCGCGGCCAGGTCACGGTGCAAGGCGCGAGCCAGGCCACACCGACGGCGCCTGCCGTCGAGCCGGCCGACCAGACCTCGTCGCTGCAGCGGGAGACGCCGGTACCGGCGGCCCCAGCAGCGGTGTCGCCGACCAAGGTTTCGCAAGCCCAGATTCCGCCAGCCCAGTTCCTGCAAGCTCAAGCAAAGTCAGAGTAAGTCATGTCCGCTTTCAGTTCGGCTTCCCGTCTTCGTCGCGTCGCGCTCTCCGGTCTGTTGCTGGCCACTTGCGCGCTGGCGAGCGGCTGCTCCTCGATCGATCGCCTCTCGCAGATCGGCGAGCAGCCAAAATTGTCGGCGATCGACAATCCGACGACGCAACCCGGTTACAAGCCGGTGCAGATGCCGATGCCGAAGCCGGAAGTCGCCTCCTACAATCCGAACTCGCTGTGGCGCAACGGCAGTCGCGCCTTCTTCAAGGACCAGCGCGCCCATCAGGTCGGCGACCTCCTGACGGTAGCCGTGAACATCACCGACAAGGCCAATATCGAGAACGACACCCAGCGCAGCCGTACCAACAAGGAAGATTCCGGGATTACCGATTTCATCGGTGCCAAGACGTTGGGAGCGCAGGCGCAGAAGGTCCTGCCCGGCCGTATCCTCACCGCCGACTCGACCGCGTCGAGCGAGGGCAAGGGAAGCGTCGATCGCAAGGAAGCCTTGCAGACCAACGTCGCCGCGGTCGTGACCCAGGTGCTGCCGAACGGCAATCTCGTGGTCGAGGGCAAGCAGGAGATCCGCGTCAATTACGAGATCCGCGAGCTCATCGTCGCCGGCATCGTCCGCCCCGAGGACATCCAGAGCGACAACACCATCGATTCCACCAAGATCGCGCAGGCCCGCATCGCCTACGGCGGCCGCGGCCAGATCATGGACGTGCAGCAGCCGCGTTACGGCCAGCAAGTCATGGACGTGCTGCTGCCCTTCTAGCCTTTCTGCAAGAGCTCCCACATCGTGTTCGCGAACCTAGGCGCGAGCGACGATGTACGACGCGGCCTCCGGTAGCTCCCCTGCCGGAGGCCGCATGTTTCTTACCATGGTGCGGCGACAACCTCCGTCATTGCGAGCGTCGCGAACCAATCCAGACTGCATCCGCGGAAAGACTCTGGATTTGCTTCGTCGCAAGGGCTCCTCGCAATGACGGCGGGGCAGGTCAGGTGAACTCCGCCTCGACCGTCCCCAGCCCATCGAGTTCCATCCGCACCTTGTCGCCGGCCTTCAGCCACAGCGTCTTGACCAGACTCCCGGTCAGCACGAGTTGGCCCGCGTGCAGGCCCTTGCCCTCGGCGGCGAGATGGTTGGCGAGCCAGGCGAGTGCGTTGTGGGGATGGCCGAGCACGTCGGCACCGGTACCGTGGCTCACCTCTTTACCATTGACGATGGCGCGGCCTTTGACGGCCTTCAGGTCCGGCACCGACGAGCGCGGGATCGAGGGACCGAGCACGCAACCGGCGGCGAAGAAATCATCCGCGATCAGCGTCGGCGCGCCCATCGTCTCCCATTTCACGTAGCGGTCGTCGACGATCTCGATCGCGGGCTGATAGGCCTCGACGGCCTCACCGACCCATTCGGCCGTGAACGGCGCCTCGCCGGCAGCGAGGTCGCGCTTCAGCCGAACCGCGATCTCGCATTCGACGCCGACGCGGACATAGTCGGCAGCCGTGAGCTCCACGCCGCTGTCGTGAACGCCCTTCTGGAACACGCCGCCGCCGCAGGGATGCGGGATGCCGATATAGTCCTGCATCACCTGGCTGGTGCAGCCGATCTTGTAGCCGACCAGTGGCCCGACATGCGGCAGCAGGAGATCGTGCAGCGCGCGCTGGACCTGGTAGCCCTCGGCCTCGTCGGCTGGCGGAACCTCCAGCGCCGCCAGCGCTGCATGGTTCCGTCGCGCCAGCGCGATGGCCTTTGCGGCTGCGAGAATTTTGTCCATCGGCGCCGCCTCCCACGCTACGCGATCATGCGCGACAGTGGAGCATCCCCGCCCAGGCCTGACAAGCGCGGGCCGCGGATGGCCTTGCGTCTTCACCAGGCAGGCCGGAGACCCCGATGCCGCGCTCGTCTCTCGTCTCCCGCGCAACAATCGCCCGCAAACGCAGACGCCGGCGTTTAAGGAAATGTTGAGCTGGTCGAAGCTTTATGGAGGCGCGCAGCTTGCAGCCTTGCAGGTGACGCGAGAGGCGTGATTGCAGCGATGCTTGATGCTGCTCGATCAGCGCTTCAACAGCAGAGTCGATCTCGTTGATGCGACTCGCAAAACCTCCCCCACCCGAAGTGAAGGCTGTTTCTCATGTGAACTCACGTGAGCTCGGAGGAATAGACTCCATGTTATTGATCCCGATTCACATTTCGCGATTGCACGCGTGAGCTGACCCGCGCCGCTGCACGCGGCAGGCAACATGCGGAGCACGGCGCGAAGCGGCGCCTTGAGCCCAAAAACAAAGAGCCGCATCGCTGCGGCTCGGCCTCTATTCGTCGCGATAGACCTTCTCGCGTTTCTCGTGGCGCTCCTGCGCTTCCACCGAGAGCGTCGCGATGGGCCGGGCCTCGAGCCGCTTCAACGAGATCGGCTCGCCGGTATCCTCGCAATAGCCGTAGGTGTTGTCCTCGATGCGCTGGAGCGCGGCGTCGATCTTGGCGATCAACTTGCGCTGGCGGTCGCGGGCGCGGAGTTCGATGGCGCGGTCGGTTTCGGACGATGCCCGATCGGCGAGATCGGGGTGGTTCACGTTCTCCTCCTGCAAGGCTTGCAGGGTGAGCTTGGACTCTTTGAGGATCTCATCCTTCCAGGCGAGGAGCTTCAAACGAAAGTACTCCTTCTGCCGGTCGTTCATGAAAGGCTCTTTTTCGGTCGGTCGGTAGTTTTTCAACTTTTCCAAGGGCAGCCCATCTTCTGAAGCAACGACTCGTGAACGGAACGAAGTCCGTTGAGCCGGGGCTTATATAGCGACCTCCCGTGACAGACAATATTTCCTTAATCGCTGGGTTACCGCCCCCAAACCCTTGCACCGGAAGGTTTATCCGGCAGACCCCGGGGGCGGCCAAGAACTCGCAAAACTCAGTAGCCTACCGTGAAACGCTGCCTCGGATGAGCCGGCCGCTCGATTTCGTCGGCCAGTGCAATGGCGTAGTCGGCGAAGCTGACCCAGCTCTTCCCGCTCGCATCTGCGAGAAGCTGGTCGGTCCCGAGCCGGAACTTGCCAGTCCGTTCGCCCTCGACGAACAGCGCCGATGGCGAGATGAAGGTCCAGTTCAGGTCCTTTTCCTGCCGCAACAGGTCGAGAAACGCAGAGCCCGCCTCGGCCTCGGCCTTGTATTGGGCCGGAAAACCGGGGGTTGTGACCAGCTTCACGCCGGGGGCGACCTCCAAGCTGCCGGCCCCACCGACGACGAGATAACGTCCAACTCCGGAGGCCCTGGCGGCTCCAATTAGCTTGTGCGCGTCGCTGGCCAGAAAGTGCACGGAACTCACTGCGACATCGTGCCCGGCCCATAGCTTCGTGAGGCCTGCCTGATCGAGCACGTCGCCCTTGGTCGGCGTGACGTTCGGCAGGCCTGCGACCTTCTCGGGGTTCCGGACGATGGCGGTGACGCTATGGCCGCGACGGGCCAGTTCCTTGGTGATCTCCGACCCGGCCCGGCCCGACGCACCGGCAACTGCGATTTTCATGGAAGGCTCCTTTGGTTCTAAAGTAACTATCAGTTACTAGATATCTCAAAGAATGCTGGTGTTAAGAGAGCACTTTGTGTTTACCTGATTACGCGGGAGTAACCGGCAAGCGGTACGGAGCAGGAGGAGCGGAGATGAAACCCAACGTCTATGCAGCAGAGTGTCCAACGCGCCAGATCCTCGATCGCGTCGGGGATAAATGGGCGGTGCTGATCCTGTTGCTGCTGCGCGAGGAGTCAATGCGGTTCAATCAGTTGCGCCGCACGATTGAAGGTATCTCGCAGAAGATGCTGAGCCAGGTTCTCAAGTCGCTCGAACGCGACGGCCTGATCAAGCGCCACGCCATCGCGACCGTGCCGGTGACGGTGGAATATTCCATCACCCAGCTCGGGGTGACACTCGCCAGCGCCGTCGATCCGCTGCGCGATTGGGCCGAGCAGAATCTGAAAGACGTGCTCGCCGCCCAGCGCCGCTACGATTCGCAGCAGAAGGAAGAAGCGGCGTAAGGCAGCTCCGCGCGCGCTGCACGGATCGGATGACGATCAGGCCTGACCGGCCTTGGCGAGTTCGACCTCGACGCGCAACTCGATCTCGGAGAGGACGGAATCGAGGCCGGGATCGCCGGATGACGATTTCAGATTCGCCGCGGCATCCCGCAACCGCGTGACTGTGGATGCGTCGAGATTGCCGGACAAAAGTCCCATCTTGAGATCGTCGAGGACGTCGAGCGCGGTCTTGCCACGGGTCACCGAGCGCTTGCGACGCTCGACCGGATCTTCCTCGATGCCTTGCAGGGCGAGCAGCGCGTCGATGTTCGCGGCCGCCTTCGGCGCTGCTGCCGCCCGCGTCTCCTGTGCCGAGGACGTCTCGGGCAACACGAACGTGCCGGAGCTCGTCCGTCTGGCCTGGTTGGCCGGCGCTCCAAGCGTGGTGCCGTTCGGTCCGTAGATGCGCATCGAAGCAATCCGGGTGATCGATACCGTCACCTTCGCCGTTTTATGGTTAACGAGGCGTAAACAGCCCGGCAAAATCTGCCGAGAGGCGGCAGTTTCGCTCCTCAGGGCGAACGCATCTTGGCACCGATCGAAATAGATTTATTCAACCTGATCAACCGCCTAACCCCACTGCCCCGCGTTGGCACAGCGCTCGCAAGGAAAGCGTCGGACCAGCTCGTCATGGGAGTGTCGAGACGGTCCGAGATTTGAGGAGCCTCGGGGAGCAGAGGATGCCAGGCGTTCGTTGGTTGAGGATTTTGGGAGTGGCCTGCGCCGCGCTGTCAGCGCTGACGCTCTCGGTCGCGTCCGCAAGCGCGACCTCGCGCATCAAGGATCTCGCCAATATCGAAGGCGTGCGGCAGAACCAGCTGATCGGCTACGGTCTCGTCGTCGGCCTCAATGGCACGGGCGACACCCTCAACAACATCCCCTTCACCAAGCAGTCGCTGCAAGCGATGCTCGAGCGCATGGGCGTCAACATCCGCGGCGCCACCATCCGCACCGGCAACGTCGCCGCCGTAATGGTGACCGGCAACCTGCCGGCGTTCTCCACCCAGGGCACACGCATGGACGTTACGGTGTCCGCGCTCGGCGATGCCAAGGATCTGCGCGGCGGCACCCTGCTGGTCACTCCCCTGCTCGGCGCCGACGGCAACGTCTACGCGGTGGCACAAGGCTCGCTGGCGATCTCCGGCTTCCAGGCCGAAGGCGAAGCGGCCAAGATCGTGCGCGGCGTGCCGACGGTCGGGCGCATCGCCAACGGCGCCATCATCGAGCGCGAGATCGAGTTCGCGCTCAATCGCCTGCCGAACGTGCGGCTCGCATTGCGCAATGCCGACTTCACCACCGCCAAGCGCATCGCGGCCGCGATCAACGACTATCTCGGCGTCAAGAGCGCCGAGCCGATCGATCCCTCCACGGTACAGCTGTCGGTTCCGCCGGAGTTCAAGGGCAATGTGGTCGCCTTCCTCACCGAGATCGAGCAGCTCCAAGTCGATCCTGATCTCGCCGCCAAGATCGTCATCGACGAGCGTTCCGGCATTATCGTGATGGGCCGCGACGTCCGCGTCGCCACCGTCGCGGTCGCCCAGGGCAATCTCACGGTGACGATTTCCGAGAGCCCGCAGGTGAGCCAGCCCAATCCGCTGTCGCGGGGACGGACCGTGGTCACCCCGCGCTCCAGCGTGGGCGTGACCGAGGACGGCAAGAAATTCGCCGTCGTCAAGGACGGCGTCTCGCTCCAGCAGCTCGTCGACGGCCTCAACGGCCTTGGCATCGGCCCCCGCGACCTGATCAGCATCCTGCAGGCGATCAAGGCCGCGGGCGCGATCGAAGCCGACATCGAGGTGATGTGATGCAGGCCGGCATGATCAACACCGCACACCTCGCGACCTCTTCCGCCTTCTCGGTAGAGAGTCGCAACGGCCGGCCCGACTTCGAGCTCGCGGCCGCGCTTCAGAAGGTCTCGCCGCAGCAGCAGGCGAAGGCGCAAAAGACGTCGACCGATTTCGAGGCGATGTTCCTCAACAGCATGTTCTCGCAGATGACGTCAAGCCTGAAGGGCGAAGGGCCGTTCGGCGACACGCCGGGCACCGGTGTGTGGCGCTCGATGCTGACCGAGCAATATTCCAAGAACTTCGCCAAAGCCGGCGGCGTCGGCGTCGCGAGCGAAGTCTACCGCACCCTGATCATGCAGCAGGCGAAAACCATCCGCACGGCATAAGGTCAAACGACATGAACCAATTCAACGCGTCACGTCGACCGATGCAAGCGCAGCGCCCAAGCACCGCGCCCGGCAGCGCCGAGGCACGCAAGCTTGCCGAGGATCTGATGGACGCGATGAGCGCCCTGCTCGGCCTGATCGAGCGCGAGACCGAACTCGTGCGTGCCGGCAAGGTTCGTGAAGCGATGACGCTCGAGAGCAAGAAGCAGGAGCTGTCGCGGAACTATGTCGGGGCCGTCAGCCGGCTGAAGGCGAGCCAGGATCAGCTCGCGAAATCCGCGCCCGAACTGCTCTCGACCCTGCACCGGCACCACGACGCCTTCCGCGCCATGCTCCAGGTCAACCTCACCGTGCTCGCGACGGCGCATGCGGTCTCCGAAAGCGTCGTCCGCGGCGTCAATGCCGAGATCCAGAAGCGCAACGTGCCGAACACCTATACCGCGGCGGGACGTCGCGCCACGCCGGGCCCGCGCCATATCACTCCGCTCGCGGTCAGCCGCTCGCTCTGAGCGTACGCAGGCAACAAGCTGCAATTTTACGAAAAACCGCGCGGCGATGTCGTCGCGCGGTTAGGCACGTTTCCTTACCGGGTCTTCAATCCTGGTGTTCCATGGTGGCTTATTGAGAGGGGTTGGGATTTGACTCACGTGAGGCAACCAGGAGGCTGCCATGAGTACAGATTTCAGCATCAGGCCGGTGGGGATACCGGCCCCTGCGCAGATCGTAACGACGTCGAATGCGGCGGCGAACGAGGCCGTGCAAACTGATTTGCCGGTGAGCCAGACGGTCGCCGCGAGCGATACGAGCGCGGCTGTGCGCAATGATCTGCAAAGCAACGAGAACATCTCGCGCCAGGTCGTGTTCGATCAGGCGGCCGCATCCTTCGTCTTCCAGATCCTCAACGAAAAGACCGACGCGGTGGTCAACCAGTTTCCGGACGACGCAATGCTGCGGCGGCGGGCTTATTTCCATGCACTGGATTTGAAGTCCGAGCCCTCGCGCCCGCTCAACACGGACCTCAGTGCCTGATCATCAGGTCTGGAGCGTGGCCTGCGCCGTATCGAGATAGGTCGAGCCGGTCGCGGGATCGGTCACGACGTTCTTGATCTCCGCCTTGCCGACATTGGTCAGCGTAAACTTCGTATTGCCGAAGCGGAACGAGAAGTCCTTGATCAGGACCTGCTGATACTGCGATGTATCGCCGCTCTGGTAGTGAATCTGGGCGCGAAAGCCGTCAACGTTCGAAATGCCGAGCGAGAACGTCTTGCCGTCCGGATATTTGCCGGTCCATGTGCCCTTATAGAGCGTCGGATCGACGGCCACATATTTGGTCTTGCTCGGAACCGACGTGACGGCCGACTTGTACGCGGTCGACAGGATGCTCATCAGGTCGGCCACGGCAACTCTCCGTCAGGGACGTCCGGACAGGCCGGCGGCGATATTGCGGTTGATCTCGATCAGCGGACGGAAGTGATCGAACTGCGGGCTCATCTGGAGCGCCGCGGTCTGGCTCAGCACGAACACGCTGATGTTGGCGATCTTCTGCCGGACTTCAATGGGCTGGGGATTGGTGTCGCGCATCGCTTCGCTGAGGAAGATGGTCCAGAGCTTGCGATTGAACATCAGGGCGTGCCTGGTCTCTTCGCTGAGCGGGTCGGCATTGTTGACGGCGTCCTGCAGCTTGTTCGCAGCCTTGAGCAGCGTCTGCGCCTCGACGTCGCGAGGAGATGCAGTGGTCGTCGCAACGCGCGCGTAAGCCGAGGCAGCGGAATTCGACATCAATCACACCCTGGAGGTTTCCTAGCCCGTTGAACAGGCTTAAGGATTTCTTTCCCAACCCTAGGCAGCACCGCTTAAGATTTGCTTACGTGGGAGAGTGGAAGCGCTCCGGACAATTACGGGGCGCGGATTCTTTCTCAACTCAAAGCTAGATGCGAGTGCGTGCGCTGTAAACGGTCGCATTCATCATGCGCTGATCTGAGCTAATCTTGTCTTAGCGATCTCGCTCAAAAGAACGGCGGGGCATTAGCCCCGCCGCGATGTGTCGAGTAGCGATTCTGCGCTGCGATATTAGCGAAGCAGCTGCAGCACGCTCTGCTGCGACTGGTTCGCCAGCGACAGTGCGGAGACCGCGATCGATTGACGGGTCGACAGCGCCTGGCTGTTGGCCGCTTCCTCGTTCGTGTCGGCGAGCGTCAGGTTCGACGAGCCGGTCTGCAGCACGTTGATCAGGTTCTTGGAGAAGTCCTGGCGCACCTGCACGATCGACAGGTTCGAGCCGAGCGCGGAGCCTTCCGACCGCAACGTGCTCGAGGCCGCGTTCAGGCTCGTGAGCACCTTGTTGGTGGCGCCATTGTCGATGAAGTCGACGCCGTTGACGAGATTGCTGAGCCCGAGTCCCGCCGCGTTGAAGACCACGCCGTTGATGCCGAGCGTGGAGCTGCCGGTCTCGTTGAAAACCAGCTTCAACGTATCGCCGTTGAGCAGGTTGACGCCGTTGAACGAGGAGTCCTGAGATGTCGTGTCTATCTGAGCGAGAATATTGTTGTACTGGTTGACCAGGTTGGAACGTGCCGTTTGCGCCACGGGATCCTGCACCGGCGGCTGGGCGGTCGAGAAGGTCAACGAGCTGGTGATCGTGCCGCCGATCGCGCCACCCGCCGCCGCCGAGCCGAGCGTCGATGAAGCGTATTCGTTGACGGTGGTGATCGTGAGCAAACCATTCGCGTCGATCGTGGCCGTCAGGTGGTTCGCCTGGAGCTGGTTGTTCAGTTGGTCGAGCGTCTTGACCGTGCCGTTGGTGCCGTCACCGAATGTCACGTTGACGGGCGTGCCGCCGTTGAACGCGGTGAAGGTCAGCGTCTTTCCGTTGATGCCGCCGATCCCGGAAGTGCGCGCGGCGGTGAACGCGGAGGCAGTGCCGGTGTTGCCGGCCAGCCCGAGCGCGGACAGCGCGTTGCCGGTGCTGGTGATGGCGAGATCGGCATTTATGCCGGTCGAGATCTTCAACGCACCGCTCGGCGCGATCGAGGAGTTGGTCTGGCCCGTTGCCGTCGAAAGTGATGCCGTGCCGTTGACCGTATTGATCGTTGCGGTCTGCACGCCGGTTGCGACGTCGATCGCATTCAGAAGATCGGATGTCGTCGCCGTTTCGAGGTAGACGATCGAGTTGCCGTTCCCGTCCGTGACGATGTTGCCAGTCACTCCGGACCCGGTCGGCGCTGCGGCGGGCTTGGGTCCATCCTTGAAGGTGATGACGTGACCGTCGACATTCAGCGTCGATCCGGTCTGGAGCAGCCCCGAGAGGGTATTCGCGCTCGAGGTACGGGCAGCAGTCAACGTCGTGCTACCTCCGCCCGTCGCACCGGTTAGGCCAAGAGCGTGCAGCAGGTCGGCCGTGCCGGTGACGTTTAGATCGCCCCCCGTCGAACTCTGGAGCGAGATCGCACCCACGGCTGTGGAAGGAGTCTGGCCGCTGTTGTTGGCGTTGAGCGTTGCCACGCCACCACTGATAGTCGCGCCGCGCACGCCGCTGGCAAGATCGATGGCTTTGAGGACGTCGCCGATCTTGGCCGTTGAGTTGGTAGCGCTGGAGCCGAGATAGACGACAGAATTGCCGTTGCCGTCCGTAGCAACGCTCTGGGTACCTGAACTGTCGAGGCCGTAGCCGGACGGCAAGGTGTTGGGTGAACCCACGACATTCGGCGCCGCGCCGGCCTTGAAGGTGACGGTATGGCCGTTGACCGTAAAGCTCGAGCCGTCCACGAATTGAGTGCTGCCGGCGGCACTCAAGCCGGAAGTTGCGCCCGCGAGACCATCACCGAAGAGCAACGTGTTCGACGAAATGGGCGCGGCGCCGCCACCGTTGTTGTCATTGAGAGCGGTTCCGGCCAACACGCCCGAGACGCCGCCAAGTTTGGTTGCCGCAGTCGCGGCAGTTGTACCGCCGGGAGCGCCGGTGAACAGAACGTTGCTGCTCGCGATTGCGCTGGCGAAGCTGGTTGTGCCGCGCAGATCAGCGGGTGTCGCGCCGGGGATCGTCGTCGAGACGTTGGATTTGGTGGAATAGCCGACGGTCGTCTGGAGCGCCTGGTTGGCGATGGACTTTGCGCTGTCGATCAGCTTTTGCAGCGAAGTGATGCCGGTGTTGGCGGCCTGAAGCACCTGCACCCCGTTGTTGATGCCGTCGAGCAAGTTGCTGATGTCGCTCGCCCGGTTGTCCAGCCCCTGCGCGGTGAAGAAGTTGGTCGGGTTGTCGAGGGCGGTGTTGACCTTCTTGCCGGTCGAGAGGCGCTGCTGCGTCGTGGCCAGCAGGTCGGCCGTCGATTGCAGCGACAACAGGTTCTGGCGAACCGACGCCGAGAGAACGATGTTGGACATTGGCAGGTCTTCCTCTTGAACCGGGTACGAATCGGGGCTCGCCGATCTGGAAAGCGGGCTTTCGTCCAGTTTTAGGGGCTGTCCTTTAAAGTATGGTTAACGACGGTTTAAGGGATACGGTTAATGCCGGGTTAGCGCCCCTCCTCCCCTCGAGCGCGGATTTCCACGGTCGCCTGCGAACGCAAAAAGAGCGGCGGGGCCGAAGCCCCGCCGCCGTTTAGTTATATGATTTCAGTTAGTTATTAGCGGAGCAGCTGGAGCACGCTCTGCTGCGATTGGTTGGCCAGCGACAGCGCCGAGACCGCGATCGACTGCC